>DAIOSM010000007.1:0-28689 GCA_036752585.1 Candidatus Nanopelagicaceae bacterium
GAGCTGTGACTCCGAGAACGGAGAGTGAAGCTGCAACCGCTACAGCGATGAGACGAGTTGATCTCTTCAAGTTATTTCCTCCCGAGGGGTTTGAACGTTCAATTGGGGAAGCGTGAGCGCACCCTATCGGGAAGGCCTTAGTGCTACTTAACCCGGAGGATTCGGGAATTTCTCATGTCGCGCTTTTGGTGCCTTGGGACACAGATTTCGGGGGTGGACTCTAAACCCCGCCTTTAACCTTTGAGGCTCCTTAAGGCTTTCTCAACGGCAGGTTGGCCTGGACGGAGCTTCCAGGTAATTCCACCGTTAGCTACTCCATATTTCCTGCCATAGATTCCGCGCTCTTCATCGACTACATCAATCAGAGCGCGATTCTCTAGACCAAGACGGACTAGTTGTGCGATTGGTTTAGTGAGTTTCTTCTCTATTACTGCAATAACTCTTCGATTTGATTGGAGATTTGCAAAATGCTGATCTGGATTTCGCGCAATGTATAGAGTTTTGGAACTCCTATTGATTACCGTTTCATAGACCTTTGCATCTTTATCCCATAGTGAGTAGATGACGTCAGCTCTTTGAAAAGCTCCACTAAAACTGGCGAGATCGCCGCTGAATGGGATCTGTAGCACCTCTACGCCTCGAGCCGCCGAGATGAAGGATTCATTTATCTCCTTAGATCCAGCAACGATTGCTACAACTTTTGTTCTACTTCGAACTCCTGCAATAGTCCCCGCGATGCGCGCTGCTTCGACCTCATCAAAATAGATATTCGATATGTTCAATTGACCGAGGGTCTTGTCATTTATTGGAGCGAATTGAACTTCAGGATATTCCATAGAGACTCTTCTGACCGTCTCGCGATAGCCACTTCCAACGGTGATGATCAAGGTATAGCCACTTTTGGCAAGAAAGCGAAGTTTTGAGAGTCGATCTACGGCAGTTCCACTTGTGGGCACTTCACGTACAAAGGGAGGTACAAGGTCAAAACGATCTTTTGCGATTGCTAAAGCGGCGCTTACGGCATCGTTAAATCCACCGTCGCCTTTAAAGCCGATGTCATATGCAACCGCTATCCGAGGAGTTGGTTCTTCTGCATGAACAATCGTTGCGGGAAGGAGAAGTGAGAGCGCCAAAAAGGCTACGCGGAGACGCATCTCAGTTTCTAGATTGTGTGCCCGGAACTAAACCGAGGGCATCGTACGTGCTCTTTAGAGTCTTAGATGCCACAGCTCGCGCTTTATCTGCTCCGTCGCGCAACACCTCGAGTAACGCCTCTTCATCCTTTAGTAAGTCCTCAGCTTTTTTCTTAACCGGTGCGAAGTAGCTTGTGACGACTTCAGCGACAGCGCCTTTGAAGTCTCCATATCCTTTGCCAGCGAATTCATTTTCGAGCTCTGCGATCGACCTTCCCGAGAGCGAAGAGTGGATGGTAAGGAGATTTGAGATTCCTGGCTTCTCCTTCTCGTCGAACTTAACTTCCTTGCCAGTGTCAGTAACGGCGCTCTTTATCTTCTTTGCATTTACATCAGCGCTATCGAGAATATCAATGACACCTGCATTGGATGCAGCCGATTTACTCATTTTCGCAGTTGGGTCTTGGAGATCATTGATTTTTGCTGAGGCCTTCATGATGTGGGCTTCTGGAACGGTAAATATCTCGCCATACTTCGAGTTGAAGCGCTGTGCTAGATCCCGAGTCAGCTCGATATGTTGACGTTGATCCTCACCAACTGGAACTTTATTTGCCTGGTAGAGCAGTATGTCGGCAGCTTGCAGCATCGGATATGTGAATAGGCCAACCACGGTTCGATCCGTGCCAGATTTCTGGGACTTATCTTTGAACTGGGTCATCCGACTCGCTTCACCGAAACCAGTTAAACACTCGAAGATCCAACCAAGTTGGTTGTGTTCAGAGAGATGCGACTGGATGAAGAGGGTGCACTTCTTAGGATCGAGCCCTAATGCAATCAATTGAGCTGCTGCTGCAAGTGTGCGACGTCTCAGGGTTGCAGGTTCGGTCTCTACGGTTAATGCATGAAGGTCGACGATGCAGTAGAAAGCATCATTTCCCTCTTGAAGTTCGACCCATTGCTTCACCGCACCCAGATAATTTCCGAGGTGGAGCGATTCAGCAGTCGGTTGAATGCCAGAGAGGATCCGTTTCACGCCACTATTCTCTCAGGTACTCAGCTCGAATTAGCTTCTCGCGCTTGTCTTTGTACTCGTCAATAGCAATGAGCCGACGCGCTTACCTTCCATCGAAATAACCTTTATCTGAGCACCTGGGACTTCGACGGTATCGCTGATTTCAGGGATGCGACCGAGCTCATGCATCACATAACCGCTGAGAGTTTCGTAAGGACCCTCGGGAATCTCAACGCCTGTCTGCTCAGCTAGGTCTTCTAGAGCGATAAGTCCATCGACTTCATACACGCCGCTCTTCGGGGTATTCGAGACTTCTTCCGAGTGATCATCGTATTCATCATGAATATCACCAATTAGGGTCTCTACAAGATCTTCTAGGGTGACGATTCCATCGGTTCCACCATATTCATCGAGGACGATTGCGATCTGTTGTCGCTTTGCGCGCATCTCAGAGAGCGCAGGAAGTACGCCTTTTGTGCCCGGCAAGAAGATGATCGGACGGACAATATCCATAACAGTTTTACTGTTCTCGGGACGATCTAATAAATCGCGAGCGTGGATGAATCCGATGACCTCATCACTATTTCCACGAACGACCGGAAAGCGAGAATGAGCCTTTTCGACAGCAACCTTTATCGCCTGATTTAGCGAGAGGCCAGCATCAAGGAAATCAACCTCAGTGCGCGGAACCATAACTTCATGGACCTGTCGCTCACTTGCGTTGAAAACTTCCTCAACGATGTCGCGCTCCTCTTCAGTGAGGGCCTTGTGGCCAGTAACAAGGTCAACCAACTCTTCCTCAGTGATCTCCTCGCGCGATGCCTTGGGATCGATTCCAAATGCTCGCAAAATGAGGTCAGATGAGTGTGCCAAGAGCCAGATCAGGGGTCGGAAAATGAATGCGACGATTGAGACAGGTGTAGCTACCGCAAGGGCAATCTTCTCTGTCTTGTAAATTGCGACTCGCTTCGGTACTAGTTCGCCAAGCACTAGCGAGAAATAGGCGATCACCAGAGTCAGTAGAACCAATGAGATTCCAGCTGCAACGCTTGTGCTTAGCCCCCAGCCCTCTAGGACCGGGATCAAGTAATCTCCTAATTGATCTGCTCCAAATGCGGCAGAGAGAAAACCAGAGAGAGTAACTCCAACCTGAACAGCAGCTAAGAAATTCTTGGGATGGCTGGCGAGATATGCGACTTTCTTGCCACGACGACCCTTCTCAGCCATCGCCTTTATCTGGCCTTCACGTAGCGAGATGAGTGCAATCTCTGCCGCTACGAAGATCGAGCCCAGCAGGATGAAAAGAAGTACAACGATTAGGTCGCTTGAGAAAGCAGCGACCGAGAACGCACCATCGGGGTCCATAGGCTGGCTAAGGGTAGCCGACCGGGAAAAAGTAGGCGAAAGACTCTTCCCTCACGCTCACCTCTCGCATAGCCTTCGCCCGTCCCACCAAGCGGTGGGGCCTTGCTTCATCCAACGGACCGTCGGGCACGTACCTGCCCGGAGAAGGAAGTGAAAAAAATGGCATCAGTCGTATTTAAAGATGCATCTCGCATCTATCCCGGAACCACAACTCCTGCTGTAGATAAATTAAATCTCACAGTCAATGATGGTGAGTTCCTCGTTCTAGTCGGACCATCTGGTTGCGGTAAATCAACATCACTTCGAATGCTTGCAGGTTTAGAAGAGATTGATACCGGAGCTATCTATATCGGAGATCGCGATGTTACAAATGTCGCGCCAAAAGATCGCGATATCGCAATGGTCTTCCAGTCATATGCGCTCTATCCACATATGACAGTCGCAGAAAATATGGGCTTCGCGCTAAAGATTGCCGGAGTCGCAAAAGAAGAGCGCGATCGCCGCGTTCTTGAAGCTGCGAAGTTACTTGATCTTGAACCTTATTTAGAGCGTAAGCCAAAAGCGCTTTCTGGTGGACAACGTCAGCGCGTTGCTATGGGTCGCGCCATTGTTCGCGAACCACAAGTCTTCTTGATGGATGAGCCGCTCTCAAACCTTGATGCAAAGTTACGCGTAGCAACAAGAACGCAGATCGCCGCTCTTCAGCGCCGACTTGGTATCACCACTGTCTACGTTACTCACGATCAGGTCGAGGCTATGACTATGGGTGATCGCGTTGCAGTACTAAAAGATGGCTTGCTACAACAAGTCGATACGCCAAGAAATCTTTATGACCGCCCTGCCAATGCATTCGTAGCTGGCTTCATCGGATCCCCCGCCATGAATCTTCTGGTTGCACCAGTTTCTGGTGGTAAGGCGAAACTTGGACATCTAGAAGTCGATGTCCCATCTAGCGCAGGTAACTCCGTAATCGTTGGAATCCGTCCCGAAGGATTCGCACCCGCCTCTAAGGGTTTCGAAGTTCAAGTCGAAGTAGTAGAAGAGCTTGGCGCAGATGCATTCGTATATGGAAAGCCACTCGATAGCGCGGTTAAGTTCAACAACGCTAGCGATGAGGGCGCCCAGGTCATCGTCCGTTGGGATCCAAAGAACCCACCGAAGGCCGGTCAGACTGTGACCGTATCTGCTAAGGCAGATTCCATCCATCTCTTTAGCGCCACAAATGGAGAGCGCATCAGTTAATAAGTAATAGAAAAAGCCCCCGAGATATCGGGGGCTTTTTTATTGGAGCCTTCTTACTTATTTACGCCTTACTTCTATACACCTTATTTCATTGCTCTCTGTAGGTTCTCATCGATAGCAGCGAGGAACTCTTGGGTGTTCAACCAAGGCGCATCGTTGCTGATAAGAAGCGCTAGATCTTTGGTCATCTTCCCGCTCTCAACTGTTTCGATACATACTCGCTCTAGAGTCGAAGCGAACTTCGCTACTTCAGGAGTGTTATCTAGCTTTGCGCGGTGTTGTAGACCTTGGGTCCAAGCGAAGATAGAGGCGATTGGATTTGTTGAGGTCGCCTTACCTGCTTGGTGGTCGCGATAGTGTCTTGTGACAGTTCCGTGAGCTGCCTCAGCTTCTACCGTTCTTCCATCTGGAGTCATAAGAACGGATGTCATCAAACCTAGCGAGCCATAACCTTGGGCGACGGTATCGCTCTGGACATCGCCATCGTAATTCTTACAAGCCCAGATATAGCCACCCTCCCAGCGGAGAGATGTTGCAACCATGTCATCGATTAGGCGATGGTCATATTCGAGTCCGAGTTTGTCGAACTCTGCTTTGAATTCACTCTCAAAGATCTCAGCGAAGATATCTTTGAATCGACCGTCGTAAGCCTTGAGGATTGTGTTCTTGGTTGATAGATAGACCGGATACTTTCGAGTTAATCCATAATTGAAGGATGCTCGAGCGAAATCGCGGATTGATTGATCCAAGTTATACATCGTCATGGCAACGCCAGAACTTGGGAAATCAAATACATTGAACTCCATCGGGGCCGATCCATCAGCAGGCGTGAAGGTCACAGTCAACTTTCCAGCTCCTGGAACCTTGAAATCGGTCGCACGATATTGGTCACCGAATGCGTGACGGCCGATGACAATCGGCTTGCTCCAGTGAGGAATCAACCTCGGAACGTTTTTGATGATGATCGGCTCGCGGAAGATAACGCCACCGAGGATATTTCGGATTGTTCCGTTCGGTGACTTCCACATCTGCTTGAGATTGAACTCTTTTACACGCGCTTCGTCTGGGGTGATCGTCGCGCACTTCACGCCAACGCCATGCTTCTTGATCGCATTTGCACAATCAATTGTGACTTGGTCGTTTGTGGCATCACGATGCTCGATGCCTAGGTCGTAATACTCGAGGTTTATATCTAGATAAGGAAGGATCAATTGCTTCTTGATGAAGTCCCAGATGATTCGGGTCATCTCATCGCCATCTAATTCAACGACGGTACCTTCTACTTTGATCTTCGACATGGTTTCCTTCCTATAGATCCTTCACATCAGCTTGCTTTGATCGGACTGCTTCAGCGGCCTTCTTAAGTTCCTCAAGTTCGTTAGCAGATAACGAGCCCTCAACGACCTTCGAGATGCCACTTCTTCCAATCTCGGCCTCTACGCCGAGATAGACACCGGAGATTCCATATTCACCAGTTACCCAGGCGCATACTGGCATTACTTCATGGGAGTCAGTGATCACAGCGCGAGCCATTCGAGCCGCCGCAGCGGATGGTGCGTAATAAGCAGATCCTGTCTTCAAGAGCGCCACAATTTCAGCGCCACCATTACGAGTTCTAGTAACAAGCTCTTCAATCTCTGAAGCGCCAAGGAGATCACTCAGCGGCTTTCCATTAACGGTACAGCGGCTTGGGACCGGAACCATAGTTTCACCGTGAGAGCCGAGAGTAAGAGTCTTAACCGATGCGACTGGAACGCTTAACTTCTCAGCGACAAAGTGCGTGAACCTAGCGGTATCGAGCATTCCTGCCTGGCCCATTACGCGATTGTGTGGGAACTTAGATGCGATTTGGGCGAGAGCTGTCATCTCATCAAGCGGATTTGAGACGACTATCAACACGGCATTTGGTGAATGCTTTGCGATGTTCTCAGCAACGCCTCGAACGATTCCAGCATTAACACCAATCAAATCCATACGACTCATACCAGGTTTACGTGGCAAGCCGGCAGTGATCACGACTACATCAGAGTTAGCTGTCGCTTCATAGCCCGCGCCCTCTGCGTTTGTCGTTTGTCCGACGACTTTGGTCTCAAATCCTTCGATTGATCGCGACTGATTTATATCGAGTGCAATTCCTTCTGGCTTACCTTCGACGATATCGGTTATTACAACCGTTTCGAATATGTCGTACTCCGCTAGACGAAGAGCGGTGGTAGATCCATAGAAGCCAGCTCCAACTACGGTTACTTTTCCTGATCTGCTCATAGCGGCAGAACCTACCGGCTACCTCCGCGGAAGCGCCAATGCGACAGTTATGAGCGAGACCACTAGTACTAGCGGAATCAGTTTCTCCAGCGGTCGGCTATTTCTTATTCCGGGCAATGAATAGGTCGCCAGAGCTAGCGCGAGTGTGATCGCGCCGATTCGAACCGAGTACAGGGTCGAGATAGCTAGAGCCACTAGCGCGATCAAATACGAAAGCCGTTTCAAATCCCGCTCCACTTAGATAGTTCAATGACATTCTTGAGCAACATGGCTCGGGTCATCGGTCCAACTCCACCCGGGACTGGTGAGTAGGCGCTCGCTCTTGAATAGACGCCTGGGTCAACATCGCCAACTAACTTCTCACCGACGCGCGTCAGACCCACATCGATGACGACCGCGCCTTCTTTGACCATCTCACTCTTTAGGAAGTGAGGCTTGCCAAGGGCTGCGATGATGATGTCGGCACGCTTCAAATGCGAGTGAAGATCTCGAGTTCCCGTATGAGTAAGAGTGACCGTTGCATTTCCAGCTCTTCCAGATAGCAATAGTCCGAGCGGTCTTCCAACGGTAGTCCCTCTTCCCAAGATAACCACTTCTTTGCCATCCCAAGCGATTCCATTCTTCGACACCAACTCGTAGATCGCCTGTGGCGTGCAAGGTAGCGGCGCTTCTTGTTGAAGAACTAACTTCCCAAGATTTAGCGGATGAAGGCCGTCAGCATCTTTGGAAGGGCTAATGGTGCCAAGAACCTTGTTTGCATCTACTCCCTTAGTAAGCGGTAGCTGGACTATAAAGCCAGTGCAATCATCATCTTCATTTAGTGATCTGACAGCAGCAAGAATCTCATCTTCGCTAGCGCCATCAGGTAACTCAATTCGGATCGACTTGATTCCAACTTCCGCGCAATCCCGATGTTTACCGGCAACATATGAATGTGAACTCGGGTCTGAACCAACCAGGATTGTTCCTAATCCAAGAGTTAAGTTCTCGTTCTTGATTTTCAGGGCAAGTTGAGATTTGAGTTCTCGAGCCAGTTTTCGCCCATCAAGAATCTTCGTATCAACCGCCATAGGTGGAGTCTAATTGGCGCGCTTAGCTATGAGAAAAATGGCGTCGTGTTGCGAAATAAAGTGTGACTCCGACTCTATTCGCTACTTCTATAACTTCTGAATCACGGATCGAGCCACCGGGAGCAACAACTGCCTTCACTCCGGCTTCAGCGAGGGCCTCTAATCCATCGGGGAAAGGAAAGAAGCCATCGCTTGCGGCAAATGCACCGTTTGCTTTCTCACCCGCTCTCCTTAGGGCATCGCGTGCTGCATCGAGTCGATTTACTTCGGCTACTCCAATTCCCACACTGGCAAGATCCTTTGCGATCAATACAGAATTGCTTCTACAGCGAGCGACGGACTTCCAGGCAAAGATGAGATCTTGCATCTCAGTTGCATTTATGGGTGATCCCGCTACGAGCGTCCAAAGATCATCTTCCGAAGGATCATCGGGAGTCTGAAAGAGAAAACCCCCGTTGATTTCCTTAACTACAAAGTGCGGTTTAGTTCGTGAAGTTAGGACAAGGATTCTCAAATTCGGCTTCTTTTGGAAGATCTTGAGCGCGCCTTCTGTGTAGCCTGGGGCTATCACTGCTTCGTAGAAGTTATTCACTATCTCACCGGCGACTTCTTCTTCGACTCGAGAGTTTGTGGCAATGACTCCCCCAAAGGCTGATAACGGATCAGATGACAACGCTTTAGAAAATGCCTCATTAGCATCAACGTTCACGGCTATTCCGCAAGGCATCCCATGTTTAACAATTACAAATGCGTTCTCTTCATGGTCAGATGCGATAAGAGATGCGATATCCAAATCTAGGTAATTGTTAAAGGAGGGCTTCTTGCCTTGAATCAAAGCGGCGGCAGCAACTCCATCACTTCCAACCAAGGTGCCCTCTTGATGAGGATTCTCCCCGTAACGAAGTGGCTCACCGAGTTCTTTGAGAATTGCTAGGTCGTATCTGGCTGTTACCTCAAGAGCTGCCCTCGCCCACGCTCTTCGTTCTTCAACTGAAATACCCCGAGCAAGCGCCTCTATGAACTTCGAATATTGATTTGGGTTAGTGAGAATCGAGGTTGATTTATGGTTCTTCGCAGCTGCTCTTATTAGGGCTGGGCCACCGATATCGAATTTATCCGGGTGATAGAGATTTATTACAACGACATCAATCGCTTCGATCCCCGAGGTTGCCGCTTCCTCAACCTGTTTTGGGTCCTCTCGATCGAAGAGGATAGCGCCATGAATCAGCGGATGAAGCGATTTCACTCGACCACCAAATAACTCTGGAGAACCAGTCACTTCCTCGATACGCGTAACGGGGACTTTATTACTCTCCAGGTAAGCGGCGCTTCCATCTGAGGCGATGATCTTGTATCCGGAATTGATCAATGATTGTGCAAGCTCGATGATTCCACTCTTATCGGAAACTGAGATAAGTGCGCGCTTATTGGAGCTCATAGATCTATCTCTGCTTTAACTTGGCGATGGCTCTTGGCACCAAGATGAAGAGTGCGCCACCAACTGCGAATTGAGCGGTTACAACAATTGGAAGAGCCCACCAAATCGGCCCGACCGAAGGCAGATTCGTCGAAAGAAGTTGACCACTACTTATGCGCGCTACGACTAGCAATAAGGCAAGGGCGATCAAAGTAGCTGCGATAAGGAAACGTTTCGTCTCACTAATGTCGCTATAAGTCTCAACCCCATATTTTGCGATTATTGCCCCTATTGCAACAACAAAGATCGCTAGACCGAATGTAAAAAAATTGCTTGAGACCGGCAGTGCACCAAGAATTGGTATTGCAGGAATCTCGTCAATTCGATGGGTAAATGGAGAGAGCAGGCTCCCCTCACCAATTGTTAAACCTGCACCTGATAAGTAACTTAGCGAGGCGATAGCAACATTAGGTAAATATAAGAGTTGTCCCAGAAGAAGTACTAGTCCGCCAAAGATTCCTGGCTCGATCACTCGCGTCAGATCTAGTACTACATCAAAGTGATAGATCAGAGATCCCGCCAGAACTAATGAACTAAATCCAATAAGCGCCACGATAGCTATCCAGATAATCCGCAGAGCGCGCTGCCATGGAAACTGCAAAGCATGCTTAGGCATGGCTCCACTAATTAAGAACGCCGATGTAGCTGAGATTAGAAAGAGGATCGGAATTGCGATATAAAACGGGGCACTTACAGTCTGCCCAAGAGCCGTCAAAGCCAGAAGATACCCTCCAGCTGCATAACTAATTGCAAAAGAAAGTATGTAAAGCCGGCGCTCTCGGTGGTTTGGTTCGCCAAGGGTCTCGACCATTCTCATGTACCCACTTCTCGTTGCAAAGAAAGGAATAATCAATCCGCCGACAGGTAGATATGTAAGTGAGCCAGATAGCGTTGCATCTGAGAGTGATAGTTGCAATGGAACTTGATGTGCAGCTAAGAAGAACCAGAGAGCAGCTCGTAACGGATCAGCTGTATTTCCAGATGAACTTCCAGCGGTAGCCCAAGCAACCAGAGAGATGAAAGCTATTGGCAGCAGAATCAAAGTAAGACTTCGAATCCCTTGCTGGAGACCAACGCGCAGGATTCGCGTCATTACTAAGCTTTTAGAATCCCGCGTAGAAGTCGAGCTGTCTCACTTGGGGTCTTTCCGACTTTTACGCCAGCTGCCTCAAGTGCGACTTTTTTCGCTTCCGCAGTTCCAGATGATCCAGAGACGATCGCACCTGCGTGGCCCATCGTCTTGCCTTCGGGAGCGGTGAAACCTGCGACATAACCAACAACTGGCTTCGTCACATATTCCTTGATGAATGCAGCAGCGCGCTCTTCGGCATCGCCACCAATCTCACCGATCATCACGATCGCCTCGGTGGCAGGGTCATCTTGGAACGCGCGGAGACAGTCAATATGGGTTGTGCCAATAATCGGATCGCCACCGATACCAACAGCGGTAGTAAATCCAATATCCCTTAATTCATACATCATCTGATAGGTCAACGTTCCAGACTTAGAAACTAGACCAATTTTTCCAGGGCCAGTGATATCAGATGGAGTGATGCCGATGTTGCTCTTACCAGGAGAGATAAGCCCTGGACAGTTCGGGCCGATAATTCGCGTCTTACCTTTTTCTTGCGAGTATGCAAAGAATGCAGCGGTATCGTGAACTGGGATGCCTTCAGTGATTACAACTACCAGCGGGACTTCAGCATCAATAGCGTCAATAACTGCAGCCTTAGCGAATTTTGGTGGGACGAATACAACAGAGGCATTAGCTCCGGTAGCGGCGACAGCTTCTTTAACGGTATTGAAGACCGGAAGTTTCTTTCCTTCGATCTCTACTTCTTGTCCACCTTTTCCAGGAGTAACGCCACCAACAATCTTCGTTCCACTAGCGATCATTCTTCTAGTGTGCTTGGTGCCTTCAGAGCCAGTCATTCCTTGGACGATGACTTTGGTGTTCTCATCGATAAAGATCGTCATCGCTGGGCCGCCAATTCTGCTGCACGTGCGGCAGCGCCATCCATAGTGTCTAGTTGTTGGACCAGCGGGTGATTTGCCTCGTTGAGGATCCGTCGACCTTCATTGACGTTATTTCCATCTAATCTCACGACTAGAGGTTTCGTTGCTTTGTCGCCAAGGATTTCAAGAGCTTGGACTATTCCATTTGCAACAGCATCACAAGCTGTGATTCCACCAAAAACATTTACAAATACTGAACGTACGGATGGATCGCCCAGGATGATTGAGAGACCATCAGCCATAACCTGTGCAGAAGCGCCACCACCAATATCCAAGAAGTTAGCTGGCTTTACGCCGTACTTCTCACCAGCGTATGCGACAACATCAAGGGTGCTCATTACAAGGCCAGCACCATTTCCAATTACGCCAACTTCGCCATCAAGCTTCACATAGTTGAGATCTTTCTCCTTTGCGAGCGCCTCAAGCGGGTTTGTGGCCGCGTGGTCGATCAGGGATTCGTGATCAGGATGACGGAAAGCAGCGTTGTCATCCAAGGTCACCTTTCCATCAAGAGCGATGATCCGGCCATCCTTAGTCTTTACGAGCGGATTAACTTCTACGAGTGTCGCATCTGATTCTTGGAATGTCTTCCAAAGCGTTACCAATACATCAGCGACTGAATCAATTACATCCTCAGGAAAGGCGCCCTTTCTTACGATTTCTAAAGCGCTTGCCTTATCCAAACCCCGATTCGGATTTACATGGACGCGAGCTAATTTCTCAGGTGTTTTATGTGCAACTTCTTCTATATCCATTCCGCCGGCAACAGAAGCCATGACCAGAAATGAACGAGCTGCTCGATCAAGGAGAATCGCTAGGTAATACTCGCTCTCAATCGGAGCTGCTTGAGCAATCATCACTTTTCTAACTAAGTGACCTTTGATATCCATCCCGAGGATTGCTTTTGCTTTTTCGAAGGCATCTTCAGGGCTCTCGGCTAGTTTGACGCCACCAGCTTTACCTCGGCCACCAATCTTTACTTGTGCCTTAACGACGACTCTTCCGCCAAGTTTCTCAGCAGCAGCGCGAGCCTCTTCCGGTGTTGTGGCGACTGCTCCACCTAAGACTGGTACGCCTTTTGCTTCGAAGAGATCCCGGGCCTGATACTCAAATAGGTCCATGGGTCATAACTTATCTACTGGGGCATAACGGAGCAACAAACGCTTCTCACCATAGCTGCCAAAGTTGATGGTTGCTTCTGCTTTCTCTCCTTCGCCTGAGACAGATATCACGGTTCCTAATCCAAAGGTGTCATGTGAAACCCGATCACCGATAGCTAGTTGTAGGGAGTTGCTCTGTTTTCCAGTTGGCCTTGGTGGAGTTGAGAACTTCTTTCTAGTGATTGGTGGAGTGACGAAACCACTCGCCGATTTGTTCCATTCGATTAGATTCTCTGGGATCTCATCTAAGAATCGTGAGGGTGGGTTGTAATTCGGAGCGCCCCATGCTGAGCGATACTCAGCGCGCGAGAGATACAAACGCTCTCGGGCTCGAGTTAATCCGACATAGGCAAGCCTTCGCTCCTCCTCTAACTCTTTCTTCTCGCCAAGAGTACGAGAGTGCGGAAAAACGCCTTCCTCCATTCCGGTTAAGAAGACAGTGGGAAATTCCAATCCTTTAGCGGTATGTAGAGTCATCAGTGTTACAACGCCACCGTGATCTTCTCCTTCTGGGATCTCATCCGCGTCAGCAACAAGAGAGACTTCCTCTAGAAATCCAGCAAGAGTCGGCGTCTCGCCATCAGTAATGATCCGCTCTTCATACTCTTCAATTACAGCTACCAACTCCTCAAGGTTTTCCACCCTTACCTCATCTTGAGGGTCGTGACTATTGCGCAATTCCTCTAGCAACCCTGATTGTTCAAGGATCGCGGCAGCGATAGTGGCTGGAGGTCTATTTGCTTCGACTAATACTTGTAACGCAATCATCATCGATACAAATGCTTGGATAGAGGAGTTAGCTCTGGGAGAGAGATCTGAGCTGGTGCTTCGCGTTAAAGCTTGCCAGAAAGAGATTGAGCCTTGTTTTGCAATCTCATCTATTGAATCAAGTGCCCGATCCCCGATCCCTCGTTTAGGAGTGTTGATGATTCTACGTAGCGAGACCTCATCATCTGGATTCACTAAGACCCGCAGATAAGCGAGAAGATCCTTAACTTCCTTCCGTTCATAGAAGCGGACTCCGCCGACTACTTTGTATGGAACTCCTGCTCTCATGAAAATCTCTTCAAAGACACGGGATTGGGCATTCGTTCGATAGAAAATCGCAGTATCACCAAAGCGGGACTTTCCAGATTCGCTCAACTTGAAGATTTCATCTCTCACAAACTCCGCTTCGTGATGCTCATTCTCGGCAACGAAACCAATCAACTTAGCGCCGCTTCCTGCATCTGACCAGAGATTTTTCTCTTTCCTTGATTCATTCTTCGAGATAACCGAGTTTGCAGCGCTTAGGATGTTCTGGGTCGAGCGATAGTTCTGTTCAAGCAAAATCGTGGTGGCGTCGGGATAGTCTTCTTCAAATTGCAGGATGTTACGGATCGTCGCACCTCTGAACCCATAAATCGATTGGTCTGCGTCACCGACTACACATAACTCAGCTGCTGGGATCCCATCTCGATCTGTGCCCACTAACTCGCGGATCAGGATGTATTGGGCGTGATTCGTATCTTGATACTCATCCACCAAGATATGTTTGAAGCGATGGCGATACCGAGCGCGGGCATCAGGGAATTTCTGTAGGACCTCGACCGTCTTCATAATCAAGTCATCGAAGTCCATAGCGTTAGCACTAGTTAGGCGTTGTTGGTAGATGGCATAAACCTCTGCAACGATCTCTTCAAAGTGATTTGTGGTGGAGTTCCGATAGTCAGCTGGACCAAGTAATTCATTCTTTGCATTAGAGATTATGGAAGCGACTGCTCGTGGGTTGTAGCGCTTCTGATCGAGGTTTAGATCTCGCATTACGAGCGTTACAAGTCGGACGCTGTCAGCTTGGTCATAGATTGAATAATTAGTCGAGAAGCCGAGGCGACTCGCTTCTTGTCTTAGTATCCGAACACAGGCAGAGTGAAATGTAGATACCCAGATTGCCTTCGCCCGTTTTCCAACAAGTGCTGCTACGCGTTCTTTCATCTCGCCAGCGGCTTTATTTGTGAATGTGATTGCGAGAATCTCAAATGGTTCTACGGCTCGTTCTGCCATCAAATATGCGATGCGACGGGTAAGAACGCGCGTCTTGCCTGAGCCAGCTCCAGCTACAACTAAGAGCGAGCCACCGTGATGGATGACTGCGGATTGCTGTTGAGGGTTCAACCCGTCTAGCAATCTATTCGACACATAAAGAAGTCTAGAATACGCCGGTGACTCCAATAGCAGATGAAGAGATCAAGCGGATTCTTGTGGTTATGGCGCATCCAGATGATTGTGATTTTGGCGCTGGTGGAACCATCGCTAATTGGACTGCTAAGGGAATAGATGTCTCTTATTGCATAATCACAAATGGGGACCAAGGTGGCGAAGAGTCTGATGTCCCGCTCGAGGAGATGGCTGCTGTTCGTCAGAAAGAGCAACGCGATGCAGGCTCAGCGCTCGGCGTCACCAATATTCGCTTCTTAAATTATCGAGATGGCTCACTCTTTCCCTCTTTGGAACTACGAAAGGAGATTGTGCGCGAGATCCGTCGCGCCAAAGCGGACCGAATGGTCATTCAATCGCCAGAACGAAATTATGAACGGATCTTCGCAAGTCATCCCGATCATCTCGCGGCTGGTGAAACCGCACTACAGGCCGTGTATCCAGACTCCCGTAATCCATATGCCTTCACTGACTTAAAAGCTGAGGGATTCGAACCGTGGCGCGTGAGAGAAGTGTGGATTACCGGATCACCTACTCCCAATCACTTCGTAGATATCACCGAGACTTTCTCTAAGAAAATGGCAGCCCTAAGAGCGCATGTTAGCCAGACAGCTCATAACTCCGAGCTAGAGAACATGGTTAGAAGTTGGGGCGAGAAGAATGCTGAAGCAAATGGTCTCGGCGCTGGAAGAGTTGCTGAGATCTTTAAGGTTATAAATACAGATTAACGGACGATAATCCGCTGAATAACCAAGCTTTGGATAGGTGATCCGTCCGCACCGCCACCTTTTACGCCTGACTTTGCAACGTGCTCGAGGATTTCAATTCCAGAGGTTATCTCTCCCCAGATCGTGTAATTCGGTCCAAGAGTTGTGTCATTGTAGACGAGGAAGAATTGGCTGCCATTAGTTCCTGGTGAACCAGAGTTCGCCATAGCGACTGTCCCACGTGGGTAGTTATCTTCTTCGGCTTGTGGCAGATTCTCATCCTTGTATCGGAATCCAGGATCGCCCATTCCAGTTGCAGTTGGATCACCGCATTGGACTACATATATTCCATCGGTAGTAAGGCGATGACAAGCAGTTCGATTGTAATAACCAGCATTCATCAAGGTAGCAAGAACAGTAAGCGTTACAGGAGCATCTCTGAAAAAGGTGCGGATGTTGATATTTCCACAATTTGTTTGGAGCGTGATCTGTCGAGGGCCGCGCTTGAGAAGTGTTGTAGGTGGATTAACCTTCTTAGGAGCCTGGGCAACCGAACGGATCTGTCTGCACTTAACAGAATCTTTCTCTTCCGCTTGTGCGACTGGAACGGAAATCGAGATTGGAACTAGTAGCGCCAATAAAAGAGTAAGTGAGAGCGAAAGACCAAGATGTCTACGTCGCATCTAGATCACTCCCATTCGATGGTTCCAGGTGGTTTTGATGTGATATCAAGAACCACGCGATTAATCTCTCGTACCTCGTTCGTTATCCGGTTAGAGATTCGAGCGAGTACTTCATCAGGAATCCTTGCCCAATCTGCGGTCATCGCATCCTCGCTAGTTACTGGTCGAAGAACTATTGGATGGCCATAAGTTCGACCATCACCTTGAACTCCGACGCTTCTAACATCAGCTAGTAGCACGACCGGACATTGCCAAACACTCCGATCAAGTCCGGCAAATTGTAATTCTTGTCTGACAATAAAGTCGGCCTCGCGCAGAACTTTAAGTCTTTCCTGAGTAACTTCCCCGACTATTCGGATGGCAAGGCCAGGCCCAGGAAAGGGTTGTCGCCACACGATCTCACTTGGTAGTCCGAGCTGAGTACCAACATCTCTCACTTCATCTTTGAATAATGTACGGAGAGGTTCAATCAAATCGAATTTGAGGTCATCAGGAAGGCCACCAACATTGTGATGCGACTTGATGTTTGCAGTGCCACTTCCTCCTCCTGATTCGACTACATCTGGATAGAGAGTTCCCTGCACTAAGAATTTGATCTCGCCACCGCTTGTGAGATCGCGTGCAGCATCCTCAAAGACCCTGATGAATTCTCTACCGATGATCTTTCGTTTCTCTTCGGGATCTATAACTCCACTAAGCGCATTTAAGAAGCGCTCCTTCGCATCAACTACTACCAAATTGACGCCGGTTGCTGCTACGAAATCCCTCTCGACCTGTTCTGACTCTCCTTTTCGGAGTAACCCATGATCGACGAATACGCAGGTGAGCTGTGATCCAATGGCTCTTTGCACTAAAGCTGCTGCGACTGCAGAATCAACTCCACCAGATAGACCACAAATGACCCGATCTGAACCTACTTGTGACTTTATGTTGATTACTTCATTCTCGATGATGTTCTCAGATGTCCAAGTTGGTTTACATTTCACTACATCAATCAACCAGCGCCTTAGAATCTCTTGGCCAAAATCTGTGTGGAGTACTTCTGGGTGGAATTGAACGCCAGCTAATTGTCCATTCTCATTTTCGAATGCAGCTACTGGCGTGTTTTCAGTGCGACCGATGACTGCAAATCCTGATGGTGCAGCCACAACGCTATCGCCGTGACTCATCCAGACATCGAAATTTGTCTCTAATCCGGAGAATAGATGTGAAGTTGTGTCTGCGCTGAAGTGAGTGCGTCCATATTCAGAGATATCGTTCTTGGCTACTTCGCCACCAAGAGCTTGGGCCATTGCCTGGAAGCCATAACAGATGCCAAAGATTGGGATCTGTAGTTCAAAAATCTTTGGATCTATACGTGGTGCGCCATCTACATAAACCGATGAGGGACCCCCCGACAGGATGATGGCACGTGGATTACGGGCCATGATCTCGTCTGCGGAGAGCGAAGATGGAACTATCTCGCTGTAGACATTTGCCTGTCGGACTCGACGTGCAATGAGTTGGGCGTATTGGGCGCCAAAATCAATTACTAAGACGTGATTACTTCGTTGCAAGTTCACCCTTTATTCAAGACGATCTCAACGCGTTGAAACTCCTTCAACTCTGAATATCCGCATGTTGCCATCGCTCTACGAAGAGCGCCAAATAGATTCATAGCTCCATCTGCAGAATGCGATGGGCCAACCAGGATCTCCTGGAGAGAACCAGTAGTTCCAACATGTACTCGTGTTCCCCGAGGCAATTCAGCATGATGCGCCTCGCTACCCCAGTGCCAGCCACGCCCTGGGGCTTCATCAGCTCGAGCTAGTGGTGAACCAAGCATGACTGCATCGGCGCCACAGGCAATTGCCTTTGCGATATCACCGCTCTTACCAACCGAACCATCTGCAATCACATGTACATATCTTCCGCCAGATTCATCTAGGTACTGGCGTCGGGCAGCTGCAACATCGGCAACTGCGGTTGCCATTGGGACTGAGATTCCTAATACCTGACGAGTTGTGTGCGCAGCTCCACCACCAAATCCAACTAGAACTCCAGCAGCGCCAGCGCGCATCAAATGAAGTGCACTCGTAGTAGTAGCGCAGCCGCCCACTACTACTGGAACATCTAATTCATAAATGAACTTCTTTAGATTCAAGGGTTCCGTCTTAGTTGAGACATGTTCTGCGCTTACAGTCGTTCCACGAATCACAAAGAGGTCTACACCGGCATCAATTACTGTCTTGTAGAACTCCGCGGTTCGCTGTGGTGAGAGCGCACCTGCAACCGTTATTCCAGCGGCACGAATCTCGGCGAGCCGCTCCTTAATCAACTCGGGGCGAATCGGAGCTTTATAAAGTTCTTGCATCCGAGCAGTTGCTTGATCTGCAGGAATAGATGAGATCTCCCCTAGCTGGATCTTTGGATTCTCATACCGCGTCCATAACCCCTCAAGGTTTAGGACACCTAAACCGCCTAACTTTCCGATTGCGATCGCAGTTTCCGGTGAGACAACCGAATCCATAGGAGCTGCCATCAAAGGTAGATCGAAGCGATAAGCATCGATCTGCCAGGCGAGTGAGACATCTTGTGGCTCGCGAGTACGACGCGATGGGACTATCGAGACATCGTCGAATGAGTAAGCGGTTCGGGCGCGCTTACCTTCGGAGATCTCAATATCGACCATTTTCAGCTCCTCGCATCCCGGAAGTAGTTCGGTGCGTCTGCGACATCTAGAACATCGTGAGGATGGCTCTCTTGAAGGCCCGCGCTAGTTATCTGAATCAAGCGCCCTCGCTTCTGGAGAGCCTGGATATCTTCAGCGCCGGCATAACCCATTCCAGAGCGGAGACCTCCAACTAGTTGATGGACAACGCCAGATACCGGTCCACGATAAGCAACTTTTCCTTCGATTCCTTCTGGAACTAGTTTGTCTTCAGATAGAACATCATCCTGCATATATCTATCTTTAGAAAAAGATTTACTCTCGCCACGTGATTGCATCGCACCTAAAGAACCCATGCCACGATAACGCTTGAACTTCTTCCCATTGCTCTCCAGCAACTCACCAGGAGATTCATCGCAACCAGCAAGTAATGAGCCGAGCATTACAGTGTCTGCGCCAGAAACAATCGCTTTTGCAATATCTCCCGAATGCTGTAATCCACCATCTGCAATCAATGGAACATCAGCTTTCTTACAAGCCTTAGCGACCTCCATGATTGCGGTTACTTGTGGGACTCCAACTCCAGCGATGACTCGGGTTGTACAAATCGAACCAGGTCCAACGCCAACCTTTACCGCATCTGCGCCAGCATTAATCAGAGCTTGTGCACCAGCTCTAGTCGCAACATTTCCACCAATAACCTCTTGATCCGGAAATTCATCTTTGATTCGAGAGATGGCTTCTAGGACTGCGCGGTGATGTCCATGTGCCGTATCGACAACAATCACATCAACGCCGACATCGATTAGCGCGGTGGCACGAGCAAATCCATCATCTCCAACTCCAACTGCAGCCCCCACTAATAACCCGGCACCCTTTACCAACTTGGCATGCGTTACTTGCTCTTCAATTGGAAGGTTTCTATGGATTATTCCAATTCCGCCTAGCTTCGCCATTGCGATCGCCATCGCCGATTCGGTAACGGTATCCATCGCCGCAGAAATGAGCGGAATTCCTAGCTTTATGCCCCTGGTTAATTGAGTGTGGGTCGCGACCTCGGATGGGACCACATCTGATGCATCAGGGAGCAGTAGAACATCGTCATAAGTGAGGCCGAGCATCGCCACTTTCTCATTGACGCTCTCAGCCATGCCGAAACCCTAATGGCTCCGCTAATTACGCGCCAACAGCCCGGAGGATCTCCTCGCATGCCTCAACGAGGTCATCGACATGAACTGCGCTCTTTGGGGTTGGAGCTCCCCAGCCCGGGCCACCGATTACAACGCGTGGCGCAGGTCTGATACTTGGAAGTTGATCAAGTGCAGTGAAGTCACCATTCTTATTCAGTTGCGCCCAGAGGAAGATTGCAGGTGGAGCGGAGCGCTTGACTACCGCATTAATCGCTTCGATAGGAGTTCTCGCCCCAAGGAATTGAGTTTGAATCTTCCGTTCGGAGAGGGCAGCCGCTAACGCATAAAGTGGAAGTGAATGCATCTCTTCACCGATACAAGCAAGAAGTACTGGTCGTGGGTTAATCGGGTCAACAACATTTGTATTCCACTCCTGAAGTAACCGCTTGATAATTTCACTTACAAGATGTTCTGTTTCGATACCAGTTCCGGCATCGGCCCATTCATCACCAAGCAAAATCAATAGCGGGACAATCACTTCCGTCCAAGTATTGGTGATTCCGCGCATCTGCATCTCAGAGCGGAGTAGCTCCTCAACAAAATTTCTATCGTATGCGCGAGCGGCGCGGAGAACTGTTTCGACTAACTCCTCCCTTACGGTGACTTCTCTCGCAAGTGTCGATGAGATGATCTCTGCTGAACTTTCGCCATCAAATGCCAGCGCCCGCTGCGCTGCTTCAGCTGGAGAGACTCCCGAGATGACTAGTTTGCGCATCAGGGTTAAGCGAGCGATATCGCCCGCGGTGTAGCGACGATGTTCACCTGTGCTGTGATCAGATGGACCGAGTCCATAGCGACGATCCCAAGTTCTCAGCGTTGCTGGGGCAACTCCCAGCCTTCTCGCAACTGCGGCAACGGTTAGAGCCTCGGTTGGGGTATCGGTCCCGCCTGAGGCTGTGTTGCTGGTCATAGGCGAATGGTGGGGGTAGGCCGACTCGCCCGCATCTTGAAATCAGGGTACTTGAACAACCTATGGCGCGATTGTATATTCCTCCCATGTCCGAAACGACTCGCTTACCGAAGCCGGTAGAAGCAAATTGGGAATGGCAGTATGAGGGTGCTTGCCGATCCCTTCCAACTGAGATGTTCTTCCATCCAGATGGCGAGCGCGGCCCCCGCCGCAAGGCTCGTGAAGTTGCTGCCAAAGCGGTATGCGCAACCTGTCCAGTACTCGCACAGTGCCGCGCACATGCCCTAGCAGTGCAAGAGCCATACGGGATCTGGGGAGGTCTTACTGAAGAAGAGCGTTTCGAGATCATCAGCAAAGCCCAACGGCAATCTCGGGTCTTTACTGCGTAATTCTCCTCCTTTCCAGCCGACTAAACAGCGCCTCCGAGCTCATCACTCGGAGGCGTTAGTTTTTATGACTGACTAGTTGAGAGGTTCTGCTTTAACTCGAAGACTGATAACAGTTGTTACCGCTAATGCAGAGATGATTACCCCAAGTGAGACCGTGATTGGTACTTCTGGGATCTTGAATCCTGCAATCTCATGGATGCCGATTCCATGTAGCGCTTCAATCACTAGCTTCACCCCGATGAAGCCAAGGACGATTGAAAGACCTTTAGAGAGATAGATCAATCGTCTGAGGAGCATTCCGACTAAGAAGTAGAGCTGCCGAAGTCCCATTAGCGCGAAGGCATTAGCCATAAATACGATGTAAGGATCTCGAGTTAATCCAAAGATTGCTGGAATTGAATCAAGAGCAAAGAGAAGATCTGTTGTTCCAACGGCAACTAGGGCAATTGTAAAAGTCGAATAACCTCGTTTACGCAAAGTCTCGATGATCCTATTTTCTTGCCATTCGTCTTCCTCCGGATCCTCGGTGATTAATTTGTACGCAGTCCAGAGCAGAATCGCGCCGAATAAGAAGAAGATTGCAACAAACCGCTCGATCACAGCAGCGCCTAAGATGATGAATATCCCGCGCATCACTAGCGCCATCAAGATTCCAAAGAGAAGTACAAGTTGTTCTTGCTCGCGCTTGACCTTAAGGCGCGTCAAGATAATCAGGAAGACGAAGAGGTTATCGACTGAGAGCGAGTACTCGGTGATCCAGCCAGCAAAGAACTCACCGCTTGCTTGTGGGCTATCCCAACTTCTCATGGAGATCCCGAAGATGATCGCAGCGCTGACATAAATGACGGTCCAAGTGGCCGCCTCCCGCATTGAGGTAACTGAATTCCGCCGATACCAAGCCCAGGCCAGGTCCAAGATGAGGATTAGACCCACAATTCCAAGGGTCGCAAACCAGACCGTGGATGAGACGTTAGCTGTTTCAGGCATCCTGAGAGTCTAATGAGAAAGGGCCCCGATTAACTCGGGGCCCTCTCCAATTGCGAAGTTATTTACTCGATTAGTGTGAATGTCCGCCTGGACCATGGCTATGTCCATGTCCACCTGCAAGCTCCTTCGACTCTTCTGGCTTCTCAAATACGAGCGCCTCAGTAGTCAAGAACATCGCAGCAATTGATGCAGCATTAGCAAGAGCTGAACGAGTCACCTTAACTGGATCAATAACACCAGCCTTTACAAGATCACCGTACTCATCAGTCGCTGCATTGAAGCCTTCATTGCTCTTCAAGTTACGGACCTTAGATACAACTACATAACCTTCTTGGCCGGCATTCTCAGCGATCCAGCGGAGCGGCTCTTGGCAAGCCTTAGCAACAAGGCGAACACCAACAGCAGCATCGCCTTCATAACCAAGATCGTTATCAAGAACTGTTGCAGCATGAACAAGAGCAGCGCCACCACCGGCGACGATTCCCTCTTCGACCGCAGCGCGAGTAGCAGAGATTGCATCTTCAAGGCGATGCTTCTTCTCCTTCAACTCGACTTCGGTGTGTGCTCCGACCTTGATTACGCAGACTCCACCAGAGAGCTTCGCTAGACGCTCTTGTAGTTTCTCGCGATCCCAATCAGAATCAACAGTGTCGATTTCGCGACGAATCTCAGCGATACGACCATCAACATCCTTCTTTGCGCCACCGCCATCGACGATGGTGGTGTGATCTTTGGTCACAACAACGCGACGAGCCTTGCCCAACATATCTAGACCGATCTGGTCAAGCTTCAAGCCGACTTCAGTCGAGATGACTTGGCCACCGGTTAGGACCGCAATATCTTGAAGAATCGCTTTACGGCGTTCACCGAATGCAGGAGCCTTCACGGCAACAGAGGTGAATACGCCACGGATCCGGTTAACGACGAGGGTAGAAAGCGCCTCGCCTTCAACATCTTCCGCGATTATCGCTAGCGGCTTGCCGGTCTTTGCGACCTGCTCGAGGACTGGAAGTAGATCAGAGAGCGCAGAGATCTTTCCGCCTGCGATCAATACATAAGCATCCTCGAGGACGGACTCCATCCGATCCTGGTCAGTTACGAAGTAAGGAGAGATGTAGCCCTTGTCGAACTGCATACCCTCGGTGAATTCAAGCTCTAGCCCAGTGGTCGATGACTCTTCGACAGTGATGACGCCATCCTTGCCTACCTTGTCCATCGCCTCAGCGATTAATTCGCCGATTCCACGGTCTTGTGCGGAGATTGTCGCAACATCTGCGATCTGCTCTTTACCGGCAACCTTGGTTGAGTTGGAGCGAAGCTTCTCTACTACCGAGGTAACAGCAGCTTCGATTCCCGCCTTAATTCCCATTGGTTGCGCACCGGCTGCGAGGTTACGAAGACCCTCTTTGACCATTGCTTGAGCCAAGACAGTTGCAGTAGTTGTACCGTCACCTGCGACATCATTGGTCTTCTCAGCAACTTGCTTAACAAGTTGAGCGCCCATGTTCTCAGCTGGATCCGATAGTTCAATTTCCTTAGCGATAGTGACACCATCATTTGTGATTACTGGTGCACCAAAAGATTTTCCGATTACGACATTGCGGCCCTTTGGACCGAGAGTCACCTTTACAGTGTCAGCGAGGATATTTACTCCACGCTCCATGCCGCGACGAGCATTCTCGTCGAAATGAAGTGCTTTAGCCATAGTTAGTTATCGTCTCGATTACTTCTCGACTACTGCCAAGATGTCACGAGCAGAGAGGACTAGATATTCCTCGCCACCGTGCTTGATCTCAGTTCCGCCGTACTTGCTGTAGAGAACGACATCTCCAACTTTGATATCCATCGGAACACGGACGCCATCATCGAAGCGACCTGGGCCGACTGCGACGACAGTTCCTTCCTGTGGTCTCTCTTTTGCGGTATCTGGGATAACGAGGCCAGAAGCGGTCTTCTCTTCTGCTTCGCTGATCTTTATGACGATTCGATCTTCTAGCGGCTTAATGGCAATGGCCATCTTCGTAGCTCCTTCTTATCTAGTCAGACTTGATCTATTCTGATTTGGGCGACTTATCACTCTCACCCGGCGAGTGCTAACGCCAAGCCTAGGGCGGAGTATTCCCCGGCTCAAATCAGCGTTATCCAGCCCTCAAATCAGGTCCGGAGTGGGGAGCCATGAGCGAACGTTGTCGAGCGCAGGCGAGACGGTTCGCGGTGGCGACCCCGACGGACCTAATTAGAGCCAGAGTGGCTGGGTAGGCGGGGTATCCGAGGCTGCGGCTAAGCCGATTAGGGATGGGGGTCGACCCGATGAGATGGCGAGGGAGCCGAGAGCGGCGACCATCGCCCCGTTATCGGTGCAGAGCGCCGGCGGCGGGGTGCGCATTTCGATCCCGGCGACTGCGCAACGTTCGCTAGCAAGTTCTCGAAGTCTTGAATTAGCAGCAACTCCCCCAGCAATCACAAGAGAGTCGATTCCGGTATCAACACATGCCTTGATTGATTTCATCAAGAGCACATCAACAACAGCTTCCTGGAATGAGGCAGCCACATCAGCTCGCTGGTAATTCGGAGTTGATGCTAAGTAACGCGAGACGGCGGTCTTCAAACCTGAGAAGGAAAAATCAAAAGGCTGTACTTGCATATCTTTTGGTTGTGATAGCCCACGAGGGAATCTAATTGCATCTCTATCTCCCGACTTCGCTTCTCTATCAATTATCGGGCCACCAGGAAATCCCAGATTCATCAATCTAGCGATCTTGTCGAAGGCTTCGCCAGCAGCATCGTCGACTGTCTGTCCTAAACTCTCGATATCGGAAGTTAGATCATTAACCTTAAGAATCGAAGAATGCCCACCACTTACCAAAAGGGCGATACTGGGACGAAATTCCTTCTCATGCGTTAATAGATCAACAGCGACATGTGATGCGAGATGGTTAACGCCATAGAGTGGTTTGTCGAGAGCGAGTGCGAGTGCATTTGCTGAAGAGACTCCAACAAGCAATGCGCCAACAAGGCCAGGGCCTGCAGTCACAGAGATTCCATCAAGATCTCGAAGCTTGATGCCACTCTCTTTCACGGCTCTCTCAATACTTGGTTGCATCGCCTCTAAATGAGCACGCGACGCTACTTCTGGTACTACTCCGCCAAAACGCGCATGTTCATCAACGCTTGAGGCAATTACATTCGCAAGCAACGTCCGGCCGCGAACGATGCCCACCGCTGTCTCATCACAGGAGGTCTCAATACCAAGAACTAATGGCTCACTCATTGGCCAACTCTTTTCGCATGATCAGAGCATGAACCCCGGGTGCGTAATAGTTATCTCGCCGCGAAATAACGGCATAACCGCGCTTTTCATATAAAGGAAAAGCCTCCGTATTGCCCTCTCTGATCTCCAACATCAGGGCGCTGACTCCCTTGGAGATCGCCCACCTCTCTAACTCATCTAGAAGATGGCTAGCAATCCCTTGCTTTCGATAGTTGGGAATTACGGCGATGTTATGGATATCAGCGACATCGCCAGCTAGCGCGACTCCGGCATATCCGACTATGACGCCTTGTTCATGGGCGACCAGATATCGGCGACTCTTCGGGACGCCCGAGAGTTCTTCTCGAAATTGGGCAGCGCTCCAAGGAGACTCTGGAAAAACCTCTTTCTCTATTCCAACCAGGGCTGGAACATCGAAGACCGACATCTCCCGATATTCGATCATGAGCGCTCACTCGTTGGGACTGCATCCGGACGGCGAAGATAGAACGGCTCGCGAATATTCATAGAAATAGAGGTTGATAAAGACTTTGCTAAAAGTAGATGGGGTGAGGGAAACAAGGTTTCAGTGAATCCAAATCCAAACTTCTTTTCGGGTCTCAAAGCTAATTCATCAGCCTTACCGACAGATGGTCCCTCTATTCGCACACCATCTCTGTAGTGAGCCCAATAGATTTCTTTCCTCCGAGCATCAGAAACGGCGATGTATTCATCTGAATCGATATCAATCGCATCAAGAGAGCAGACGCCAATCCAAGGAATCTCACGCGCCGTCGCGAAAGTTTCGGCGAAAACGATTCCTACTCGCAGCCCAGTGAATGGCCCTGGCCCCATGCCCACAACTACTTGATCAACTCTAGATTCAACCTTTAGCGCTTCTGCAACCATCTTTGGAAGAGCTTCTGCATGCTCGGTGGCACCATCATGATGCGCTTCAAATCGCAGATTCGAGCCGGTAAATAAGGCGCAGCTTGTTCGGGTCGTAGCGGTATCAATCACAAGAGAGTTCATAGTTTGAAACCCTCCCAACGTTTACCGTGAGAGATTGCGCTAACTTTTCGCTCGCTCTCTTCCGCACCAAAACCAATGACAATCTCCAAGAAATCCTCACCGAAGCGGGCGCCGACTTCTCCACCCCACTCGATCACTGTAAGCGCACTCTCTCGGCCCGTATCAAGATCAAGGTCATCGAATTCAAATGCTGAGTTAGTTCCGCCTAAGAGTCGATATGCATCGACATGGATCAACGGAATCGCACCTTTGTGGACCCGAGAGATAACAAATGTTGGCGAGGTAACGCCCTGAATCCCAAGTCCTAAACCGATTCCCTGCGTTAGCGCGGTCTTACCTGCACCGAGTGGACCAGAGAGCACTATGAGATCACCCGCCCTGGAATGCGATGCAATCAAGCCACCCAGCTCGCGCATCTCATCGACGGATCTCACCACACGCATTTGGTAAGGCTATCTAAAAATGAAGCGGGGCCCGGTTTCCCGAGCCCCGCTCTTGATCAGTTACGACTTACTTACTGATTTTTCCCCTGATTTAGTTCTGGTAGAACTTCATCAAAGGAACGCTGAAGCCACGGTCGAATGTGAGACCGCCGGCCTTGCGAATTGCTGAACGGAATGCACCGTCTGTAACGATCTTTCCGTCGGCTGCAGCCTTCGCCAAGATATCAGCGATTGCCATGTACTGAGCTGTAGAAGTTATGCAGTGACCCGTTCCATTTACACCGCTCTGTGAAATCGGTGAACCCGTTGCACTGAACTTGGTGTAGGAATCAGGTGTTCTCTGCCAGAGCGAGACGTTGTTCGAACGCCAGGTATTTGCGAGCTTTGAATTCTTGTTCTGGGCAGAAGCAAGATAATTCTCAGCAGCACGCTCGGCTAACCACTGTGCATGTCCAGCTGGTGTCACGTTATCTGCGGTTGCAGCAAGTGTGACAGTTGGGACATTAAATACGCCCTTGTGAGATACAAGCGCGCGCATCTTTGCAACAGCAGCAGGATCTGCCTTAGCTCTTGGCGAAGCAGCTAGGAAGGCGAGAAGTCCTTGTGCAGCATCTAGACCGCTAAGCGCTGAGCTGTACTCAAAGAGTCCATCTCCGAGTTGAGTTGCATAGTTGGTCGCGGTGTTATCGAAGACTGGACCGCCAACTTGCTGCTCGATGTCGTAGGTCGCCATGATTGCAAGAATCGCAGCGCCAGCAATATTCTCTAGTGAGCCAAGAGCTGGTGAGATCGCGGCAGCGAATTGGATTGCTGTCTGTGATCCTGGAGCGCCAGGGCCGGTAGCGCCATCAAAGCTTGCGCTCTGAGTTGGGACACCAGACATAGCTGCTACAAGAACTAGCGCAGAACGAGATGGAATCGCCTTGATTGCATCTGGCGCCTTTGATGTTGCAGGCCATGCCGGCGCAATTGGGTTCGCCGCAAAGGCTGCTTGGAGTGAACCAAGAACCGTTAGGACTCTTCCAATATCGGTATAGACCTCAAGGACCGACTTGTAGTTGCCAGCCTGGATGGTCGGATCAAAGAATGACTTCAATCCCCATAGAGCATCACCAGCCATCTTCAAAGAAGCTTCAACTGAACCAGCTGCTGGGCAGAGGTTTCCTGCTGCGCTGATGAGGCTGGAGTTGTTCTCTGAGAGAGCTTGGGTGATGAATGCACCAAGTGATTCGCCCCAAGCAACGACATGCTTGACGTTAGGGAACTGCTTCTTGATGATTCCGATTAACTCGACATTTGTCTTAAGACCGGAATCGGCATTCCATCCTTGACGAGCAAAGCCGGAGCCTGCAACGCCATATCCCTTTGTGAGCATCTGGGTAGCAACCTCAGTTATCTGAGCTGCATTTCTTCCCGGTGCTGGTTGAGGAGTGTTGACGACTGTGTAACCACCTACAACTGGGATTGATGCTGGGATATTGATTGGGTAGCGGTATCCATGTGAGAAGAGGA
>DAIOSM010000008.1:0-13052 GCA_036752585.1 Candidatus Nanopelagicaceae bacterium
GTTCTGGATCCCACTCAAGTGAGACCTTATCCCCCACGCGAAGATCATGTAGCCCCTCATCGTTCTGTTCAAATACAACGAGTTCCAAATCCCACGGCGTGCGGACGAGATATTGAGTTGAAGTTCCGACAAATGAGCGATCCGTGACAACACAGTCCTTGATGGAGTTGATGCCTTTATCGTCGAGTCTTAGCTTCTCTGGTCTAACACCAAGCAAGATTGAATCGTTATCCGTTGATACTCGAGATAACGGAATCTCAAAGGTGTGGCCCTTCGCAGTTACCACAGCTTTACCGCCAGCTCGCGATTGGACTTTTGCCTTGATGAGATTGCACTGGCCGAGGAAGTTTGCGACGAAAGCGGTTCTTGGAGATTCATAGAGATCAGTCGCCGAACCCATCTGTTCAATCTTGCCTTGATTCATGACCGCGATGGTGTCAGCCATCGTCATCGCTTCTTCTTGATCATGTGTTACGTGAATGAAGGTGATTCCGACCTCCATCTGAATTCTCTTCAGCTCAATCTGCATCTGGCGGCGGAGCTTGAGATCAAGCGCTCCTAGAGGTTCGTCAAGAAGAAGAACTTCGGGGCGATTGACGATTGCTCTTGCTACAGCAATGCGCTGTTGTTGTCCTCCAGATAGTTGTCCAGGTTTACGCTCCGCGAGATGCCCAAGCTCTACTAGTGCCAGAGCTTTATCTACCTCAGTCTTTACATCCTTGATTCCGCGGCGGCGAAGTCCAAATGCGACATTTTCAAAGATCGTAAGGTGCGGGAAAAGAGCGTAGTTTTGAAAGACGGTATTTACATTGCGGCGATAGGGTTTTTGCGTAGTTATATCGGTATCGCCGATATGAATAGTTCCTTGTGATGGCTCTTCCAGACCAGCAATCATTCGAAGTGTTGTGGTTTTTCCGCATCCTGATGGTCCAAGAAGTGCAAAGAATGAACCATCAGGAACGGTCAAAGAGAGATCATCTACAGCTTTGAAATCTCCATAGAACTTCGAGATCCGGTTTAAAACCAGATCGCCGGTGTCTTGCGAAACTTTCTGGTTAGCCATCCAGAACTAGTCCGGTTAGTTTCCGATTGCTTCGTCGAAGGCAGCCTGGAAATTGGTCTGCTCATCGGCGGTTAGCGAACGGAAGACCTTCACCTTTGAAAGTGTTTCCGCATCCGGGAAGATGAATGGGCTAGCAGCCAACTCTGGATCGATCTTCTCGAGCTCAGGTTGTGCGGCCTCTACTGGGCAGATGTAGTTCACATATGCCGCCACTTCCGCAGCGACTGCTGGGTCGTAGTAGTGATTCATCAAGAGTTCAGCATTCTTCTTATGGGTAGAAGTCGATGGAACAAGCATGTTGTCTGACCAGAGAGTTCCACCTGATTCTGGGATAGCGAAGTCAAACTTGCCATCATTCTCTGACTTGAGGATGAATAGATCGCCAGACCATCCGATAACAGCTACTGCATCACCATTTACGAGATCTTCTGAGTATGAGTTTCCACGAACCTTACGGATGAAGCCGTCGGCGATCTTCCCCTTTAGGAAGTCGATCGCGTTCATGTACTGATCCTCTGTAAATGGACCAGATGGATCTACGCCCTGGTACTGCAAGATGATTCCGACAGTATCGCGAAGCTCAGATAGGACGACTACGCGACCCTTGTTTGCGGGGGCGAAGAGATCTTCGATGGTGCGAACGCCATTAGGAATCTTCTCGACATTCCATCCGAATCCAGCGAATCCTGATTGCCAAGTTAATGAGTATTTACGACCTGGGTCGAATCCAACATTTGCGAGAACTTCGCGGATATTGCCCTTATTTGGGATGTTATCCGCATTCAACTCTTGAGCGTAACCCTGCTCGATAAAACGGGCAGCCATCCAGTCGGTTGGAGTGACTATGTCGTAACCGATATCTGAACCGATTGCGAGCTGACCCTGTACTTTTCCGTAGAAGGAATTGTTATCGTCGATATCTTCTGTGTAAGTGACTGTGATTCCTGTTGCTTCCTCAAATCGCTTGAGGGTTGGATAAACTTTTGTATCCTCGTTGAAATCTAGATATAGCGGCCAGTTAGCCCAACGAACGATCTTCTCGGTATCGCTCACATCGACAACGCCAGCGCCCTCAGTTTCAGATCCGCCGGTGCCACATGCAGCGAGAGTTCCAGCTCCGACTACTGCGCCAGCGCCCACTATGAGCGAGCGGCGAGTTAGTTGGGCGCGAATCAACGCACGTGTCTCTGGAGCAAGTGATTCGATATCTCTTTTCATCTAACTACTTTCTTCTCTAGTAGGGATACTGACCGGGGAAGTGCGGGAAATCTATCAGGCAAACTCTCAAGCGTTGAGATTTGTCATGACGTGCTTGATGCGTGTGTACTCTTCAAAGCCATATCCGGAGAGATCCTTGCCGTATCCGGAATGCTTGAAACCGCCGTGAGGCATCTCGGCGACCATTGGAATATGGGTATTGATCCAGACGCATCCGAAGTCGAAGGCCTTGGCCATCCGCATCGCGCGGCCATGGTCCTTGGTCCAAACGCTTGAGGCAAGTCCATACTTGACGCCATTGGCATATCTGACTGCTTCTGCTTCATCAGTGAACTTCTGGATGGTGATAACTGGAGCGAAGATCTCGTTCTGGACCATCTCATCATCTTGCTTGAGATCAGCGACAACAGTTGGAGTCCAGAAATAACCTGGGCGATCAACTTTGCTACCGCCCGCTGTTACACGAGCATGCGAAGGGACTCGATCCAAGAAACCTTGGACTCTAGCTAGCTGATTCGCATTATTTACCGGGCCAACAAGGACATCCTCATCTGGCATACCGACCTTTATATTGTTCTTAGCCTGTTCGGTTAGAAGCGCTACGACATCGTCATATGCGCTTGCTTCGACGATCACGCGAGTGGCGGCTGTGCAATCTTGTCCGGCATTGAAGTAGCCAGCAACAGCGATCCATTCGCAAGCAGCTTGAAGATTTGCATCATCAAAGATAACTACAGGTGCCTTACCGCCGAGTTCTAGATGAACTTTCTTGAGATCCTTCGAGGCCTCGCGTGCTACTTCCATACCAGCTCGGACTGAACCTGTGATTGAGACGAATTGTGGAATCTCGTGATCGACAAGAAGTCTTCCCGTCTCGCGGTCACCGGTTACAACATTGATGACGCCTTCGGGTAGAAATTCCTGCATCAACTCTGCCATCCAAAGCGTTGAAACTGGAGTTGTATCGCTTGGCTTCAAGACAACCGTATTTCCCGCTGCAATCGCAGGCGCCCACTTCCAAACTGCCATCATCATCGGATAGTTCCAAGGTGTTACCTGGGCGCAAACGCCAATAGGTTCGCGGCGAATAAAAGAGGTATGACCCTTGAAGTATTCAGCAGCAGAGCGACCTTCTAGGTGACGAGCGGCTCCCGCGAAGAATCGAATCTGATCGAGCATTGGACCAATTTCCTCTGCACGAGTAACAGCTATCGGCTTACCGGTGTTCTCGGACTCAACTCGAATCAGTTCTTCCGAACGCGCTTCTATGGCATCGGCGATCTTATTGATTGCCTTCTGTCGCTCACCTGGAGTCGAGTCGCGCCAAGTTTCGAATGCTTTCGCAGCTGCATTCATCGCCTTATCGATATCAGATGCATTAGATACCGGAGCCTTTGCGAAGACTTCACCTGTTGCTGGATTGATTAAATCTTGAGTTTTCTCAGAAGAGGAAGGAACACTCTTTCCATCGATGAAATTCTGTAGCGTCTTCACGCAAACCTCCATAAGGCTCTAACGGTTGAGGTTTGCAGTCTAGTTATACGAGAGGTGACTCCTCAAGAGTTGGCTTTTGTGATTTCTAAAGCCGCTAGCTGGCCACAAGCGCCATCGATTTCGCGACCTCGAGTATCACGAACTGTTACCGGAACCCCATAATCTTCTAAGGTTTTGACGAATGCCCGTTCATCTTCTTTCCGAGAGGCGGTCCATTTCGAGCCTGGAGTTGGGTTTAGTGGAATCAGATTCACATGGGCATTGCGATTCTTCAAGAGTCGGCCGAGTAGATCCGCACGCCAGGCTTGGTCATTGACATCTTTTATAAGGGCATATTCGATCGAGTAACGACGCCCAGTCTTATCTGAATACTTATCTGCAGCGGCTAGGACTTCCTTTACTTTCCAACGAGTATTGATAGGCACCAAAGTGTCGCGAAGCTCATCATCGGGAGTGTGTAATGAGACTGCGAGAGTCACAGGCACTCCTTCTTCAATCAGCTTCTCGATTCCAGTTACGAGACCCACAGTTGAGAGAGTTACCGACCTTGCTCCGATTCCCAATCCATCAGGTTGTGGCGAAGTGATGTTGCGAACGCTCTGTAGAACAGCGTTGTAGTTAGCAAGTGGCTCCCCCATTCCCATGAAGACGACATTTGAAAGTCGCGTTGGTCCGCCGGGTAACTCACCTTTAGCGCAAGCTCTTGCAGCTGCGACAACTTGGGCGGTTATTTCTGCGGCCGTCAGATTTCTTGTCAGTCCTGCTTGCCCAGTTGCACAGAAAGGACAGTTCATGCCGCAACCAGCTTGCGATGAGATACAGACGGTTGCGCGATCGGGATATTTCATCAAGACCGATTCGACTAGTACGCCATCGTGGAGACGCCATAGATCTTTACGCGTCGTACCGCCATCACAGGTTATTGATCGAACTTGAGTGATTAGTTTGGGGAGGACTTTCTCAGAGACAAGTTGGCGAGCGCTTGCGGGGAAATCACTCCAACTCTCAGGCTCTTCGTTGTAATGAGTAAAGTAATGCGTCGCAATCTGATTCGCTCTAAAAGCAGGTAACTCAAAACCTTGTATCCATTCACGTCTCTTATCTGCAGGAATATCTGCAAAGTGTTCTGGAGTTTTCTCGCGCTTTATCAAGAGTTATCCAAATCGCTTAATTAGTTCGATGATGCACCAGAAGATTGGAGCAGTGATTAGTGCAGCATCCAGGCGGTCCAACATTCCTCCGTGTCCCGGAAGAAGTGTTCCCATGTCCTTTAGCGATAGATCACGTTTGATGGCGCTTTCAATCAAATCCCCCGTTGTTGCCGCAAGGGCTCCAACAACTCCAGCTAGCGCTCCAATCCAGAGCTCTTGCTCTAAAAGATAGTTGAAGGCGAAGGCGCTCCCTGTTGCCGCAAAGATCAATCCACCGATGAAGCCTTCCCAGGTCTTCTTCGGAGAGATCTTCGGCGCCATCGGATGCTTTCCAATCAATACGCCAGTTAGGTAGGCAAATGTGTCATTCAATCCAACCAGGATGACTAGAGCTGAGATGTAAGCAAAACCATCACCCGAACGCGCTAGAAGGAAAATAAATCCAGATATGAACCCAGGATAAATAAGCGCGAAAGTAGTTGCGGTGGCTCTCTTCACAAAGCCATCTGTGCCAATCAGGAGTTGAAACAGTAGTAATCCAATTATCGAAGCGACTATTGAAGTAGCCAATCCAGGCAACCCGGCAAACCAAGCGCTGGCAACAACGGCAGTGGTGGCGATCGCAAGATGTGCAAAGTTGACTTTGATATCTCTTGAGTTGAAAGCGGCGCTCAGCTCATGGAGCGCCAACAAGACAGCAAGCAATACAAAGAGAGCGAAGAGAATCGGTACGAAAGCCATCGTTGAGAAGATGATTCCAAGTAGTCCAAGGCCCACCAAGATTGATGGGATTAGCTTGCGACCCGCCTTCTTATTTATCGCCTCGTTTATCGAGTGGAGATCGCTCATATGACTTTCGCGAGGTTAAACCTCGAGAAGTTCCGTCTCTTTATGTTTGAGTAGCTCATCGATCTTATTGACATGGTCACTCGTGATCTTTTCGAGCTCTTTCTCACCTCGAGTCAGATCATCTTTCCCGATGCTGCCATCCTTCTCTAGCTTCTCCATCGCCTCTTTAGCATTGCGGCGGATTGCGCGGATAGCTACTCGAGAATCTTCGGCTTTCGCCTTTGCAACTTTGATGAACTCTTTTCGACGCTCTTCAGTTAGCTGCGGGAAATTAACTCTAATTACATTCCCGTCACCACCGGGATTTACTCCTAGATCAGATTCACGGATAGCTTTTTCAATTGAGCTAGTAGCACCCTTGTCGTAAGGGGTGATTAGAGCTAGGCGCGCTTCGGGAACTTGCACGGTTGCAAGCTGAGATAGTGGAGTCGCAGTGCCGTAGTAATCAACCATTATCTTCGCGAACATCGATGGGTGAGCGCGACCAGTTCGAATTGCAGCAAAATCTTCTTTTGCTACATCGACAGCTTTGTTCATCTTTGTGTTCGCATCTGCGAGAACAGTTTGGGTGGTCATGGCGCTCCTCTAATCAATCGACGCAGGTCTAGTTGACCAACGTTCCTATCTTCTCACCGCGAACAGCTCTAGCGATGTTGCCCTTCTCTAGTAGATTGAAGACAACAATCGGTAGCTTATTTTCGCGACAGAGACTGAATGCTGCGGCATCGGCGACAGCAAGGGATTTTGAAAGAACTTCGTCATAAGAGATGTAATCGAATTTAGTTGCGCTCTTATCTTTCCGTGGATCTGCTGAATACACACCATCTACGCCACTCTTAGCTAGAAGTAATGCATCAACGCCAATCTCTAGGGCCCGCTGTGCGGCGACTGTGTCAGTCGTGAAGAACGGCATTCCGGCTCCTGCGCCGAAGATAACGACTCTTCCCTTTTCAAGGTGGCGGATAGAACGTCTTGGAATGTATGGCTCAGCGACCTGACCCATGGTGATCGCGGTCTGGACGCGGGTATCGATCCCCTCTTTCTCAAGAAAATCTTGAAGGGCGAGGCAGTTCATCACAGTTCCAAGCATTCCCATGTAGTCAGCGCGCGCTCGGTCCATACCCCGCTGCTGTAGTTCAGCGCCGCGGAAGTAGTTTCCACCACCGACAACAATTGCGACTTCAACACCAGAGCGAACGACATCAGCGATCTGCTTTGCAACATCATTTACGACATCCGGATCAACGCCGAGACCTTTTTCGCCGCCGAATACCTCACCAGAAAGCTTAAGGAGCACTCGTTTATAGCTCTTACGATTTTCTGCCATTCGAGTGCTCCTTCCGGGCCTGATTCTACTTCTTGTTCTTGATAGCTATCTGGAGCGCGCCTTACTGTCCTACGCGGAAGCGATGGAACTTAGTAATAGCGACCCCACCCTCGCTTGCGATCTGCTGGACGCTCTTCTTCTGGTCCTTTGCAAAAGCCTGCTCGAGCAGAGCGACTTCCTTCACAAAACCAGTCACGCGTCCATCGACGATCTTTGCGATTGCAGCATCTGGCTTACCCTCGTTGCGTGCTGTCTCTTCGGCGAGACGACGCTCATTGGCAATTACATCTGCTGGAATCTCATCGCGGTTTAGGTATTGCGGTGCGAAGGCTGCGATGTGTTGGGCAACATCTTTACCTACTTCATTATTCGCTTTATCTAGCGCGACAAGTACACCAACTTGTGGCGGCAAGTCCGGACTAGTGCGATGTAGATAGAGCGCATTCGCGCTTCCATCAATCACAGCTATGCGACGAAGTTCTACCTTCTCTCCAAGAGTTGCATTAGCTTCATCGATTGCAGCCTGGACAGTCTTTCCTGAAGGCAGAGTAGATGCGCTAAATGCAGCTAGATCTGGTTGCTTCGAGGCGAAGAGATGAGATACCAACTCTTCAGCGACTGCTTGGAAGCGATCGCCCTTAGCGACGAAGTCGGTCTCGCAATTCAACTCAAGCAAGACTGCGGTCGTATCTGAGGACTTAGCGGCAATTAGGCCATTTGAGGTTGCGCGACCTTCCCGCTTCGTAACGCCTTTTAGTCCTTTGACGCGAATAACCTCAATAGCCTTATCAAAGTCGCCGCCGGTCTCATCGAGAGCTTTTTTGCAGTCGAGCATTCCGGCTGCAGTAACTTCGCGGAGACGCTTTACATCATCTGCTGTGTATGCCACTTATGAACCTGCGCTTTCTGTTGAACCTTCAGCTGCGGGTGCACCGAGTAGATCCTTCTCCCAATCTGCCAATGGCTCACCGGCTGCAACAGTTTCTGCGCCAGCTTTAGCTGCTTCAGCAGATTCCTTAGCAACGTTTGCGGAGCGCGCTTGAAGGCCAGCAGCAGTTGCGTCTGCAATTACTCGAGTCAGTAATGAGATGGAGCGGATCGCATCATCATTTCCTGGAATCTTGAAATCAACTTCATCTGGATCGCAGTTTGTATCAAGGATTGCGATAACTGGAATTCCTAGTTTCTTGGCCTCAGCTACAGCTAGGTGCTCAAGCTTGGTATCGACAACCCAGATGGCTGCAGGAAGCTTTGTCATATTGCGGATGCCGTCGAGGTTCTTATTTAGCTTCTCGCGCTCACGACGGAGGAGAAGAAGTTCCTTCTTGGTCAAAACCTGATCGTTTGAAGCTTCAAGAGCTTCGAGTTCCTTTAGGCGTTGGACGCGCTTGTATACAGTCGGAAAATTAGTAAGCATTCCACCGAGCCAACGCTCAGTAACCCATGGCATGCCGACACGCTTTGCTTGGGATTGGATCGGCTCATGTGCTTGCTTCTTGGTTCCGACGAAGAGGATGTTTCCGCCCTTAGCGACGGTGTCCTTAACAAAGTCATATGCCTTATCGATAAGAGCAAGTGACTGTTGGATATCGATGATGTAGATACCGTTGCGCTCAGTGAAGATGAAGCGCTTCATCTTTGGATTCCAGCGACGAGTCTGGTGTCCGAAATGAACACCGCTGTCGAGGAGTTCTCGCATTGTTACAACCGCCATGGCGGCACGCTCCTTCATGCGAACTTTTCGTTCGCCTCGGTTGATGAGCTAGCGATTTGCTAACTCTCTAGCGTCTTGGCACCGACTAGCTCTTACGAGCCAGACCGAAATGGCTTCCTCTTTTCCCGCGAGCGGCGAGGAGAGGTAGACGCGTGAAGTCACAGATTTCTCTGTGCAGGCGGAATCCTACCTGAGACGGAGCGTGCACTTTTCCACGGCCTTCTCCCCCAAGAGCCACCTCTTGAGCGAGGAGAATGAAGGTTTAGGCGGTGCGCGCACTGGCTCTCTTCGTCGCCTTTGCTATCGGCCTAGTTAGTGGCATGGTGATCGAACTTCCTGAGATAGCAGAGAGCTCAGTCATCGATAGCGAGATTGAGATTAGAAGAAGAACTGATTAAGCGCGTGGATGAGCTTGTTCGTAGGCTCTCTTCAATCGCTCCTCAGTCACATGGGTATAGATCTGAGTCGTAGAAAGCGAGGAGTGTCCAAGAATTTCTTGGACTGTCCGCAAGTCAGCGCCACCCTCTAGTAGATGAGTAGCCGCCGAATGTCGAAGAGCGTGCGGTCCAACTTTGCTCTCCTTACCGATTGCCTCAGTCGACTCGTAGACGATATCTCTAACTACTCGAGGATCAATTCTTTTGCCGCGTGATCCAATGAAGACTGCGCTCCCACTTGTTTCATTCGCCATCTGTGGTCTGCCGGTTTCCAACCACGAATCAAGTGTGCGCATTGCAGGAATTCCGATCGGGACGATCCGCTCGCGATTACCCTTTCCGATAACTCTAAGGGTGTATCGCTCTCGATCAATATCTTGAAGATTGATGCCTACCAATTCAGATACGCGAATTCCAGTTCCGTATAGCAATTCGACAATTGCAAGATCGCGCTTGGCTCCCGGTGAATCCTCTTCTCCAGCTCGATGCTCAAGATATTTGATTACTTCAGCAGCGGAATCAATATCAAGTATCTCGGGGAGGGTTCGTTCCGGCTTAGGTGAAATCAGATCTCTTCCGATGTCCTTTTCCAGCCAACCATGTTTTGCACCCCAATAAGTAAATGCACGGATCGAAACCACTCTACGGGTAATGGATGAGCGAGCGGCTCCTTTGATCTGAAGATTAGCTAGCCATGAACGGAGATGATCGAGTCCCAAGGTTGAGAACTCCGTGACTCCCATTTGATTCACATGCGCAAGCATCGACTCGAGATCAGCTAGGTATGCGCGAATCGAGTTCTCAGAGAGGTTCCGTTCATTTCGGAGGTGCTCGCTATAGGCATGCTCCAACTCACGGTCCAGCGACATGTCTAAAAGATTACTCATCTTTCATCCGAAAGAGTGATGGACACAGCGTTGCTAATAAGCAACACTAGAGCCAAGCTGATTTCAGAGGCTGTGGATTCTCGTAGCTCTTTGTCAGAGGTAGATGCGGAAATCCTCGATCGTGAACGGAGTTGGCTTGAGAATCGAATTGGTTGTAAATGATGATTGTCTAGTCCCAGATCTAGCGAAGAGCACTGAGTTGATCCGGGTAACCATTGGGCTAAGTCATGATTTTGATGACATCCTCGATCTATGCAGTGGCGCTCTTGATAATGAAGAGATTGCGCACATCCACAAGTTATGGTCAGACGATGAATTCCCTCGCACATTCAAGCGCGACGGTGCTTCTCTGATAATTACCGCCCGCGACGACCAATAGCGCCGAGGGCCACGAGTAAGGTTTCTGGAGAGACTTCAAGCACCTCACAAAGCGGTGCAATCACATCTACTCCTGGGGTTCGCTCTTGTCGAAAGTATCTGGAGATAGAGCCACGATCAATTCCAGTCTTCCTATGTAACTCTTCTAATCCAGAGATTCCCAACTCTTCCATTCGATTACGGAGCCAGGCCGCACTCTCATCCGCGCTTAACCGCGAACCTCTCTTCAATCCGCTAGCCATAAGAATCTCCTACTCGGGAGTTGCTCCCTTTCGAAGCAAACCATAAGTCAAAGCATCTTCCAAGGCCATGGCCGAGGCTGCTATAACATTTTCATGAACGCCAACAGTGCTCCACTCGCCATTGCCATCAGAGGTCTCGACCAAGACGCGCGTTACGGCGCCAGTTCCAAGTCGACCTTCCAAGATTCTTACCTTGTAATCAGTTAACTCGAGACCTTTTATTTCCGGAAATATATTCTCAAGGCCATTGCGAAGCGCATTATCGATTGCATTAACTGGTCCATTTCCTGAGCCAGTGGATTCGATCCGTTTCCCTCTTGAAGTAACTACAACGCTTGCTCTTGAAGTCACCGTTCTATCTGGGTTTTGATCGACTGTCGTCTCCCAGCTCTCAATGGTGAAGTATTTGGGACGCTTTCCTTCAACCTCTTCGCGAAGGAGTAATTCAAATGATGCATCTGCTGCCTCAAAAGTAAAGCCACGAGCTTCAAGTTCCTTTACTCGCTCTACTATTCGAGTTGGAATCGCCTTATCATCACCAAGATTGATTCCAAGTTCTTGAGACTTCAACTCGATTGAGGCGCGACCGGCCATATCGGACACGAGCATTCTCATATCGTTTCCAACGCGCTCTGGATCCTCATGTTGGTACATCGCCGGATCAACCTTTATAGCGGAAGCATGCAATCCAGCCTTGTGGGCGAAAGCTGAAATTCCAACATATGGCTGGCGAGCGCTTGGGGAGACATTGGTGACTTCAGCGACAGCGTGTGAGATTCGAAATGCCTCTTCAAGTTTTCCTTCTGGCAGGACTTTTTGTTTCTTCTTCAACTGGAGGTTAGCGATGATCGATACCAAGTCCGCGTTACCAGTGCGTTCTCCGTAGCCATTAATTGTTCCTTGGACATGGGTGGCTCCCGCGGCTACAGCGGCGAGTGAATTCGCAATCGCGCACCCTGTGTCGTTATGGCAATGAATACCAAGACGCGCAGAACTTCTACCGAGCACATCATGAACTACTTGAGAAAGCTCATCGGGCAACATGCCACCATTTGTGTCACATAGGGCAATCACATCGGCGCCTGCTTCTGCTGCCACCCGCACAACTTCTAGCGCATAGTTTGGGTTGGATCGGTAACCATCGAAGAAGTGTTCGGCATCTAGAAAAACTCTCTGGCCACCATCACGCAGGAACTTAATTGATTCTCGGATCATTGCGAGGTTCTCATCGAGAGTAGTTCGTAGCGCCAACTCCACATGGCGATCATGCGACTTTGCTACCAACGTGACGGCAGGAGCGCCGGAGTCAGCTAATGCGCGAAGCAGTGCATCTTCCTCGGCCTTGACGTTTGGACGTCTTGTCGCCCCAAAGGCAACGAAAGTTGCATTCTTCAACTTAAGTTCAGTCTTAGCTAACTTAAAAAATTCAGTATCTTTTGGATTTGCTCCAGGCCAACCGCCTTCAATGAATCCAACGCCTAAGTCATCAAGGTGGCGGGCAATGGTCAACTTGTCATGGACAGAGAGATTTAGTCCCTCTTGTTGTGCGCCATCTCTAAGTGTCGTGTCATAGATGTGAAAAGCATCAGAGAGAGCCATTAGCAGACTTTCCGCATCCAGCCATGTTTATCATCGATTGTTCCATGCTGGATTCCCAGAAGATGATTCCTAATCTCCATAGTGATCTTTCCAGGCGTGCCATCTCCGGTTATCCAAGTTCCTGACGCGCTCTTTGCTGTCCCAACTGGAGCGATGACTGCGGCTGTTCCGCAAGCGAAGATCTCAGAGATCTCGCCGCTGGCGACGCCATCTCGCCACTCATCGATATTGATCATTCCCTCTTCCGTCTTGTAGCCAAGATCGCGAGCAACGGTTAGCACAGAGTCGCGGGTTATTCCTGGAAGAAGAGTTCCAGTCAATTTTGGCGTGAAGATAGTCGCGTCTTTACCGTGACCTTTTACGAAGTAGAGATTCATTCCACCCATCTCTTCAACCCAGCGTCGCTCCTTCGCATCTAGCCATACAACTTGGTCGCAACCTTCTTTAGCTGCCTGTTGTTGGGCAAGTAATGATGCTGCGTAGTTTCCGCCACATTTTGCTTCACCCGTTCCACCAAGGGCCGCCCTTACATATTCAGTGGAGATCCAAACTGTCACAGCCTTAGCAGCATTGAAGTATGCGGCAGCCGGCGTAGCAATAACGGAGAAGAGCGCCTTATTGCTTGGGCGAACACCTAGCCCCACCTCGGTTGCAATCATGAATGGTCGTATGTAGAGCGACTCACCAATCTTC
>DAIOSM010000008.1:13152-17064 GCA_036752585.1 Candidatus Nanopelagicaceae bacterium
TATGCTCGTACTTCAGCATCTCCCCAACCGCTAGCTTGGTTCCACTCCGCTAAAACCATATGGTCGGTGAAGTAGCGACCGAAACCAGGTTCAGCCACATATTGCTCCCGTGTCGCGCTTGGGACCGGGTTTGTGGATGGAATAACTGAGATCTTCATTTGATCGCTCCTGCCAGAGCCGCTCCAACCTCGCTTGTGCTCCGTTTTGTATCACCACGGCTAGCCAGATCACTTTCTACTGCGCGTTCAACATCGAGAGCTGCCTCGTCGTGGCCAAGATGACGGAGCATCATTGCAACTGACATCACTGTCGCTGTGGGATCTGCGATTCCTTTTCCTGCGATATCCGGCGCCGAACCATGAACCGGTTCGAACATAGATGGGAATCTCCCTTCTGGATTGATGTTTCCAGATGCAGCAAGTCCAATTCCGCCACAAATCGCAGCAGCGATATCTGTAAGAATGTCTCCAAACAGATTATCCGTTACGACAACATCGAATCGTTCTGGGTTTGTAACGAAGAACATCGAAGCTGCATCAACATGAAGGTAGTCAGTTGTTACCTCTGGAAATTCTTTGGCCACTTCATTGAATGTTCTTGTCCAAAGGCTTCCCGCTCTTACAAGAACGTTGTTCTTATGCACGAGAGTCAGCTTCTTTCTTGGTCGCTTCATGGCTCGAGCAAATGCATCTCTGATGACACGTTCGGCACCACGTCTAGTGTTGAGACTTTCTTCAGTCGCGATCTCTGCATCAGTACCTTGAGCAAGAACTCCGCCGGCGCCAACGTAAGGACCTTCTGTGCCCTCACGAACGACAATGAAATCGATTGGGGATTCTGTGCGCAGTGGTCCGCGAACACTTGGATAAAGGCGTGCTGGACGGAGATTGATGTAGTGATCGAAGGCAAAACGGAGTTTGAGTAGTAATCCACGCTCGAGAACTCCGCTTGGCACAGTCGGATCACCAACTGCTCCGAGAAGGATCACATCGAAGTTCTTCAATTCATCAAGGATTGAGTCTGGCAAAGTCTCGCCGGTTCGATGCCATAACTTGGCACCAAGTTCAAACTCTTTTCGAGAGAACTCAAGGCCATGTTTCTTCGATACTGCATCAAGAACGCGGAGACCCTCACCCACAACTTCTGGGCCAATCCCATCTCCAGCGATCACCGCAAGTTTGTATTTACTCATACTTTCAACGAGACCGTTCTAGCGAGATTAGCTCCCGTCGCCTTTGCTACACCAGCAACGATTTCTGCTGGGATAACAGAATCAACAGTTATTGCCATCAGCGCTTCGCCGCCAGCAGAGCTACGAGCGACTTGCATGCTTGCGATATTGATGCCGGTCTTGCCCAAAGTCTCTCCAACGATTCCGACAACGCCAGGTCTATCTGTGTAACGAAGGAATAGCAGGTGATCAGTTGGTGGAAGGTCGAGATCAAACTTATCGATTGCGATTATCTTCTCGGTCTTTTTTATACCCATGAGAGTGCCATCTACGGTCACATGCGTTCCATCGCTAAATGCAGCCTTTAACGAGATCATGCTTCGATACTCGGGGCTTACAGGATCAGTCGAGACAGAGGAAGTAAAGCCGCGCTCTTGTGCTAAGCCTGGAGCATTCACGTATGTAACATCCTCGGCTCCAGTTGCGACTAGAGCGCCCTTGAGAGCGGAAGTAGCAAGTACAGAGCAGTCATGTTCGCTGACTTCTCCCCTAACAATTACCTCTACTGAAACAGGTAGTTCGTCTGCTAGAGCTGTAGCTACTTGGGATAACTTCTCAACTAATGGAAGTGATGGACGAATCTCCTCATGAATCTCGCCACCCTTAACATTTACCGCATCAGGAACTAGTTCTCCCGCTAAAGCTTTGCGAACTGAGACTGCAACCGCGATACCTGCTCGTTCTTGTGCTTCATCAGTTGATGCACCTAAGTGAGGTGTCGCTACTACATTATCTAGAGCAAAGAGCGGTGAATCAGTGCAAGGCTCTGTGGCGAAGACATCTAGACCGGCACCAGCCACTCTTCCCTCTTTTATCGCTTCATAGAGAGCGGATTCATCTAGTACGCCGCCACGAGCGGCATTAATGATTCGAACCGAGGGCTTTACCTTCTTGAGGGCTTCAACGCCGATGAGATTTGCAGTCTCCTTCGTCTTCGGCAGATGGATTGTTATGAAATCTGAACGCTTAAGAAGTTCATCTAAAGAGACAAGATCGACGCCTAGTTGTGCTGCCCGAGCTGGTTGTAGATAAGGATCGTAGGCAATAACACTCATTCCAAAAGCCTGCATGCGGCTCGCGACGAGTTGGCCGATACGTCCAAAACCGACTACTCCTAACGTCTTCTCAAATAGTTCAGCTCCGGTGAACTTTGAGCGGGCCCACTTTCCACCCTTAAGTGCGATATTTGCCGGAACAACAAAACGTGCAGAAGCAAGAATCAACGATATTGCTAGCTCGGCTGCACTCACGATGTTAGACGTTGGGGCGTTAACGACCATCACTCCAGCTGTAGTCGCAGCAGGAATGTCGACGTTATCCAATCCAACTCCAGCGCGGGCAATGACTTTCAATCCTTTGGCGGCGCTTATGGCTTCTTGATCCATCTTTGTTGCCGAGCGGATCAGAACAGCATCAACGCCTTTAGCAAGCGCTTCGAGTAGCTCCGTACGATTTGCGCCGTCGCAATTTCGAATCTCGAAATCAGGACCGAGTGCATCTACTGTCGCAGGGCTCAGCTCTTCTGCAATAAGAACTACTGGTTTACTCACGTGCAGCAGAACCTTCCTTGTAATCATCTTTGTTGGATGACTTCACCCAAGACATCATGGAGCGAAGTTCACGGCCGACCTTTTCGATTGGATGGCTCTCACCCTTTGCGCGGAGCGCTTTGAACTCTGGAGCACCAGCATCTTGGTCATCGATGAATCGCTTTGCGAAAGCGCCGCTCTGGATATCTGCAAGCACAGCCTTCATATTCTCTTTAACTCTTGGATCTATGACTCGAGGTCCAGAGATGTAATCACCGTACTCAGCGGTATCGGAGACTGACCAGCGCTGTTTAGCGATTCCGCCTTCATACATGAGATCGACTATCAACTTAAGTTCGTGGAGGCATTCGAAGTATGCGACTTCGGGCTGGTAGCCAGCTTCAATTAGAGTTTCAAAGCCATACATAACTAGTTGTGAGGCGCCGCCGCAGAGAACTGATTGCTCGCCAAAGAGATCAGTTTCGGTCTCTTCTGTAAATGTAGTGAGGATTGCTCCCGCTCGAAGTCCACCCATCGCCTTTGCGTATGAGAGCGTCAATGGCCAAGCGCTTCCAGTCGCATCTTGTTCGACTGCAACGATATCTGGGACGCCGCGTCCTGCTGCGAATTCGCGACGAACTAGATGGCCCGGTCCCTTAGGAGCGACCATGCAGACATCGACGTTAGCAGGAGGCTTGATGTAACCGAAACGAATATTGAATCCATGTCCAAAGAAGAGCGCATCACCAGCCTTGAGATTCGGTTCGATCGATTCTTTATAGATGTGGCGCTGCTTATGATCAGGAGCGAGCAACATGATGACAGTTGCTTCCTTAACGGCATCAGCAACTGAGAGGACTCGGAGCCCTTCTTGTTCTGCTTTAGCTCGTGACTTAGAGCCTTCAGCCAGTCCGACGCGGACATCGACGCCGCTATCGCGAAGGTTGAGAGCGTGGGCATGACCTTGTGAGCCGTAACCAATTACTGCGACCTTTCTTCCTTGAATAACCGATAGATCGGCATCTTCTTCGTGATAGATCGTTGCCACGTTTTCTCCCTTATCTCGTTTTCTTCTTAGTTCTGATAATCCTGGGTTTGCTGATGGGTCTCAGAGGTTGCCAATCCGGTCTCTATTGCAGTCTGTTCGGCGAG
>DAIOSM010000008.1:17164-28597 GCA_036752585.1 Candidatus Nanopelagicaceae bacterium
GCTGATGGGTCTCAGAGGTTGCCAATCCGGTCTCTATTGCAGTCTGTTCGGCGAGCGTCTTTGCGCCGAATTCAATTGCAATCGCTCCAGATTGAACTAGTTCTCTTATCCCAAACTTCTGTAATTTCTTTATTAGGTCAGAGAGATCCTTATTGTTGGCAACAGCTTGAACTATGCAGCTTCCGTCACGTTCATCGACAACTTCGGCTGGGTGGCCAACAAGCAGAGCGTCGACTTCGCTCTTAGTTGCTTCAACTTTCGCAAAGAGTAATTCACGTTGCCTTGAATTGCTCTCCTTCATCTCTTGGATTCCGATGACGTTGACTAATTTGAAGAGCTGGGCGCTGACCTGATCTAAAGCGTGTCCTTCAAGATTTAAAACGATTGTCATACGCGAAACCTGGGGGTCTTCGGTCGGTCCGACCGCTAGCGAGTCGATGTTGTAACCGCGACGCGAGAAGAGGCTGGCTACGCGAGCCAGAACGCCGGGGCTGTTTTCAACTAGTACTGCGAGCGTGTGTTGGGCCATCTCTATAACTCCTGTGAATCCCAGTCAGGCGCCATCTCTCTGGCGATCATGATGTCATCGTTCGAAGTTCCTGCTGCAACCATCGGCCAAACCATCGCATCGCGATGAACGCTAAAGTCGACAACAACTGGTGCATCGTTTATCGCATTCGCTTCTTTGATGATCCGGTCAACATCGCCCTTTGATTCGCATAGCAATCCCACACATCCCATAGCTTCCGCTAGTTTCGCGAAGTCTGGTACCCGCTTGGAATTTAGATCGGTGTTTGAGTAACGACCTTGATAGAAGAGGGTCTGCCATTGACGGACCATTCCAAGAGATTCGTTATTGATAATCGCGACTTTGATCGGAATGTTGTTAAGCGCACAAGTAACCAGCTCTTGATTGGTCATCTGGAAACATCCGTCGCCATCGATCGCCCAGACCGGAGTATCAGGTAAGCCAACTTTCGCACCCATCGCAGCAGGAACTGCATAACCCATGGTTCCGAGGCCACCAGAATTGAGCCAAGTTCTCGGCTTCTCATACTTTATGAATTGCGACGCCCACATCTGATGCTGACCAACTCCAGCAACATAAACTGCATCTGGTCCAGTCAATTGACCGATTCTTTCAATCACATATTGCGGTGAGAGTGAACCATCGCTCGGCTCGTTGTAACCAAGTGGATAAGTTGAACGCAATGAATTCATCTGGCGCCACCAGGTCGTTAGATCTGGTTTGTTCTTCTTAAACTCAGCTTCGACCGCTGGGACAAGGGCTCTGATGGTTGGTCCGAGATCTCCGATTACCGGGACGTCGGCATACCGATTCTTTCCGATTTCAGCAGGATCGATATCTGCATGAATAATCTTGGCATTAACCGCGAATGTGCTTAGTTTTCCAGTCACGCGATCATCAAATCTGGCGCCTAGAGTTATCAATAAATCAGCCTTTTGCAGCGCAGTTACTGCGGCGACGGTGCCATGCATTCCTGGCATTCCTAGATGTTGAGGATGGCTATCCGGGAAAGCGCCACGAGCCATCAAGGTTGTGACTACCGGTGCTCCCACTAACTCTGCAAGCTTCAGCAGATCCTTCGCCGCGTTCGCTTTAATCACACCGCCGCCGACGTAGAAGACTGGTTTTGAGGATTGAGCGATGAGAGCGGCTGCATCGCGGATTGCTTCCGCGTTCGGCTCTACTTGTGGTCGGTAGCCACGAAGTTCAGCGCGTTTTGGATAATTGAATGTAGTCATCTTCTGTAGAGCATCTTTTGCAATATCGACGAGAACTGGCCCAGGACGACCTGAGTTAGCTATATAGAAAGCTTCAGAAATCGCACGAGGAATATCAGCCGGATCAGTAATCAGATAGTTGTGCTTAGTGATAGGCATCGTAACGCCGCGAATGTCCGCCTCTTGGAATGCATCAGTGCCGATTGCTGGAGCGGGAACCTGACCAGTGATAGCGACTACCGGAACAGAATCCATTTGTGCATCCGCGAGCGGAGTGACGAGGTTTGTAGCGCCCGGTCCTGAAGTCGCGATACATACGCCGGCTTTTCCAGTTACTTGTGCATAACCGGTAGCAGCATGGCCAGCGCCTTGTTCATGACGGACGAGAATGTGACGGATCTTCGAATCGTAAATTGGATCGTAAGCAGGAAGAATCGCGCCACCAGGGATACCGAACATGACATCAACGCCGGCTTCTTCCAAAGCACGCACGAGTGATTGTGCTCCTGTTATCTGTTCGCTCATCTTCCGCTCCTTTCCGCTCTCAACCCTGCAATTTATTTCGCTCCACTAATGCAAAAACCCTCAGTTTCCTGAGGGTGCGCGTGATCTTCGGTTCAGATCACGCGCAACGAATCACCACCACTGATGAAGAGAAGGTGTTCGTTGACATGTGCCGAATTATTCCGTCACGAAATGGGGTAGTCAACCCCTGAGATGGCTATCTCAGATTTTGGAACTAGTCGCAGACTGCCCCACGGGAGGCGGAACCCACCAATTTCACAAACTTCGATAGGACTCCATAGGTGTAACGAGGTGGTAGCGGCTTGAAGCTCTTACGCCGTTCCGCTAGTTCCTTCTCATCCACTAATAAATCTAAAGTCCGCGCTTTTACATCGATTCGAATTCGATCACCATTCTTAACAAGAGCTATGGGTCCGCCATCTACCGCCTCCGGAGATACATGTCCGACGCAAAGTCCAGTCGTGCCTCCAGAGAATCTTCCATCAGTGATTAGCAATACAGACTTACCAAGCCCCGCTCCCTTTATTGCACCAGTGATCATCAACATCTCGCGCATTCCAGGCCCACCCTTAGGCCCTTCATAACGAATTACAACAACATCGCCAGCGTTAATCGTGCCATCTTCAAGCGCGTCCATCGCGCCTTGTTCCCGATCAAATACTCGAGCCGGGCCTTCAAATACATCTACTCCAACGCCCGCAACTTTTGTGACTGCGCCTTCAGGGACAAGTGAACCGCCCAAGATTGTTATTCCGCCACTAGATGCAAGTGGCGAAGAGACTGCTTTGAGAATCTGGCCATCTGGATCTGGCGGAGCTATCTCCTTTAGATTCTCGGCCATTGTCTTGCCAGTTACCGTAAGACAATCACCATGAATCAATCCGGCATCTAGGAGCGCTTTAAGTACTACTGGTACGCCACCGACTTTATCTACATCGTTCATCACATATTTTCCAAATGGCTTTAGGTCACCAAGTAGCGGAACTTTTGAACCTACTCGATGGAAATCATCCAAACTCAAATCAACTCGGGCTTCATGGGCAATTGCTAGTAGGTGCAAGACTGCATTTGTAGAGCCACCTAGCGCCATGAGAATGGTTATTGCATTCTCAAAAGCTTGCTTGGTGAGGATGTCTCGAGTTCTAATTCCTTGGCGTATTAGGTTTACAACTGCAGCTCCAGAAGCAATCGCATACGAGTCTCTACGTCTATCGATTGAAGGGGGCGCCGCCGAACCAGGCAGAGAGAGACCTAACGCTTCACCAATTGAGGCCATCGTATTTGCGGTATACATACCGCCACAGGCACCTTCACCTGGGCAGATCGCTCGTTCGATCTTATCCACTTCTTCCTGAGTTATAAGGCCACGAGCACAAGCACCAACTGCTTCAAAGGCATCGATGATCGTTACATCGCGGCCATCGACCTTTCCCGGCATGATCGAACCAGCGTAAACAAATACAGATGCGACATTTATTCGGGCTGCCGCCATCATCATTCCGGGTAATGACTTATCGCAACCCGCGAATGTCACCATTCCATCTAGGCGTTCGGCCTCCATAACAGTCTCAACAGAATCTGCGATGACTTCTCTTGATACGAGAGAGAAGTGCATTCCTTCATGGCCCATAGAGATTCCATCCGAGATTGAGATGGTGCCGAATTGCATCGGGAATCCGCCAGCTTCGATGACGCCTTGCTTGGAGGCTTTAGCCAATCTATCTAAGGAGAGGTTGCATGGTGTGACTTCGTTCCACGATGAAGCTATTCCGATCTGAGGCTTCTCCCAATCAGCATCAGTCATACCAACCGCGCGAAGCATTCCGCGTGCCGGGGCTCGCTCTAAACCATCAGTAACAAGATATGAACGTGGTTTCATCGGATTCTTACTCATAATCTCAACCTTGTCCTAAATGTTTAAGTAGCAACTCTCTTACTTTAGCGGCATCAGCCTGACCTTTTGTCTCTTTCATGACTGCGCCAATCAGCGCGCCGGCAGCAGGAATGTGGCCATTGCGGACTTTCTCAGCAACATCTGGTTGTGCCGTAATCGCTTTCTCAATCGCTTGTAGTAACGCCGAGTCATCTGAGACAACCTTTATGCCACGCTTCTCGATTATCTCGCTAGGTCTTCCTTCATTATTGATTACACCTTCAACAACTTGACGCGCTAACTTGTCAGTTAATTCACCTTTAACGATTAGAGAAACGATTTCAGCTACATCGTTAGGAGTTATAGGAAGAGTCGCGGCTGGCACTTCGCGCTCATTTGCTAAGCGCGCAATCTCTCCGAGCCACCAGCTCCGTGCGCGGGTTGGATCCGAACCTAATTTCACGGTCTCTTCGACTTGATCCAAGACATCTGCGTTGATCATCGCAGCCATCTCTTTATCGGGGACCTGCCACTCATCCTGGAGCCGCTTCCTTCTAACAGAGGGTTTTTCAGGGAGGGTTGTGCGAATTCTCTCGATCCAATCTTGCGCAGGCGCGACTGGAACTAGATCAGGTTCGGGGAAGTATCGATAATCCTCGGCCTGCTCTTTAGAGCGACCGGGAGTTGTCTCGCCAGTGTCTTCGTGGAAATGTCGAGTCTCTTGGATGACGCGCTCACCCTTATCCAAGATTCCTGCATGTCGAATCATCTCGCTTCGAACAGCTCGCTCCACGCTTCTAAGTGAGTTCACATTCTTCGTCTCACTTCGCGTTCCTAGCTTCTCAGCTCCAATCAATCGGAGCGAGACATTTGCATCGCACCGGAGGGAACCTTGTTCCATTTTCACATCGCTAACACCGAGTGAGCGGAGGATGTCACGAAGCTCAGATACATATGCACGCGCTACTTCTGGTGCGTACTTTCCTGTTCCAGTAATCGGTTTGGTGACGATCTCGACGAGTGGGATTCCTGCTCGGTTGTAATCAAGGAGTGAGTAATCCGCTCCATGGATACGACCAGTAGCGCCACCCATGTGAAGGGACTTTCCAGTGTCCTCTTCCATGTGGACTCTCTCGATCTCTACTCGATATTCCTTTGGTCCATCTTCAGTATCGATCTTCACATCAAGGAATCCGCCAAAGCAGATTGGTTCGTCATACTGAGAGGTCTGAAAGTTCTTCGGCATATCTGGATAGAAGTAATTCTTTCGAGCGAATCGGGAGAATGGTGCGATTGAGCAATTAAGTGCTAGACCGATTGCGATGGTGTACTCGATCGCCTTTCCATTTACGACTGGCAGAGCTCCAGGAAGCCCGAGGCAAACTGGGCAGACTTGAGTGTTTGGAGCAGCGCCAAATTCAGTGCTGCAGCCACAGAACATCTTTGATTTAGTTCCAAGTTCTACGTGAACCTCTAGGCCAAGGACTGGTTCGTACTTCTCAATCACCTTCTCATAAGAGAGCGCCATTACTTCGCACCTAACTTCGGAGCCTTAGAGAGAATCGGTGCGCCCCACTTTGAATTCAAAGCTGCTTCAAGAGCGCCACCTACTTGATAAAGGCGATCATCTTTCATGGCGCCAGCCATGATCTGGAATCCAGCAGGAAGTCCATCTTCATCAGCAAGTCCCGAGGGAACTGAGATCCCACATACTCCAGCAAGATTGGTAGGGATTGTGGCGATATCGTTTAGATACATCGCAATTGGATCATTTGATTTCTCGCCGATTTTGAATGCTGTTGTCGGCGCAGTTGGCGAAACTAGGACATCGGCCTTTGCAAACGCACTCTCGAAATCGCGGGAAATCAGAGTTCGAACCTTCTGAGCACTTCCGTAATAGGCATCGTAATAGCCGCTTGAGAGCGCGTAGGTTCCGAGGATGATGCGTCGCTTAACCTCTTTACCAAAGCCAACTTCGCGAGTTGCATTCATCACCTCTTCAGCAGAACCTTCACCGACACGGATTCCATAACGCATCGCATCAAAACGAGCGAGGTTTGATGAGCATTCACTCGGCGCAATCAGGTAGTAAGCCGCTAGCGCGTAATCAAAATGCGGACAAGACACTTCTACAATCTCAGCACCTAACTTAGATAACTCTTCAAGAGCTTCGTTAAAGCGCTTTAGAACTCCAGCTTGATAACCATCACCTTGAAGTTCTTTGATAACACCGATCTTCATCCCTTTCACTGAAGCGCTCTTTGCGGCTTCTACGACTGGCGGGATTGGGGCGTTGATTGAAGTTGAATCCATGGGATCGTAACCGCCGATCACTTCATGGAGATATGCAGCATCTAATACCGTTCTTGCGCATGGACCTGCTTGATCGAGTGAAGATGAGAAAGCAACTAGTCCATATCGAGATACGCCACCGTAGGTGGGCTTTACCCCGACAGTTCCGGTAACAGCTGCTGGCTGGCGGATAGAACCTCCAGTATCAGTTCCGATTGCGAGAGGAGCTTCGAATGCGGCTAGTGACGCAGAAGAGCCACCACCAGATCCGCCAGGAATTCGCGTTAGATCCCATGGATTGTGTGTTGGAAAATAAGCAGAGTTTTCTGTTGATGAACCCATCGCGAATTCATCCATATTGGTCTTTCCAAGAATGATGACTCCGGCAGCTTTTAATCTCGAGACCACAGTGGCGTCATAAGGTGGACGCCAACCTTCAAGCATCTTTGAGCCACAAGTAGTCGGCACACCTTCTTGAACCAAAACATCCTTAAGCGCGAGTGGGACACCAGCTAATGGCGACAACTTCTCGCCTGACTTTCTTCGCTGATCTACATCTTTTGCTTGAGCGAGGGCCCCATCATGATCTACAAAGAGAAAGGCTTTAACATCGCCATCGACTTCAGCAATACGATCTAAATGCGCCTTCGTAAGCTCGACTGCGCTTATCTCGCCCTTATCAAGGGCAGCAGCCATCTCTGTTGCGCTCTTTTCGAAGATCATTCTTCACCAAGAATCTGGGGGACCTTGAAGCGTTGTTCTTCCTGTGCAGGCGCTCCAGAGAGAGCCTGTTCTGGGGTGAGACTTGGACGATTTTCATCGGCGCGGAAGACATTGGTGATGGGTAGTGGATGCGATGTTGGCGGAACATCTTTCTCGGCGACTTCTTGTACTCGAGCAACTGCATCGAGGATTACCGATAACTCGGTAGAGAGATGATCAAGCTCTTCGGCTGTCATTTCGATACGCGCTAATCGAGCGAGATTTGCAACATCTTCACGAGAAATCTTCGACATGGAGGTCACCTTACCGAAATTACTTTCGGATTTGTCCACTCCCTCTGACGATCCAGGTAGTGGTGGTCATCTGATCCAATCCCATCGGTCCTCTCGCGTGCAGTTTCTGATTTGAGATCCCAATCTCAGCTCCAAATCCCATCTCTTCGCCATCGGTAAAACGGGTTGAGGCATTAACCATGACGGCTGCGCAGTCTGAGAGTGCGATGAAACGATTTGCTGTGGCTTGATTCTCAGTGACAATCGCCTCGGTATGTTGAGTTCCGTACTTATTTATGTGATCCATGGCTGCATCAACATCGGAGACGACGCCGACATTCATCTCTAATACCCCGTACTCAGTCGACCAGTTACTCTCAAGAGCTTCGGCTGCATTGATGCCTAGTTCCTTCGCTACTTTCATAGCTTTTGAATCACAGTGCAGCTTGACTTTCGAATCATCCAATGACTTAAGGGCAAGTGGGAGGAATCTTTCAGCAATCGACTCGTGAACCAAGAGCGTTTCAGCTGCATTGCAGACAGATGGACGATGAGTCTTTGCGTTAAGAACGATAGGGAGCGCCTTTTCGAGATCAGCATCCTTATCCACGAAAACGTGGCAGACACCCGCTCCAGTTTCAATGGTAGGAACGAGAGCTTCATCTACGACGGTACGGATCAACGAAGCTGAACCTCTCGGGATAACTAGATCTACCTTCCCTCGTGCATGAAGTAAAGCTCTAACTGTGTCACGATCATCTGAAGGGACAAGTTGAATCACATCGGGCGAAATCTCACTCTTAGCCAAAGCCTTCTTAATAACATTGATTAAAACCTCGTTGCTCTTTCGAGCGGTGGATGAGCCACGCATCAGCGATGCATTTCCGGACATCAAAAGTATGACCGCTGCGTCGACAGTTACATTCGGCCTCGCCTCATAGATCATGCCAATCACACCGAAAGGAACGCTTACCTGGGTTAACTCCAAGCCATTCTCTAACCTTCTCGAGTTAATGATCCTTCCGAGCGGATCTGAGAGTGCAACTACTTTCTTGATTCCTCCGATAATCCCATCAATTCGTGAATCATTCAGAAGGAGGCGGTCGATGAGTGACTCAGCTAGTCCAGCTGTACGTTCACGATCGACATCCTCCCGATTCGCAGCAAGAATCTCAGCCCTTGATTTATCCAATTCCTCAGCGATAGCGAGCAGAGCTTTCTGTCTCGATTGGTAAGAGCTAGCGCGTAAAGGCTGGGCTGCTTTTCTAGCAGTATCTGAAAGTTGGGAGATCAATTCGTCGTTATTCATAGCAATACCAAATCATCTCGGTGAACGAGCTCTCTCTCAAATTCAGGACCCAGTTCAATTCCTAGCTCTTTAGTGGAACGTCCCAACATCGCGGGAATTTCGGTTGAGTCGAATCCAACCAGGCCTCGTGCAATCACCGAACCATCAGGAGCAATGATTTCAACGGTATCTCCCGCGCTGAAATCTCCGACAACCTTGGTGGTGCCAGCTGGAAGAAGCGATACCCCTCTCTCGCGAAGCGCCTTTGCTGCTCCTTCATCGACATGTAATTTTCCATGAGGAGTAGCAGCATGCGCCAACCAGAGTAGGCGTGAAGGTTGTCTTTCACGAACCGCTTTGAAGAGAGTTCCGACCTTCTCTCCCTGCATGGCTCTAGCTACATTTGAAAGTGAAGTAAGTAGCAGTGGAATACCGGCACCGGTGGCGATTCGAGCGGCCTCGATTTTAGTGACCATTCCACCACTTCCCACCTTGGAACCAGCGCCTCCAATCTCAGTACCAGCTAATGAAGTCACATCTTCCACTTCGTAAATCGCTCTTGCGCCAGGTTGAGTTGGGGGCGCGTCATAGAGTGCATCGACATCAGTGATAAGAATTAGAAGATCAGCGCCAATCAAATGTGAAACTAGAGCGGCAATTCGGTCGTTATCGCCAAAGCGAATCTCTTGGGTTCCAACCGAGTCATTCTCATTGATGATTGGGACGACTCCCAATTGAAGTAACTTAGTGAGAGTGCGTTGGGCATTCTGATAGTGCGAACGGCGCACTACATCATCGATAGTAAGAAGAACTTGAGATCCGACGATCGAGTAACGTGCAAGCGATTCGGTATACCTATGGACCAATAATCCTTGACCTACTGAAGCGGCAGCTTGTTGAGTGGCAAGATCCTTAGGCCTTGAGGTAAGTCCCAATGGGGCCAATCCGGCTGCAATAGCGCCGGATGAAACAATCACGACTTCTGAACCTGATTTCTTTAGGGATGCGACGACATCAACGAGAGCATCTACCGCATCTGATCTCAGTCCGGCCGCATCAGCGCCTGTCAAAGATGATGAGCCAATCTTTAAGACGACTCTTCTAGGAGAACGCAACTCTTCGCGCTCGCTCACTTTGAGTCACCTTCAATTCTTGGTGTGGTCGGATCAGCTACTTGGTACTCCCATTGCTGGGCTAACTCTTCATCATCGAGTTGATCGATTGCTTCTTCATCGAATTTCTCCCAGCCTCTTGGGATTCGTAGATCATCGCCGCGCGGTCCAGCAAGTAGTTCGGCTCCTGCTTCGATAGTCGGCTCCCAATCAAATACAACTGCATCTTCATCACTACCGATACGTACCTCATCACCAGCTTTGGCGCCTAGTTTGAATAGTTCGCGCTCTACGCCGAGGCTCGCCAATCGATCTGCGAGGTATCCGATAGCTTCCGCATTCGCAAAATTAGTCTGGTGAACCCAACGCTCTGGCTTTGTACCTGTGACAGTGAATGAACCATCCTCGTTGGCAACTACTTTAAAGCCACGATCGTCTACTGGAGTTGGTCGCAGCACGATACGAGTCTTCTCATCAAGTGATTGGCGAGAGCGGTATTCAGTCACAGTACGTGCCATTGCATAAAGCAACTCTTGAAGACCAATACGGGCAGCGGCCGAGATCTTGTAGACCTCGAAGCCGCGCTCTTGGAATATCGGAGCAACCATGTCGGCTATCGCTGCACCATCAGGGAGATCAACTTTATTCAAAGCAATGATTCGAGGACGATCGCTTAGGTCGGCCGAATAGTTCTTCAATTCAGCTTCGATAATCTCAAAATCTTTGAGCGGATCACGCTGAGTTTCAAGTGATCCGCAATCAAGGACATGCACGAGAGCTGCGCAACGCTCAACATGGCGGAGGAATTCAAGACCTAATCCTTTTCCTTCCGATGCGCCAGGAATTAACCCTGGGACATCAGCGACTGTGAATCTCGCATCGCCTGCTTGTACTACGCCGAGGTTTGGAACGAGAGTCGTAAATGGATAATCAGCGATTTTGGGACGGGCTGCTGAAATAGCGGCAATCAAGGAAGATTTTCCGGCGCTAGGAAAGCCAATCAAACCGATATCTGCGACTGATTTCAGCTCCAAAACAAGTGTGCGCTTCTCCCCTGGTTCGCCGAGAAGTGCGAAGCCTGGTGCGCGACGCCGCGAAGATGAGAGCGCAGCATTTCCTAATCCACCTTGTCCACCTTTTGCTGCGACAAATCGCGTTCCGATTCCAACTAGATCTGCGAGTACTCGCCCATCTTTTGTAAGGACAACGGTTCCATTTGGTACGCCAAGAATTAGATCTTCCCCATCGGGACCATTCTTGAGCGCTCCATGACCTTGACGGCCTGATGTTGCACTTCGGTGCGGAGAATGATGGAAATCGAGAAGCGTTGTTACATCCGGATCAACAACAAGGATCACATCTCCACCACGGCCACCGCTTCCACCATCTGGTCCGCCAAGTGGAACGAATTTCTCCCGATGCACAGAGACACAGCCATCGCCACCTTTGCCTGCGGCAGCATGAAGCGTTACACGATCTACAAATGTAGCCATGACGCTCCTCTCCTTAGAAAATGAAAAACGGGCCCGTCGCGACGGACCCGTTCCTCTTAAAGTCCGTGTGTTACGAAACCGGTACGATGTTTACGACGCGACGTCCGCG
>DAIOSM010000009.1:0-27070 GCA_036752585.1 Candidatus Nanopelagicaceae bacterium
GTAGCTAATCGAACTTCGCCAGAGGTTGTATCTCGATTTGAGTTGATTGTTAGTACTGAGTCATAAAGTATATAGATGGAGTTTTTTTCAGATGTCGCGGATAGATGAAACGCAACGTCGCCCGTGGTTCGACCGTCGGAACTCTTATCACCATCGACAATTTCATATACCCAGCCATTAGATGTTTTGACAGCTCCGAGAAGGATTCCTTGTGACTCATCCCGGTAGAAGACTTGGAGAGCTTGAGGTGTCACAACACACGCATTTGAAACACTGACATCCGATGCCGTCTTCCTTCTTAGCTCCTCGCGGTAATCCTGTACATCATCACCATTTCCATCGACAGTCTCATGGCTCCACTTTCCAGACCGGAGAGACGAATGGATTAGATCCTGTCGAGTAGTTTCTCCGTAGAAGACATGAAGCGTCTCTTTTGCTCCACTCCCACTCTTGCAAAGAGAGATAGCTCCGACATCAACACCTTTACGTGCGGTAGAAATACGCCATCTTTTATTGGTATAGGTAGCAACCTTTAGGCTTCTAGTTGCTTCGTCACCATAAACTAACGTTGGATTTCCGCGAAAAGTTACTCCTGATAGATACGAAACGCGTGAAAAAGGGTCCACCGTTGTTAAAGTTCCAGATTTTTGTGGTCTGACTGAATTACTTTCAACAGGCTCGGAGACACCTTTTTCGTTTTCAGCCACTATCGTGAATTTGTAGCTTCTCCCATTCTTGAGCCCACCAATCCTTATCGGGCTAGAGTCGAACGTTCTACTTTCACCGCCTGGCGAGATTGTTACTGTGTAACTCTTGATACGGTCCACTCGACTGCAGTTTGGTGAATCAAATTTCAGAAGTGCGTAACGGTCTCCAATCAGAGCGCGGACATTCACTGGTTTGGCGGGCAGCTCGGTTGCGCTCCTCTTTGGGGGAGTTCGCAGCATGTCACTTATCATTCCTAGCGCTATTGGCCCTGGAGTTCTAAAAACTTCACCTGGTTCGAGATTAGGTGTCATTGCCGAGTTGTTTAGTGAATTGGCGAAAGTTTCCTCATCTAGATGAGTTACTGAGGAGCCCTCTTGATAAGGCGAAGGGGTGTAGAGCTTTGGCTTTACTCCGTTGTTTGCTGCGATCCCGGATTCACCTGACCAAAAGAGTGGTCCAAGCATGGCTTTACCAAGATCCGAGGAGCGCGAACAAAAATCAGTGAAAGTCCTGCCATCTGGAAGTTGAACATATGCATCAAATGGAGTCGGCTGGAACATGTAGCCGGTCCCAAAAAAGCGGTCATATTCAGCATTGGATAAAAAGCCAAGGCCGTGGGCAATTTCGTGAAGCACTACAGATACTAAGTCGTAGCTTCTAGGCGTCGGTTTTCCATCTGTTCCTGTGTACCAGAGAGGAGTCGAGTTGACGCTCAAAAAGATTTCTTTCTGCCTCGGATCAAGATCGCGCTTTGCAAGTGTGTTAGCAAGGGCAGAGGGGTACCAAAGATCGGAGTCAGGTGCACCAGGAAAATCATTGAAGTAGTAACCAGGACGTGCCGAACCCAAAACTCTGTTATCTGGATTAGTCTCCCAATTAGCTTCAACACTGATTGGAACTTCAGACTCGAAATTGCGCGACCAAATATCAACTGCAAATTGCACCGCTGCTTTTGCTTCTGCTGGGAATTCGTTGTAAGTAACGCGCCATTCAGATTTAACGTCACCCTCTAGATTTGTAGAAGTTGGGTTTGACCCAATTAGCTCTCCAGAACCTTGACTTGCATATATGTGGCCCCAAAACTTAGCTGGCGCAGAATTGAAAGTGAGCGCATTCGCTTCTACTGGTACGAGCACTGTGAGCGATATGACTAAAGAGAGAAGACCCGCAAGTAATCCTTGCGATTTCCCTTTGATCCCAGCTCGCATGGCACTCATGCTAGTGCTCTGAGAGGATTGGGCATCATGAGCACAGCAAATTCTCGGGAGACCTACATGCGCGCTATGCGTGAGGAACCATCATCCGGAGTTACAAGTGGTGCTCGCCCTGAGCCCAGCCTCGATGAGGCTCGTGCGGAATTGGCACAGGCCGTAAGTAGGGTTGCGAATAATTTATTCAAAGATAAGTATGGGCCGCTAGTTGGTGTCATATCCGAACCTGCAATTAATGAATTCCTGAAGGCATTTGAAGCGAATCTGACTCGAGCTAAAGGTGACATAACGTTGGTTGCCGAAGAACTTTTGGATCGCGTGATTCCACCAAGATCAAAGCGACGTCGTTAGCGCGAAGCTGGATGGATCACAAAAAGCGGGAGTGACTTTCTAAGCGAATCACATTTCGCCTTTAGAATCTCATATGCAGGTTCATTCATCAGTGCGATTAATTCAGTTTTGTTTGTGATGTAAACCGGATTAGCAGCCGTGTGCGCTTCAGTGTTGGACGTGCAGTACCAATCTAAGTCCGCGCCACCAGCGCCCCAAGCCTCTCTCGTATATTCGCCAATAACTACAACGCTATATTTGTTATCGCCAATTTCACGAGTCTCCCAAGAGCGGCGCAAGGGTAATTGCCAACATATATCTGGCTTTGTCTCCAGATAGTGAACATCTTCTCTATTAGCTAGATGGTGGAGTGCGCAACCAAAATACTCTTCACTAAAGGACTTCTCGTTGAAGAAAATACAACTCTTCTTCACTTTTCGAGTCTTTCTCTCTTTATCTAATCCAACCTCACTTATGGCCAACATCTTCTTACTCTTTGATTTACCCTCACGAGCAACCTCATAGTTTTGCCAAATATCTTTGGTGAGGCGCTTGGCAGCTTTGGTTACACGCTGCTCATCATCCTTGCCGTTGTAGTAGGCACCATCAGAGCAACATCCATGATCTGCAAGGTTTTTATCTATGCCTTTACAACCGGATCCGAAGATGCAGTTCCAATTTGAGGTCAACCAAGTTAGGTCGCATTTGAAAACCTGCTTTGGATTTAACGGGTCGGGAAATTCAAACCAATCTCGGGGGAAGTTTGCATCGATCTCAGCCATAAGAGGCTGAGGATACGGATAGAGAGGTAGCCTTGTCATATGGCTCCTATGGATACTTCTAAGGTAGCGATTATTGGCGCCGGAGTTATGGGCGAGGCGATGATTCACGCGCTCCAACGAATTGGTTTCAAGAGTCCCGATATCACGATAAGAGAGAAGCGAATTGAGCGCCAGAAGGAACTAGTCGAAAAATATGGAGTTTCAAGCGGCTCAATCGAGAGCTCCCAATTCATTCTTTTGGCAGTCAAACCACAAGATCTAGATAAGACGTTAGATGAGATAAGTCCAGAGATGCGCGATGGGACTCTTTTGGTCTCGCTTCTAGCAGGTGTAAAGAGTTCACGAATCGAGGAGCTTGTAGGCTCGAAAGCTCGAGTGGTACGAGTTATGCCTAATACACCAATTCTTATGGGTGAAGGCATGTCGGTTATCTCAAAAGGCAAGAGTGCAACAGAAGAGGATGTTGAGTGGACCGATTCATTACTGGCTAAATCGGGCTCTACTTTGGTGATTGATGAGAGTTTGATGGATGCGGTTACCGCGACAAGCGGTTCAGGACCAGCATACTTTTTTGGGTTTGTTGAGGCGATGATTGATGCGGCTAAGCGGTTAGGTTTAAAAGAGGAAGATGCGAAAATTCTTGTGACTCAAACACTTGTCGGCGCTGCAAAAATGGTCGTAGAGTCTGGCAAAGATGCAAGGACGCTTCGCGAGAACGTAACAAGTCCAAATGGGACTACCGCGGCGGCGCTATCTCTCTTTGATTCTAAAGCGTGGAATGAAATTGTTTATGAGGCTATGAAAGCAGCAAGAGATCGTTCCCAAGAATTAAGTAATTAGATCTTCGAATTAACGAGGCAAAACTTCATCGGCATCGATGATGCGATATGAATATCCCTGCTCAGCCAGGAATCTCTGGCGATTCTGTGCAAAATCTTGATCGATAGTGTCTCGAGCGACCACCGAATAGAAACGGGCCGTGCGGCCATCAGCCTTGGGCCGGAGAATTCGACCGAGGCGTTGCGCCTCTTCCTGGCGTGAGCCGAAAGTTCCCGAAACCTGGATCGCAATAGACGCTTCAGGTAGATCGATGGAGAAATTAGCGACCTTTGAGACCACAAGACACTTCAATTCTCCGCTTCGGAATTGGGCAAAAAGGCTCTCCCTGTCCTTGATTGGGGTTTCACCTTTGATTATTGGGACCCCCAACTCGGCTGCAATCTCATCAATCTGATTGATGTATTGGCCGATTATCAAAGTTTGGTCAGAAGCATGCTGCTTAGCCAGCGCGATCACTACATTTTTCTTTGTGGCTGTAGTCGAACAAGAGCGATACTTATCTTCTTGTTCTGCAGTCGCATAAGTGAGTCGTTCGTGGTCAGTAAGAGTTACTCGAACTTCAACGCAATCTGCAGGAGCGATATAGCCCTGTGCCTCAATTTCTTTCCAGGGGACATCGAATCTCTTGGGGCCAATTAGCGAGAAGACTTCACCTTCCATCCCATCTTCACGAACAAGTGTTGCCGTTAAACCAAGACGACGGCGCGATTGAATATCAGCAGTGAATCGGAATATCGGCGCTGGAAGCAGGTGGACCTCGTCATAAATAATCAATCCCCAATCATGGGAATCGAAGAGATCTAGGTGTGAATAGACACCGTTCTTCCTCGTTGTCATAACTTGATATGTGGCAATTGTTACCGGGCGAATCTCTTTCTTTGCTCCCGAATATTCACCTATCTCATCCTCATTCAAGGATGTGCGACGTAGAAGTTCATCTCGCCATTGGCGCGCAGCGACAGTATTAGTAACAAGAATCAAGGTTGTAGCTTGAGCATGAGCCATAGCGGCTGCGCCAACCAGAGTCTTTCCAGCGCCACATGGCAGAACCACGACGCCCGATCCACCGTGCCAGAATCCTTCTGCAGCAAGACGTTGGTAATCGCGCAACTTCCAACCATCTTCTTTAAGTGAGATGGCATGGGATTGGCCATCTACATACCCAGCGAAATCCTCAGCCGGCCAACCGAGCCTTAAAAGGGCCTGTTTTAGATGGCCACGCTGGCTTGGGTGAACGGTGATCGTTTCATCATCAATCTTGGCTCCAAGAAGTGGTGCCACTTTCTTCGCGCGGATCACTTCCTGAAGAACAGCGGCATCATTTGAGATCAGGATTAATCCATGAACAGGATGTGACTCCAAGCGAAGTCGCCCGTAACGACCCATAGTTTCCGCGACATCAAGAAGTAGCGCATTAGGAACTGCGTAGCGAGAGAACTTTAAGAGAGTATCAATTACCTGCTCGGCGTCATGACCAGCCGCTCTCGCATTCCAAAGACCGAGTGAAGTTAGTCGGTAGGTATGAATGTGTTCTGGAGATTTCTCAAGCTCAGCGAATGGAGCAATCGCTCTCCGGCACTCTGTTGAGAGCGGATGATCAATATCTAAGAGAAGGGTCTTGTCGCTCTGGACAATTAGCGGACCATCGCTCATGAAAGTATCGCTCTTGTGAGTGCCGCTAGAAGTTTAGATCTAGGCTCAAGATCATTTATAGAAATGTTTTCAGTAAGTGCATGTGCGCCACTTCCAACAGCTCCGAGTCCATCCAAAACTTCTGTATGAATGCCGGCGAAGTTTCCATCGCTAGCGCCACCAACAATGGCTGAACCGATGGGTCCCATTCCTAATTCGCTCGCAACAGTTTCTAACTTTTCATAGAGTGATTGGGTAGCGCTTTTTTCAAGTGGTGGGCGATTTATTCCGCCGCTTACTTCGATACGAGCGCCTTCGTGTTCTGGCTTGAGTGAATATATCGCCATCTTTACTCGTTCCATTTCTGCCATGGAGAAGGAACGCGAATCGACATCAAGAGTCGCCAAGGCCGGAACAGTATTCGTGGTGGTTCCTGATTTAAGGACTGTTGGGACAACTGAAGTCCCGAGCTCTGAATTCTCAAGCGCAATTAGCTTTTCAACGATTTTTGCCATTTCAATAGTGGCATTGATTCCCTTTTCAGGCTCGAGGCCAGCGTGAGCAGCTCGTCCGTGGAGGGTTATCGTGTACATCGATGTGCCTTTGCGGCCGATCTTTACCTTCCCATCTATCGCTGATTCCAAAACAAGCACGGCTTTTGCACCTTTACTTACGCGCTCAATCAAAGCTCTTGATGTTAAAGAACCAGTCTCCTCATCAGTAGTTGCAATTAGTGCAACTTGGTTTCTATCTAGTTCCTGCATTGCATAGAGAGCTTGAATAAATCCGGCTTTCATGTCGTAACAGCCAGGGCCACGAGCAAAATCTCCTTCAACCTTCCAAGAAGGCGTAAAGGATCCGACTGGCCAGACCGTATCTAGGTGAGCCAATAGAACAACTTTCGGGGACTTACTTCCTAACCAGAAGACTGGGCGACCACTCTCTTCTACAACATCACCTTTCGCTCCAGTTACGCGCTTTGAGATTTCTGCAGCGAGTTCAACAACTCTTCGGCAGGCTGCGAGATCTTCTGTGGGACTCTCGCACTCAACGAGCGCTCTCAGGTCCTCAAGCATCGCATCCTTCATGGGGCTAGTCTGCCGTAGGTTCATGCTCTCGTAACTCCCGTGATACGTGCGATCTTAAACGGGGTTATCCCATTAGTTAAGTGATCTTTGGCTATCAAGGTTCCCAGAGATATAGAGAGCGGGTCGATAATGCGAAGGGAGACGGCGCCATTCGTATCGGCATAGCCAATACGGAGAGCAACTCCTTTACCAAGATATTCATTAAGGAGATCGAGAGTCTCACTAGAACTTGATCGAGGCAGCTCACCAGCAGCGCGCTTAGGTGCGCTCTTCTCGCCGGTTCGAAGAGTCCTTATAGCTACTTTAAGGATGTCATCACTTGGGGCAGAAACTTCACCCGTGATTCGAGGCGGTTTTGGCTTGGACTTTGCACGATGAGAGACGGGAACTTGGATTACAGCGCCTTGACCATTCTCGCCGGAAGGAAAGTAACCAGCCTCTCTCAATTCATCCATCATCTCCGAACTTTCGGCATCACCAATAAGAACTTGTGGTGCAATCTGCCTTAGACGTAAGTGCTCCAAATTCTTATCCTTCAAGATTGCAGCGATAATGGCCTCATCATCACATCGGATGTAACAGTTCGCATAGCCAACTCGAAGGCGCCCATGTTTCTTGGCGACGTCAGAGATCAAGTAATCAAGTGGTTGAGGAACCGGAGTCTTTGAGATCTCTCGTAAGAAATTTCTAATTTCTTCGCCAGTATGCCCATGATCAAGCCCCCGCCTTAAAGAGTTTTCCGAGAAGCGATAAACGGTGGCTCCACCGCGACTTTCGATATCTGCGAAGGTTGAGAGATGTCGAGAGATTTCGACGGTTAGTGGCCCGGGTGCGATTGCGGTGTTATCGCCTTGGATGAGAATGTGATCAACGGGCGCGGGTAGGGCAGCATCAATACCTAATCTCTTCTCGCCATCGCGAAACTTCTTTCCAAAGGTCGAGAGCGCACCAGCGCCAGTAATGCCGAGCCACTCGGCTTCACGGATCGTCCAACCGATACTCTCAGTGTTGATGGTTAGAGCGCGACGATGTGGGTAATGCCAACGCGCGGTTTCAGTAATTGATTCGAGGCTCGGTGAAATTCCCAGCTTCAGCGCACCGAGGATTATGCGACGGATTCGAGCAGCGTTAGCGCGGTCTAACTCGCTGCCTAGCGCAGTTACATTCCGAGATTCAACTCTTCCGATAAGTCCACTTACCCGTGAACTTACTAGCCAATTAGAGGTTAATTCGCGCCATTGTTCTTCAAAATTCTTGGTTTGGAAGATATCAAAATTAGCGTTAGGCAAGATTCTTCCATCAGCTTCGATACTCAGTATTCCGATCTGGTAGGCCAATTCTGCGATAAATGCAGTGAATACCTCTTCAACCCCAAGATGTTCTGAGGCTTTCTTCAGATCTCTTACGCCAAGGCCACCAGATTGCAGCGCAGTCGGAGTCTCTTCAGCCCAGAAATTCAAGAGCTCACTCACAAGGCGGAGCAATGTAGAAATCGATGCGACGGCTGCACGATCTGATTCCGAAGTTGTTACAGGTTTTCCAGTTAGCTCCGGCGCCTCTACTAAATATTTTCTATGGAGTTTTCCGCCTCGCAGATGTAGTGCAACCTCTCTAGGAAGAAGAACGGTCTTTGAATCAACAGGAATTAAGAATCGATTCTTGAGTAACCACTCGATGGCTCCGCCTTTTTTATGGACATCACCTAATTCGCCACGAGGCGGCCCCCACATGAGACGCTCCAATAATTCAACGGCTCCGCTCGGGGCTTTCGCCAAAGCTTTGAAATCTATCTCTTGCGCGATGCTTGGCCCTAAGCCACCTACATATTCACCCAATATGTCTCGCACAGCGCGAGGAATCCGAAACTTCTTTGAATCTTTGTAAAGAAGTCCAAGCGTTACCAATTGAGAGAGAACAGCACTTGCTTCTTTTGTAGTCATCTCAGCGATCTCACTAGCTGTAAATGAATCTTCAAAGAGGGAGGCGGCCTCAAGAACCTGAATTTGCCATTGATTTAGGCCCTCGATTGCTCGAATCAAACTAGGTGCAGAGGTCGCTCGTGATGCGAGCGTTGTTAAGTCAGCTGGAATTGGATTGATTAAGTCTGGACGCGCCTTGAATAGCTCAGCAAGTTCCTCATCGCTTCGGGCGCGCAAGTCATCAGCAAAGGTCGGACCTAAATTTGAGCGCACCGAGTCAGCAAGTGACATAAGGGGCTAACGCTACCGCTATTTGTTGCGCGCTGTGAGATAAGTCCAGAATCCTGCAAGACGACTAACTAGTGGACCGATGAAACGATTTAACCAACGGAGCCGGCGGAAATCGTGTACCGGCCAACCAGAAGAGAATGAGATAATTCGAAGTTTTGCATCTGGATTTATCGCATTTGGATGACCAACAGTCTCCAGCAGTGGAAGATCATTATGTGAATCAGAGTAAGCGAAACAATCTTTGATATCGATCTTTCGAGAATTAACTAAATCTAAAACAGCATGCGCTTTCTCTTTTCCGTGTAACAGGTTTCCAATCAAGTTACCCGTGTACTTACCATCTTTAGTTTCAGCGCGAGTACCGAGCGCTCCAGTAAAGCCAAGTTTGTGAGCAATCAGTTCGGCAAAATCCTGTGGAGTTGCAGTCACCAACCAGACTTCATCGCCAGCATCAAGATGTTTCTTGGCCAGAGCCATAGTCCCATCCCAGAGAGATGGAGATACAAACTCGGCGTAGATCTCTTCTCCAATAATTTTTATCTCATCAACTTTATGGCCAGCGATGAAATCAGTTGCTGATTTCTGAAAACGAGCTATGACTTCGGATTTCTCGGTTCCGGTCATCCGGAAACGGATATTGGCAAGAACCCATGCTCCAATATCTCTCTTTGTAAAAAAACCTCGGTTGTACATTCCGCGACCTAGGAAATAGAGAGTCGATCCACGCGTGAGAGTGTTATCTACATCAAAGAAAGCGATGCGTGGCATGTGGGAACAGTAACGAAATAGCCTTCAGCCTTCTCGTTTATGCTTTCCCGCATGAGTGAGGCGAGCGCGATTTCATCGACAGTTCATGTTGTTCGCCATGGCGAGGTTCATAATCCCGAGAGCATCCTTTACGGTCGTCAACCAGGTTGGCGCCTCTCAGAACGTGGGATTGAGATGGCCGAAGCCGTCGCAAATTGGTCGAAAGAATTATCGTTAGGTGCGATTCATGCATCACCGCTAGAGCGAGCACAACAGACAGCATCTCCTATTGCTTCACTTCATAAGTTAGAGATTCAAACCGATGATCGACTAATTGAAGCGGCCAATATCTTTGAAGGAAAACCATTCGCTGTAGGCGATGGAGTTTTAAAGCGCCCGGGAGCTTGGCGTCATCTCTGGAATCCATGGCGCCCATCGTGGGGTGAGCCATACAAAGAGCAGATTGCGCGAATGAAGGCAGCGGTCGAACATGCTCGAATATCAGCTGGCGGAAAAGATGCGCTCGTTGTATCTCATCAACTTCCGATTTGGATTCTCCGCTCTTCGGTTGAAGGTAGACCATTTCTTCATGATCCCCGTAAGCGACAGTGTTCTCTAGCGTCGGTCACGAGTCTTCACTTCGATGCCTCAGGCAAGATTGTCGGCCTTACGTATAGTGAACCAGCTAAACATCTCTTGCCAGAGAAGAAAAAGTAGAGATGAAGCGACTTCTCCCGCTCTTTTTGGTTTTGATTCTTACCGGATGCTCTACAGGCGGCAATGAGTTTCAACCCAATGAACAATCCTTTATTTCAGGAAATGGAATTGTCACAATCATCGAGCGATCAGAGCGGGAAGTTGCTCCTCCTATAACGGGACCGCTTCTTGACGGTGGAAACTATCTGCAGGAAAAGGGACGCGTTCAGTTAATGAATGTCTGGGCTTCTTGGTGCTCGCCTTGCAGAGCTGAAGCGCCCGCATTGCAAGATCTCTCTGTGGCGCATCCCGATGTCCAATTTGTAGGTGTATTAACTCGTGACAATCTAGTTGCCGCTCGCGCCTTTGTTGAGCGCTTCGGTCTCACCTACCCAACAATCACCGATGATGCCTTGCTAGCGGATTTCACTGGGCAGTTAAGCGTGAATGCGATACCCACAACCTTGCTTATTGATAAAGAAGGAAAGGTCGCAGCTCGCATTAGCGGTGAGATTACCTACTCAACGCTAGATGAGCTTCTAAGAGATCTTGTAAACGAATGAGCGACTTTCTTGTAGACCAAGTCTTTGATGGTGGGATCTTGCTCGCCTCCCTAGTCGCCCTCTTTGCCGGTCTAATCTCTTTTGCTTCCCCTTGTGTGATTCCTCTTGTTCCGGGATACCTCGCTTATGTAGGAGGAGTTGCCGGCTCAAGGCGAAAAGTACTAACTGGGGCGACCTTATTCGTATTGGGATTTTCGGTTCTCTTTATCTCTTACGGCGCTCTCTTCGGTGAATTAGGTTCACGGATCATAAGTAACTCTGAGAACTTAGCCAGACTGCTTGGAGCGTTAACGATTCTCTTTGGACTCATCTTTCTATTTCCGGAGAAGTTCTATCGCTCCTACAAGATTCCATTTGTCGCAAAGAGCGGGTTGTTAAGCGCGCCCTTATTAGGTTTCATGTTCGGCCTTGGCTGGACTCCATGTATTGGCCCAACGCTCGCCGCAGTCCAGACGATTTCAATTATTGAGGCAAGCGCACTTAGGGGAGCGATTCTCTCCTTCGCATACTGTATTGGCTTAGGTCTTCCATTTATTCTCTTCGCACTTTTGATTGATAAGTCAAAGAGCTTGCAACAGAAGATTGCACGGCGTGGAAAATTGATTTCGATCATCGGTGGAGTCTTCTTGATAACCATCGGATTGATGCAACTATTTGGAATCTGGGAGTCGTTGATGGCAGGGCTTCGGGGAACAATCGCTGACTTCGTTCCGGTGATATAGATGAGCGCTCCCGAACTACAAGGCACTTCGTTACTCCGCTACCTATGGCGACAGTTAACAAGTATGCGCAATGCGCTGATACTCCTACTTCTTTTAGGTCTTGCCTCGATTCCAGGTTCACTATTCCCGCAGCGCACCCAATCTCCACTCAAGGTCCGGGAGTATTTTGAGAACGATCCAAATACAGCCAAATGGATGGATCGCTTCTATCTCTTCGATGTCTATGGATCCCCGTGGTTCTCAGCCATCTACATACTGCTCTTTATCTCGCTGATTGGTTGCGTCGTACCTAGAACTTGGCACTACGCAAAGGAAGCTCTAAGTAAGCCAGCCACACCACCAAGTTCCTTGAAACAGTTCGAGTATCACCAAGAGTCTGATGGCACTCTCGATGGGGCTGAAAGGTGGCTCAAGGCGAATCGTTTTCGAATAACTCGAGTAGATGGCGCTATCTCAGCCGAGAAGGGTTATCTCCGAGAGACGGGGAATCTGATTTTCCATCTTGCACTAATTGTGATTCTTCTGGGAGTGGGAGCTAGTTCTGTCTTTGGGATGCGCGGTGAGGCGATAGTCACCGTTGGAGAACGATTCATAAATGTCCCTACTAGTTACGACAATCTTGCTCCAGGAAGATTCTTCAACGTTGCGAATATGCCACCCTTTGTGGTGACCGCGGCAAACTTCGAAGCGAAGTACGACCCAGAAACGCGTCAACCACTCGATTACAAATTGACTGCCCTTGTCTCCGAATCGACCAAGGATCAACCAGAGCGAAAGATTGTGCGCGTTAATCAACCACTCACTTTCGGCGATTCACGTGTCTATCTCCAAGCGAATGGATTCTCTCCTCTAGTCACGGTAAGAGATAAAGATGGAAACATTAAATTCGAAGGACCGGTTCCATTCTTGCCGCAAGATGCAAATCTCTCTTCGATCGGAGCGATAAAGGTTCCTGATATGGAGCCACAGATTGGCTTCGTTGCTTCTTTCTTTCCAACCGCTGCTCGTGACGAGGTAATTGGCGGCTTCTCTTCCTATCCAGATCTTCTTGATCCCCGCTTGCTTGTCTCTGTATGGCAAGGTGATTTGAAGATGGATAGCGGGGTTCCGCAATCCGTCTATCGAATCGACACTACAGATATGGAGCGGATCGGACTCTGGGGTTTGTCGATTGGTGAGAGCTACACATTTGGCTCTCCCGAGGTGGGGACAATCACATTAAATGGCGCTGTTCCTTGGGTAAATCTTCAAGTCGTTAAAGATCCTGGCAAGCCATGGGCGCTGGCAGGAAGTATCGTTGCCATCGCTTCTTTGATGGCTTCGCTATTCATAAGACAGCGACGAATCTTCGTCCGTTCCGTCGATGGAAAGTTAGAAGTTGCTGGGCTAGCTTTAAACCGGCTACCAGGTCTAGAAGATGAGATTAAGAAGATGATTGCGGAGGTGGCTAAGTGACAAATAGAGACTGGGCTTACATCTCTAATGACCTTATCTACGTCGCGCTCTTTGCCTACGCTTTTGCCTTTCTTTTCTATGCATTTGAGACTGCCTTCTCAGTCCGAGCTAGCGCATCTATGGATCGCTCCCGTACCGTGAAATCGAATCGGGTGGGAACTGTATTTTTCTTGATTGGTTCAGCTGCGCTTGTACTAGGAGTAGTTGCACGCGGTATATCTGCAGGTCGGGCGCCGCTAGGGAATATGTATGAGTTCTCAATCTCAGGTGCGCTTACCTTTGCACTCGCCTATCTATTGATTGGTCGGAAATATGACCTTAGGTGGTTAGGTCTACCAATCGCGCTCTTGTTGTTAATCATTCTTGGTACTGCTGTCACTCTCCTTTATCGCCCGAGTGCACCACTTGTTCCTGCGCTTCAATCTATCTGGCTAGTAATTCACGTCGCCGCTGCGGTTACTTCGGGTGGAATCTTCTTACTTTCGAATGCAGTCGCTTCTACCTATCTCTGGCTGGATCGAGTCGAACGCAAAGGTGAGCGAAGCGAGTTTGCTAAGCGCTTTCCTTCACTTGAGATTTTGGATCAACTCTCTTATCGAATGGTTGCATTTGTATTTCCACTCTGGACTTTTGCGATTATCGCGGGAGCAATATGGGCCGAAGCAGCATGGGGCAGATATTGGGGCTGGGATCCCAAAGAGACCTGGTCATTCATCACCTGGATTCTCTACGCCGCCTATTTACATGCTCGCGTGACTGCTGGTTGGAAAGGTCGCAAAGCAGCCTGGCTATCGCTTATCGCCGGATCGAGCTACCTTTTCAATTACGTATATATAAATGTATGGGGAACTGGCCGCCATACATATAGCGGTCTATAACTTCTTCAACCAATCAGGGTTGTCATCTGGCGGAACGATCTTCCGCTTCTTTCGCCCACCGCGTCCCGGTCCTTTAGGTCTTCCTGCGATCAACCAAGCGATCGAACCGATTCCGGGAACGAAGATGATGATCACAAGCCAAGACCACTTAGGAAGGCTTCTAATTCGGCTCTCTTCAGTGCGCGAGCAATCAATGATGGAGAAGATCGTCAGCGCGGTGACGATGATGATTCCAATGACTGCAGCGCGGAGCATGACCCAGAGTTTAGCGGGCGTAGAGAAGGGATGCTAAAGATATTGCCAGCGCATAGATGATTTGAATCTTTCCAGTGCGCTCAAGGAGTTCGATTAGAGCGCTCCCACTCACGCCTGCTCTGATAGATGAAGCAACTTTAAGTACCTGGGGAAGTGCCAAGAAAGCCAGGAGAAAATAGAAGGAAGTAGGAACTAAAGCTAAAGCAAGAATTAGTGGGGCAAAGAGGAGTCCCTGGAAGAAGCGTCGAGTTTGTAAATCCCCGATCTTTACCGCCAGAGTAATTTTTCCGACGTTCTTATCTTTATCTAAATCACGAAGATTATTCAGGACCAGGATCGCGCAAGCGAGTGATCCCATCGCGAAGGATGCGACTAGTACTTCAAATGAGAGTGAACCAACATGAGCGAAGTAGGTCCCAAGAGTTGCAACCAATCCAAAGAAGATGAATACAGAGACTTCACCAAGTGCAAAGTATCCATAGGGCTTCGGTCCACCGGTGTAGGTCCATGCTGCGAGTATCGAGAGTGCGCCGAGCGCCAAGAGGATCCAATTGGAGCGCGCTGCCAATAGGAGGCCAGCAAGAGCCGCAATTGCTATGGCAATAAGAGCTGCGCGCTTTACAGCTTCAGGAGTCGCGGCTCCCGAACCAACGAGCCGCATCGGACCGATCCGCTCTTTATCAGTCCCCTTAATTCCATCGGAATAATCGTTTGCGTAATTCACTCCAATTTGAAGGCCAACGCCGACGATTAAAGCTAAGAAGAAGTTCACCGCATTGGCGTTATATCCAGCAAAGGCAGTCCCAACCAATACTGGAGCAATTGCGGCAGCAAGAGTCTTTGGGCGCGCTCCCGCTATCCACTCCTCACGCGTAGTCATTTGCTAACCGTTTCCTATCTGGTTTACCTAGAGCTAAGTATGGGATCTCGCTAACTCGATGTACTTCTTTTGGAGCGACATGTCCACCGAATTTACTTTTCAATTTACTTGAAAGGATTTCTAAGGAGAGATCCTTGGTTGTTGCGATACACAATTTCTCGCCCCACTCGGCATCGGCCTTAGCAAATGCGATGATCTCAGGGCTCGCGAACTCGCTCTGGAGAAATTGCTCGACGGCACTTAATGAGATCTTCTCGCCACCAGAAATTATCTGGTCATCACTTCTTCCAAGCACTTTGAGTCTTCCGTCAACAATCTCACCGAGATCAGAGGTGATAAACCAACCATCTTTGATCGGGAACTCTCCGTTGAGGTAACCAAATGCAACTTGGGGGCCCTTAATGGCAATTCGGCCATCGATAATTGAAATCGAAACACCTTCGAGCGGTCTTCCGTCATAGATGACGCCCCCGCAAGTCTCAGTAGCACCGTATGTCGCTACAACTTTTATGCCAAGAGATTCAGCTTTAGCCCTTAGCCCATCATCTAGAGGCCCACCGCCAACAAGTACCGCAGAGCAACCTTGGAGATGTTCTAGTAGTTGGGTATCGCCAGAAACTGCACGATGTAGTTGGGTGGGCACGATTGCGGTGAAATCAGCTCTACTTTCTACTCCAACAGGGCTTGTTCCAAGTTCGATTGAACGAACAAGTACATTCAAACCAGCAACATGATTTGTTGGAAGCAATAGCGACCAACGATCTCCGGTCTTCGCACCAAGATATTTATGAGTGGCTCGCGCATTTGCAATCAGCGACTTTGCAGCGAGTGCAACACTCTTTGGGGCTCCTGTAGAACCAGATGTTGTTACAACCAGAGCGATCTTGGGATCGACGCCTGCGACGAAAATCTTCGATGTAGATAGAGCGGGCCCATCGCCCTTCAGGGCGAGCAATAACGCATCGAGAAGTTGTGGGGTCGACCACGAACTTTCTATTGCACGAAGCTCTCGACTTACCGTGAAATCCATAACCACCGTAGGGTATGCCATATGAGCAAGCCGATTAAACGCGAACCGGGAAGTCGCACTATTCCTAATTGGAAAGCTGGCGAAGGTAGCGAGAACTTCACTGATGTTCGCTACGAAGTGGCTGAAGGAATGGCGAAGATAACAATCAATCGACCACAAGTCCGCAATGCTTTCCGACCAGAAACGCTTGCAGAATTACAGCAAGCCTTCAATTTCGCACGTGATGATGACAAAGTCGGCGTGATTATCTTTACCGGTGAAGGAACGGAGGCGTTCTGCTCTGGTGGTGATATCTCGGTACGTGGCGATGATGGATATATCGGTAGTGACTCAGTAGGAAAGAAAGGTATTGGGCGTCTTAATGTCCTTGACCTACAGATTCAAATCAGGAGAACTCCCAAGCCAGTAATTGCGATGGTTGCGGGCTGGGCGATAGGTGGCGGACATGTATTACATGTTGTCTGCGATATAACGATCGCTGCTGAGAATGCGAAGTTTGGACAGACCGGACCAATGGTCGGCTCATTCGATGGCGGATACGGAGCTGGACTCTTAGCTCGTCATGTCGGCCAGAAGAAAGCGCGTGAGATCTGGTTCATGTGTCGCCAATATGATGCAAAAGAAGCTCTTGATATGGGATTGGTCAACACGGTCGTTGCCGTTAATGAATTAGAAGCCGAAACCGTTTCTTGGGCGCGCGAGATGCTTCGCCACTCACCTATGGCGCTCCGCCTTTTGAAGGCTGGGCTAAATGCAGCTGATGATGGTCTTGCTGGAGTGCAGCAACTAGCTGGAGATGCAACCTTGCTCTTCTATCTAACTGAAGAAGGCCAAGAAGGTCGCGATGCATATAAAGAGAAGCGACCACCTGATTTCGGTAAGTTTCCAAAGCGTCCCTAAATGGATCTCACTCAGATCCTAGATTCGCTCCGGGTTGTACAACTCCCGCTGCGGACTAAGTTCCGTGGAATCACAACGCGAGAAGTAGCGCTATTCGAAGGCCCAGCCGGTTGGGGCGAATTCTCACCTTTTCTAGAGTATGACGATTCCGAGTCCGCTAATTGGCTAAGTAGCGCCCTTGAAGCGGCGAGCAGAAATGATTTTCCTATTCACCGCACCTCAATCAAGGTAAATGGCACGATTCCGGCAACAGATTCAGCTGAAGAGATAGAGAGTTTGGTCGCCTCTTATCCAGGAGCTGAAGTATTTAAAGTAAAGGTCGGAACCGACCTCAAATCAGATCTACTAAGACTTAAGCGCGTTAAGAACTCTGCACCGAAGGCAAGAATTCGGATCGATGTAAATGGAAGTTGGAGCGTTAATGAAGCAGTCTTCAACATTAAAACTATCTATGGCGAGATAGGCGATCTTGAATATGTGGAACAACCAGTCGCTGATTTGGAATCACTAAAGAAACTTAAAGAGCAATTAGATCTCGATGTAAAGATTGCAGGCGATGAAGTTCTCCGCAAATCAAAAGACCCTTTTGCTTTAAAGCTCGATGGAGCAATTGACATTCTTATGCTCAAAGTCGCACCACTCGGAGGAATCGAGCGCGCACTTTCACTCGCAGCACATCATAAACTTCCAGTAGTTGTCTCAAGTGCTCTGGAGTCTGCGGTCGGCATTTCACACGGACTCCGCTTAGCTGCAGCGCTACCGAATCTGGATTACGCATCTGGCCTTGCAACCGGTTCCCTCTTTGCTGCCGATCTAAATTCACATGAAATCAACCAGGGAGCAATCGCACTCTCGTCAGCGAAACCCAATCTTGAGGCGCTTGAGAGATTCGCAGCCCCGACGGAGCGATTAGAGTGGTGGCGCGAGAGAATCAAGCGTTGTTGGGAGGTTTTGGGATGAGCATCTCAACTAACCTTGCAAGAAATACCGTTCGCCAATTAATCGAACTTGGAATTGAAGATGTGGTGCTCTCTCCAGGATCTAGAAATGCACCCCTCTCTATTGCCCTTTATCAGGCAGAGCAGAAGGGTCTGATTCGACTACATGTGCGTATCGATGAACGAGGCGCCGCTTTCTTTGCTCTCGGAATAACCAAAGCAACCGGAAAGTACGTTCCAGTTGTCTGTACGAGTGGAACTGCAGTAGCGAACTACTATCCAGCAGTCCTTGAAGCGCATCACAGCGATAACAACCTTCTTCTTCTAACAGCTGATCGCCCCGCTCGATTACGGAAAACCGGCGCCAACCAGACGACCCTCCAAGGAAAAATCTTCGGTGAATTCGTTCGCCACTCGGTAGACACAGCAGCACCTATCGATATCGAACACTTACTTGATGATTCAGGGCCAGTACATATAAACCTACAGTTTGATGAACCGCTACTTCCTGAAGATTCTCATGATTGGTTGGAAGGAATTCACCATAGAGAGTTAAAGAGTAAGCCGCTTCATAAGATCCAGATTGAGATTTCTACCAAGCGGAACATCATCATCGTGGGCCACGACCGGGGCGGATTCTCCGAGAGCGAGATTGAGAAGTTGGCACGCGATCTTGGCGCACCTCTCATTACTGAGGATCCGTTGCGCTTCAAGGATGCAATCGCACATGCTCCAATACTTCTATCTGATGAGCGAGTAAGAGAAGAGTTAAAGGCAGAACTAGCGATAGTAATTGGAAGGACAACGCTCTCTCGCTCCACAAATTCCTACATACAAAAAGCTGAGAAGACCTTAGTTATCGATCCAAAAGCAGAGAAAATTGATACCTCTAGAAGCGCTGATGAGATTATCGAAGCACTACCAACGATTAAATCAAAGATAGAACCAGATCAGGGTTGGCTACAAGCTTGGAAGAAATACGAAGCGCTCGCTAAAGAGGCGCTCACAAGCTATCCAGAGTGGTCCGAAGGCGCACTTGCATCATTAGTGGCTGCAGATCTAGAGAACGATTCAGCACTTTACATCTCATCATCAAGACCCATCCGAGACCTAGAAGCATTTGCCAACCCAAGAGCTGATGTAACTACCTATGCCAATCGAGGTTTAGCTGGAATAGATGGAAATATCTCAACAGCCATGGGTATCGCTACTCACCATGACGAAACCTTCGCAATCCTTGGCGATCTTGCATTTCTTCATGATATTTCAGCTCTTAGCAATCCAACCAAAGATGCGTTAACGATTATCGTGGTTGATAACAATGGCGGTGGAATTTTTTCAACGCTGCCCCAACAGGGAGTCGAAGGATTCGAGAAGATCTTTGGAACGCCTCACGATAGAGATTTAGCGAAAATTGCCAACGGTTTCGGGATATCTAGCGAGGTTGTGACCTCTCCTAAAGAACTCCATATCGCCCTACAAAGAATCCACCCGAACATCCACGTGATTGTTGCGAAGATGCCCAGCCGTGAAGTGAATGCTAGTGCGCTGAAAGAAGCGATTGATCGCTATAAGAAATCAGTGGTTCTCTAAAGCGGTACGCATAGGAAGAAGCTTTGCTTGGCTTTCGGCGTACTCGCGTTCTGGATCAGAACCAGCGACTATTCCGCAGCCAGCATAGATTCTTATTGACTTAGCATCGCTTGAGATCTGGCCACAGCGGAGCGCGATTCCTAATTCACCATCACCATTCGCATCAATCCAGCCGATGGGCCCGGCATAGCGACCGCGCGAAATACCTTCGATCTCATCGATAGTTCTCTGCGCTACATCGGTAGGTGTGCCACATACCGCGGCTGAAGGATGGAGCCTTGAAACAAGATCGAAGATATCTGCAGGGGATGAGTTATCACTTAGAACACCAGTTACATCCGTTGCAAGATGCATGACATTTGAAAGATGAAGTACAAATGGTGATTCCGGAACGTTGGTAGATGAGCAAAGTGGCGCGAGCGCTTCCGCTACAGAGCGAACCGCATATTCATGCTCTTCAAGATCTTTAGATGATCTAGCGAGTGAGCCTGCTAAGGCAAGATCACGTTCATCATCACCAGTCTTGCGAATCGTTCCGGCAAGAATCCTTGAGGTGACAAGGGATTTACTAAGTCTCACAAGTAATTCAGGAGTGGCACCGATGAGACCAGAATTAGAGAAGACCCAAGTCGACGGATACTCAGCTGCTAGTTGTTTTAGAAGATTTCTAGTGTCGATTGATGAATCAGATGTGGCGCTAGCAAATCGCGCGAGGACCACTTTCTCTAATTGATTTCCTTTGATTTTCTCTACCGCTCTGGCTACTCGGTCTTGCCAGACATCACCATTGCTCCCGCTCCAAGTTAAGTTCAGTGGCTTCTTTTCAATCTCTGCTTTATGGAGCGCAGGCTGAGGCTTCGCGCCGATCCAAGTAATCCAGGACTTTCCATTGCGTTGGCCGATCACTACTTGAGGGATTACGAGGATTGATTCCTCAGCTGGGTCGAAAGAGAAAGAGGTGAAGAGGATTGGGCCGGTTCCAGTGCCGTGGACATTGTTATGGATTTCAAGAGAGTTGATCTCATTGCGCCACCACTTTCGCGCTTCCGCGAAGCGATTTGATCCAGAGACTACGTGGCGTTTGTAGATTCCAATTCCTACCATTCCATCGCCGCCACGAACCCAAGAAGTTAGATCTTGGTTCTCGGTTAATTCAGGAATGGCGATATCGAGGAGGGCTGGGTGTTCGCCCAGGAGCTCTGTTGTGATTGAGATATGCATGGACCTCGCCTCGACTTGTGAAGGTAGCGTACCGCTCGGGATGATGAGCCGGTGAGTCGAGCAGATTTAGGTAAGGATCCAGAAGCGGTCGCATCAATGTTTGATGCCGTTGCTCGTCGCTATGACCTTGTAAACGATCTACTGAGTTTGGGTCGCACGAAAGCTTGGCGAAAGAAAGTTGTGAAGATAATCAAGCCAGCTCCAGGAATGAAGATCCTCGATATTGCAGCAGGTCCAGGTTCATCGAGTGAACCGCTACACAAAGCTGGCGCTGATGTGACCTCTCTAGATTTCTCCGAGGGGATGTTGGAGCAAGGAAGAAAGGCGCGTCCGTACCTTAAGTTTGTAAAGGGCGATGCCCTTAAATTGCCTTTCGGCGATAACGAATTCGATGTAACTACGATTTCATTTGGTCTACGTAACACGAAAGATTATGAAGCGGCGCTCCGTGAAGCGCTAAGGGTTACTAAAGAGGGTGGCCGGATGGTGATTGTGGAGTTTTCGACTCCAACTCTTTCGATCTTTCGAAAGATCTATATGAACTATTTGATGAAGTCTCTTCCGAAGATCGCTCGAAAGACCTCATCTAATCCGGTTGCATATGAGTATCTAGCTGAATCGATCCGCGCATGGCCCGATCAGGGCGAGTTGGCTCGGAAAATGAGTGCTAATGGCTGGAAAGACCCCACATGGACCAACCTGACCGGGGGCGTTGTGGCAGTTCACACAGGCACTAAGCGCTCTTGATTTCGCCCCTTTTATAGGGCTCACTTAGGATTACACGTTGTGAATCCCTATATCCCGATTATCGTAATTGGAGCTATCGGCTTCGGATTCGCAGCATTTTCGGTGGTCGCAGGAGCTTTAGCGGGACCAAAGAGATACAACCGTGCGAAGTTAGATGCATATGAGTGCGGTATCGAACCAAGCCCACAGGCTCAAGGTGGCGGCAGGTTCCCAATCAAGTACTTCTTAACTGCGATGCTCTTCATCATCTTCGATATTGAAATCGTCTTCTTATATCCATGGGCTGTTGCTTATGACGAATTAGGTTTATTTGGCTTAGTTGAGATGATGATCTTCATTCTCACAGTATTCGTCGCATATGTATATGTATGGCGACGTGGCGGATTGGAGTGGGATTAATGGGTCTAGAAGAGAAACTCCCCTCAGGCTTTCTACTTACAACAGTAGAGAAGTTAGCGGCATACATGCGCCGCAATTCATTATGGCCAGCAACATTTGGTCTTGCATGTTGCGCAATCGAGATGATGGCAATCGGTTCAGCCCAGAAGTACGACATCTCGCGCTTCGGAATGGAAGTCTTCCGCGCCTCGCCTCGTCAGGCTGATTTGATGATTGTCGCTGGTCGCGTCTCACAGAAGATGGCGCCGGTTGTTCGTCAGATCTACGATCAAATGGTCGAACCAAAGTGGGTTCTATCAATGGGCGCATGCGCATCTTCTGGTGGAATGTTTAACAACTATGCGATCGTCCAAGGTGTTGATCACATCATCCCGGTAGATATCTACCTTCCAGGTTGCCCACCGCGTCCTGAGATGTTGATGGATGCGATCATCAAACTTCACGAACAGATCAAAGATGAGAAGCTCGGAGTTAACCGGAAGAAAGTCATCGCAGAGGTTGAAAAGGCTGCTCTAGCTTCACTTCCAACCCATCAGATCCCAGTCTTTGGAAAGGCTGAGTGATGAGCGAAGAACTAGATAAGGGCATGTTCGGCGTAAGCGGAACTGGAGATACCTCAGGCTACGGCGGATTAGTACGCCAGCAAGCAAATCCAGGTTCTTCTTCACGTCCCTATGGTTCATATTTTGATGATGTTGCTGATGAACTAGAGCGTGCATATCCAGAGTTCAATGATGCGATTGAGAAAGTCATTGTTGATCGCGGTGAATTAACGCTTCATGTGAAGCGCGAGAAGTTGGTAGAAGTTGCGATGATCTTGCGCGATAAGTTGTTATTCGAAGTCTGCCTTGGCGTTCATGGTGTTCACTACCCAGAAGAGAAGAACCGTGAGCTACATGCGGTCTACCAATTACTCTCAATGACAAATAACCGTCGAATTCGTATTGAAGTTTCAGTTCCAGATTCTGATCCACATATTCCATCGCTCGTTGAAGTTTGGGCGGGAAATAATTGGCACGAGCGCGAGACTTACGACATGTTTGGAATCATCTTCGATGGCCACCCAGCTCTAACAAGAATCTTGATGCCAGATGATTGGCCCGGCCATCCACAACGTAAGGATTATCCACTCGGTGGAATTCCAGTCGAGTACATCGGCGCAACTGTTCCTGCTCCTGATGAGAGGAGGTCGTACCGATGAGCACATTCGCATCTTCACGTGAGACAACCGAAGGTCGTATCTACTCAGTCACCGGTGGTGATTGGGATGAGGTAGCGCGCGAGATTGGTAGCGCGAAGGAAGAGCGCGTCATCGTAAATATGGGACCACAACACCCATCCACCCATGGCGTACTTCGACTTATGTTGGAGCTAGAGGGCGAGACGATTACTGAGCTTCGCTGTGGAATCGGCTATCTACACACTGGAATCGAGAAGAACACCGAGTTCCGTACCTGGACACAAGGCGTCACATTCGTGACCCGTATGGACTATCTGTCACCACTCTTCAACGAGACCGCTTATTGCTTAGCGGTCGAGAAGTTATTGAATATCACCGATCAAGTCCCAGAGCGCGCGAGCGTGATCCGCGTTTTGATGATGGAATTGAATCGAATCTCTTCACATATGGTCGCGCTAGGAACCGGTGCACTTGAGCTTGGTGCGATGGCGCCGATGTTCTTCGCTTTTAGAGAGCGTGAAAGAGTCCTCGATATCTTCGAGATGGTCTCAGGTCTTCGTATGAATATGGCCTATGTCCGCCCAGGTGGAGTAGCGCAAGACCTACCAAGTGATGCAGTTCCGAAGATTCGTGAACTCGTCAAGGATCTCCGCAAGAACTTCAAAGATAACGAGAAGCTTCTAGTCGGAAATACGATCTGGATGAAGCGGACCAAAGATGTCGGTTATCTCGACCTAGCGGGATGTATCACTCTTGGCGTTACAGGCCCAGTTCTTCGTGCAACAGGTATGCCATGGGATCTCCGTAAGACTGAGCCATATTGCGGATATGAGGATTACAAGTTTGATGTCATTACTGCAGATACATGTGATGTCTACGGTCGCTTCTTGATAAGGATGCAGGAACTAGAGCAATCCCTTCGAATCATCGAACAGGCATGTGACAAGTTGGAGAAACTTGATGGAGCGCCTGTGATGGTCGCAGATAAGAAGATCGCTTGGCCGGCACAACTTGCACTCGGTGGCGATGGATTAGGAAATTCACTTGAACACATCCGCCAGATCATGGGCACTTCAATGGAGGCTTTGATTCATCACTTCAAGATCGTGACCGAAGGTTTCCGCGTCCCAGCAGGCCAGGTTTATGCACCAATCGAATCACCACGTGGTGAGCTCGGTGCCTACCTTGTTTCTGATGGTGGAACTCGCCCTTATCGCGTTCACTTCCGGACCCCTTCATTTAGCAATCTCCAAGCAACTAGCGCGATGTGTGAGGGATCTCTGATCGCTGACATCGTTGGCGCAGTTGCCTCAATCGATCCAGTTATGGGAGATGTTGATCGCTGATGCCACTAAGAAATGATGATGCCGTGATCGATTCGATCATCAAGCGCTACCCACGTTCCCGTTCGGCAATCATGCCGTTGCTGCATCTTGCTCAAGCTCGTGATGGCTACGTAACTCCAGAATCAATCGAAGTGATTGCTGAGAAGTTAAGTCTGGAGACAGCCGAAGTTAGCGCAGTTGCTACTTTCTATACTCAATACAAGCGAAAGCCAGTCGGTGAGTATCACGTAGGTGTTTGTACCAACACCCTATGTGCAGTCATGGGTGGAGATGCGATTTACGAATCGATATTGGAACACCTCGGTGTTGAGAATGATGAAGTAACTAGCGATGGAAAAGTCTCCGTTGAACATATCGAATGTAACGCTGCCTGTGATTACGCACCGGTCGTAATGGTGAATTGGGAGTTCTATGACAACCAAACCGTGGCAAGCGCAAAGGATCTAGTCGATGCTTGCCGTGCCGGAAATCCACCTGCGCCAACTCGCGGACCTAATAAGTTGCCGACTTGGAAAGAGAATTCTGAAGTTCTTGCCGGAATCAACGATGGTCGTGCAAATGAAGGTGTACAAGCTGGCGAGCCAACGCTCCTTGGATTGAAGATTGCGAAAAAAGGCGGCAAAGAATGACAAAGTTAACGCCAGTACTTTCAGCCTTCTGGGATGAGAAAGATAGCTTCACCATCGAGGGCTATAAGCGAAATGGTGGCTACAAAGCGATTGAAAAAGCGCTTTCTATGGCTCCAGATGATGTCATCAAGACGGTTAAAGATTCAGGGTTGCGCGGACGCGGTGGCGCAGGCTTCCCAACCGGAATGAAGTGGGGCTTCATCCCGCAGGGGGATAACAAAGAGCATTACTTCGTCGTAAATGCAGATGAATCAGAACCAGGTACATGTAAGGACACGCCGCTATTGATGGCCAATCCACATGTATTAATCGAGGGAATCATCATCGGTTCATACGCGATTCGCGCAAACCACGCTTTCATTTATATCCGCGGTGAGATCGCACATGTGGTTCGTCGCGTGCAACAAGCAATCGAAGATGCTTATAAAGCCGGATACCTTGGAAAGAACATCCTTGGCAAAGGTTTTGATCTCGAATTAGTCCTTCATGTTGGCGCAGGTGCATACATTTGCGGTGAAGAGACTGCTCTTCTTGATTCACTCGAGGGCTTCCGCGGCCAACCAAGACTTCGTCCGCCATTCCCAGCGATTGCTGGCCTTTATGCGCGCCCAACGGTTGTAAACAATGTCGAATCAGTCGCATCTGTTCCATCGATTATCAATAACGGCGTCGAGTGGTTTGCTTCTATGGGAACAGAGAAGAGCAAGGGTTACACCCTCTACTCACTCTCTGGACATGTTAAGAACCCAGGACAATTCGAGGCGCCACTTGGAATAACGCTTCGCGAATTGATTGAGATGGCTGGTGGAATGCGAAGCGGTCATCGCCTTAAGTTCTGGACTCCTGGTGGATCATCTACTCCGCTATTCACCGATGCACATCTTGATACCCCGCTTGATTATGAGGGTGTAGCAGCAGCTGGTTCGATGCTTGGAACAAAAGCACTTCAGATTTTCGATGAGACAGTATGTGTAGTCCGCGCAGTCCTTCGTTGGACTGAGTTCTACAAGCATGAATCCTGTGGAAAGTGCACTCCATGCCGCGAGGGAACTTGGTGGTTGGTACAGATTCTCAAGGATCTCGAGAGTGGAAAGGGTGAAGCCGCTGATCTAGATAAGTTGTTAGATCTCTGTGACAACATCGCTGGTCGTTCATTCTGTGCGTTAGCTGATGGCGCAGCAAGCCCGATCATCTCTTCACTTAAGTATTTCCGCGAAGAGTATTTGGAACATCTCCGCAACGGTGGTTGCCCATTTGATCCAGCGAAGTCGACGGTATTTGAGTTAGCAGGAAGTGAGCGATGAGCACACAAGAGCTACAACCAGATACTCAAGTCGAGATGATCACGGTAACTATCGATGGCTTTGAAGTTACTGTTCCAAAGGGAACGTTAGTAATCCGCGCTGCTGAGAAATTGGGAATTCAAATCCCAAGATTCTGCGATCACCCACTTCTAGATCCAGTCGGTGCATGTCGCCAATGTCTAGTTGAGATCGAGATCAATGGGCGTAAATTCCCGAAACCACAAGCATCTTGCACCATTCCGGTCGAGCCAGGAATGATCGTTAACACCCAACTAACTTCACCCGTTGCTGATAAAGCGCAACAAGGAATCATGGAGTTGTTGTTGATTAACCACCCACTGGATTGTCCAGTCTGTGACAAAGGTGGTGAGTGTCCGCTCCAAAACCAAGCAATGAGTAATGGTCGTGGTGAATCACGCTATGAGGGATATAAGAGGACTTTTGAGAAGCCGATCAATATCTCATCACAGGTTCTTCTAGATAGAGAGCGTTGCATTCTCTGTGCACGCTGCACTCGATTCTCAGAGCAGATTGCCGGCGATCCATTCATTACTTTGAATGAACGTGGCGCGCTACAACAAGTAGGAATCTATGAGAACGATCCATTCGAATCATATTTCTCTGGAAATACCGTCCAAATCTGTCCGGTCGGAGCGCTAACCGGAGCTTCCTATCGCTTCCGCGCTCGTCCCTTTGATTTAGTTTCAACTCCATCTGCCTGTGAACATTGCGCATCTGGTTGCGATATGCGAACCGATGTCCGCCGCGGAAAGACGCTCCGTCGTC
>DAIOSM010000010.1:0-26067 GCA_036752585.1 Candidatus Nanopelagicaceae bacterium
TAGCAATACCGCGCTCTAGGGTTTGCTACCTAGGGTTTGCTACCTAGGGTTTGCTCGTTACGAGTCCTTTAGCACCTCAAGTATTGCTGAGACGTAGGCATTCACTCCTGGTGGATTGAGATGGACTCCATCTGAGGCAAAGTACTCCGGATGGTTTGCTGAGAGTTTCTGCCAATCAATCAAAGTTGTGTTGGGATAACGCGCGCTTACGCTAGCAATTATTGAATTGTTCTCATCGCGCCAACTTCTAGGTACTGCAGTGTTTACAACGATGACTCGCGGTTGATCTTTGACGATCTCAAATAACTCAACTACATCACTTTCAATCAATCTATTGTTGTTACCTAAGTTGAGTACAACAGGAGAGTCGGCCACGAACTTCTGGTCAGTTCGGGCGACTTCAATCAATTCACCTATCTGCCTTCCAACACGAGCATTTATCAACTCGATCCGCTCATAGGAAGCAAGGACATTTCGAATTCCCAAAATCACGGAGTCACCCGTGACCCAGAGGCCTGGAGTAGCGCTATCGGTAATTACATCATCCTCGGTGTTCTGAGAATTTGCTGCCTCTTGGGCCGCCAACTCTTGTGCTGCGATCTCATCAGCCCGCTCAATCGCATTGATCGAAACTAGTGTCGTTGCAAAGACGGTGACGATTACAGCTAACAAGGCTGAGAGTTTCTGACGTATCCGCACCGAGGGGGTCCGATACTTCATTCCTCGGAACCAGAGCTCGAAATAACCCCGTCTTACTGGGGTTTCGATGTAGCGATATGAGATATCGGCAAGGGCGAAGACGATAAGGACGCGTAGTGAATAGAGCGCCCAATCATCGCCAACAAGATCTATCGAGGGGCGGGTGAGTTGAAAGACGATCCAGTGCCAGAGATAGATTCCATATGAACGCTCGCCGATCCATAGCGCAGGTCGCGTACTCAAAATCGGTGCAAAGCGAGAGGCGGGATGAATTACCGAGATCAATGTGGCGCAGCCGAATAGCGCGGTCAAAGGGAAGGCGATCCGATAAAGCGTCGGATCACTCTCATTGATGAAGAGGAATGCGCTAAGCAAACCAAGGAAGCCAAATACACCGATCAGATCCACAAAGTCTTGCGCGCGTTTAGAGATTTCCTTGGTGAGATTCTGCGGTTTCCAACTAACGGCCAGAGCTGCTCCGAGAAATAGACCAATTGAGTGGGTATCAGTACCAAAGTAGACATGGCTGACTGCGGACTCCTTGATATCAATCTGTACCGAGTAGAGAAATAGCGCGATTCCAGAAGCAAGTGCGATTGCAAGGGCAACGAAGGAGATGTTCTTCTTTCCAAAGTACCTAAGGACGAAGAGGAGAACAAGTGGCCAGACCAGATAGAACTGCGCTTCAACAGCGAGTGACCAGGTGTGCTGAAGAAGTGGCGGCCGGCCGATAGTCTCAAAATAATCTTGCTCCCGATTGACGAGCGCCCAATTCATCGTGCCAGTGAAGACGTAAGGTAGATCGCCGAGGAATCGTCTTACTGTTTCTGGGGCATATACGCCGATGTAAAGAGTTGTAAGTACAACCATCGCAATTAGCGCTGGAACGAGACGACGGATTCGGCTCAAGTAGAAAGCACGTAAGTCGAGACCGCCAGACTTCTCGATCGAATCGAGAATCAATCCGGTGATCACATAACCCGAGATGACGAAGAAGAGATCAACCCCGAGAAATCCACCCGGAATCCAGTCGATTCCTAGGTGATAGAGGAGGACCGCAATTACCGCTACTGCGCGTAATCCGTCGACTGAATGTATGTAGCGATTACTACTGGCGGACATCACCGACGACGCTTAGATGGAGCTTTCTTGGACTTCTTCGCTTTAGGCGCACTTGGAGTCGACTTCGAGGCTGTGCTTTCTTGTGCAGCGGCGATACGTGCAACAACTTTGCTATCTCCAGTAGGAGTCCCATCCGGACGGATCGCATCATTTACCTGGCGTTGAAGCTCGCTTAGACGATTGAAAGCGCTATCAAGTCTCTGACGAGATTGATTGATGGCATTTTCGGCGGCATCTAACGATTGAGTCTGGATGCGATAGAGACGTTCCGCTTCCGAGATTACTTGCGATAGCCAGCTGCGATATTCCGTCACCTCAGTAGTGGCGGTCTGGACTAGGCGCTCCGCTTCCCGCTTTGCATTACTAGTTACAGTGTTCGCTTCGCGCTTACGTGCTGAGAGCAACTCTTCGCCTTCACGCTCCGCAGCAGCGACAATCTCCGAGGCATCCGTCTCGGCAGCCTCAATGTACTTACGACCACGACTCTCAGCGGCAGCAAGTGTTGACTTCGCCTTCGCCTCAGCGCCTTCAATCGTCGCAGCAGCGCTCTTCTTGCTCTCATTGATTACTCGTTCAGCATTTGAGTTTGCTTTTGCCTCACGTTGTTGGGCAGTACGAATGATCGACATCGCAGTCTCTGTTGCAAGAATCTCAAACTCTTCTTTGGAGAGCGAAGTGATGTCGCGGCGCGAACGTAGTTCCGCTAGCTGTGATTCCAATTCACGGATTCGTTCGATAGATGCCGAGCTTGTTACTAGCGGCTTGGCATTTGACTCTTCTTCGCCCTTGAACCCAACCCAGGATAAGAAGTTCTTATCTGCCATCACTTACTCCTCAATCTTTCAATAACTGCTTGCCAGTGGGGGCGCATCTTCCCACGAGTTAATCGAGGAGAGAAAGGGGCGGTTTATGGGTACAAGCCACGTAGGCGATGGGCCTGGGCTACCCGCTCAACGCTGATCATGTTGGCAGCTTCGCGCCAGGTCACCCCTCTGGAAGAGGCTACTTCGGCAACCTCATTGGTTGCGCGCATCATGATTTCGTTTAGATTTTCGATGACCTCTTCGGCGCTCCAGAAATACTTCTGCTTATCTTGAACCCATTCAAAGTAAGAGACGATCACGCCACCAGAGTTCGCCAAGATGTCTGGAACAACAAGAATCCCTTTATCGTTCATGATCGCATCACCTTGAGGCGTCGTTGGTGCATTTGCACCTTCGACGACGATCTTCGCACGGATTCCTGAAGCGGTCGCCTCGGTTATTGAATCCGCAAGTGCTGCAGGTACAAGAACATCAACCGGTAGATGCAATAACTCGGTATTTGAAATCGTTTCTGTTCCAGGCGTTCCAACGACACTTCCATTCTTATCAAGATGTGCTTTTACTTCAGCGACGCTCTTGAATCCAGTTACTCCACCATTTACATCGCTTACAGCAACTACTTTCAATCCCTGCTTCTCAAGAGCGACAGCAGCCCAGTAACCGACCTTTCCAAATCCTTGAATCGCGACTGTGGCGTTAGTTGGATCGATACCGCGGAGTTTCAAAGCTTCTCTTACTGAGATTGCTACGCCATCTCCAGTCGCAGAAGTTCTTCCGAGTGAACCGCCGAGCACAATTGGTTTTCCAGTGACAACGCCAGGAACCGAGTAACCCGCGGTAACAGAGTATGTATCCATGATCCACGCCATGTTCCGCTCATCTGTGCCGACATCAGGAGCAGGTATATCTCGCTCAGGTCCGATGATTGGAAGGATCTCGGATGTGTAGCGACGAGTTAGTCGCTCATTCTCTGGGAGTGAAAGGGTCTTTGGATCAACGGCAACGCCACCTTTTGCACCGCCATAGGGAAGATTTGTTAGCGCGCATTTCCATGTCATCAACATAGCTAGCGCGATAGTTTCATCGAGGTCGATATCTTGATGGAATCTGATTCCGCCCTTGGCTGGGCCGCGTGTAGTCGAGTACTGGACGCGATATCCCTTGTACATCTCAACGCGACCATCATCGCGGCGAAGCGGAACAGCAACCTCCATCAATCGACGTGGAGTCGAGAGGGTGTTCCAATCATTTTCGGAGAGTCCGAGTTGTTCTACTGCTCTTCTTAGTTGCGAGAGCGCTGTCTGCAGGGGTGACTCATTTGATGACGCCATTGTCATGGCTGAAATCTACGCCGGAAATCCCCCCACTGCCTTCCTTCTTTTCTGGGAATTTCAGGTCTAAAGTTGTGATGTCCGATATATCGCAGCGTTGCGGAGGCGTCATGGTTGATGATCCAAATTGGAAGTTTGATACCCAGCAGATTCATGCGGGACAGGAACCAGATTCAACTACCGGATCTAGGGCGCTTCCTATCTACCAGACCACGGCATATCAATTCCGCGATACCGAACATGCGGCAAACTTATTTGGGATAGCCGAAGCGGGAAATGTCTACACGCGAATAAATAATCCGACTCAAGACGCAGTCGAAAAGCGGATCTCTATCCTTGAAGGCGGTAAAGCCTCTCTATTGGTAGCGAGCGGAATGGCGGCTACGACCCTTGCGATCATGAATGTAGCTGAGGCTGGCGATCACATCGTCTCAAGCCCATTTGTCTATGGTGGCACTTACAACCTCTTCAATTACACCCTTCCAAAATTCGGAATCAAAGTCACCTTCGTTGAGAATGCGCATGATTTGGATTCTTGGAAGCGAGCCATTCAACCCAATACAAAAGCATTCTTTGGTGAAGGAATATCGAATCCGCTTGGCGCAGTCCTTGATCTAGAGGGAATAGCCAAGATTGCTCATGATTACGGCGCTCCCTGGATCGTTGATAACACGATCGCAACCCCTTATGTCACAAGGCCAATCGACTACGGCGTAGATGTTGTAACCCACTCAGCCACAAAGTTCTTATCAGGGCATGGAAATGCGATGGTAGGGGCGATTGTTGATGCCGGCAGTTTCGATTACTCGAAGTACCCAGATCGCTTTCCAGGTTTCAATAGCCCCGATCCGAGCTACAACAACATCATCTACGCAAAGAATCTTGGCGTCGGTTCTAACTTCGGAAATGTCGCATATATTTTCAAGTGCCGACTGCAGCTACTAAGAGATATGGGTCCATCGGTTTCGCCATTTAATGCTTGGCTCTTGGCGCAAGGTCTTGAATCATTGAGTATGCGCATGAAGCAACATCTCTCTAATGCTCAAGCAGTCGCAGAATGGCTGGAGAAGCATCCCCAAGTTGTGGGAGTTAGCTATGGGGGACTTCCATCTTCAGAGTGGCATGCAAATGCAAAGAAATATGCGCCACGAGGCGCCGGAGCGGTAATGGCATTTGAGATCAAAGGTGGACTCGCTGCAGGAAAGGCATTTGTAGAGGGGTTGAAGATGTTTAGCCATGTCGCGAATATCGGAGATGTTCGATCCTTGGTGATTCATCCAGCATCCACGACTCACTCGCAATTAGGCGAAGATGGTTTGCGCGCTGCGGGAATCAATCCAGGAATGATCCGTTTGAGTATCGGCCTAGAGGATTTCGAAGATATCAAGGCGGATATGGAGAGAGGTTTCGCAGCCGCTCGATAGTTATTGACTTGATAGTTATTGACTAGAAACTTATCTGGTGCGGGAGGTGGGACTTGAACCCACACGTCCGAAGACACAGGTTCCTAAGACCTGCGTGTCTGCCATTTCACCACTCCCGCAAGAGTGAGCGAGAAGAATACCGATAAAACTCAGAACCCGAAAACGCGCCAGCGAGATCAGCTTTAAGTAGCGGTGGAGCCTCTCCGCGAGAACGCATCGATGGAAGCGGAGATAAGAAGAACTCCTCCAGTAACCATGAATTTGATTCCAGCAGGGTAGCCAAGGAGGGCCATTCCATTATCGATCACGGCTACGACTAATCCGCCGAGAATCGCATCGCTTACCTTTCCTTTACCACCAAAGAGACTTGTTCCGCCGATAACAGCAGCGCCGACCGCATATAGAAGCGTTGAGCTTCCACCAGTTGTTGGGGAGATTGAGTTTGCGCGCGAAACGAAGATCATTCCCGCAACGGCTGCGAATCCAGAGCAGATCATGAATGCCGAGATGCGCACCATCTTCACATTGATACCGGCGCGACGCGCAGCTTCTGCATTACCGCCTACCGCATAGAGATGTAATCCAAATGAGGTACGTGTCAATACAAATGTGGCTCCGACTAAGAGAACCAGGATTACCGGAACTACATAAGGAATTCCACGGAGACTTACTAGATCAGGATTATTGCTTCGCTCAACTGTGAGGGCGAAGGTGGCGAGGCCGCCGAGTGATACAAGAATCGCAGTCTTGATCAACCAGAATTTGAAGAGGTTATCTACAAGTCCTGCTTTGCGACGTCGCGCAAACTTCCATAGACCAGATAGGACATATGCACCCGCTGTTAGGAAGAAGAATATCCAGCTAGCGCTAACTGAGAGATTCTTATTTTGAACTGCGAGGATTGTTGGATCTTCAATTCGGATAGTCCCGCCTTCGCTGACCAATAGAAGAAGTAGGCCTTGGAAAGCGAGGAAGGTTGCGAGGGTTACGACGAATGATGGGATGCGAAGTTGTGCAACTAAGTAACCGATGAATGCACCGAGCACTACACCGGCGAGGATGCTCGCAGGAAGTGCGACGTACCAGGCGTAATCCATCTCGGTAATCATGATCACCAAGATCGCGCCACAGACTCCGGCCGCATAGCCGGCCGAGAGATCGATCTCTCCTAAGAGGAGGACGAACACGAGGCCCATAGCGATAACGGTTACCGCGGCAGCTTGGGTTAAGAGGTTTGCAAAGTTTCCTGGAGTAAGGAATACCGAGCTCAAAGAGCCGAAGACGATACATAGAACTAGTAATCCCAAGATCGCCGGGAGGGCGCCAACTTGACCAGCTTTTACGCGGCTAGCCCAATCGCGCAATGACTTCTCCATTGTGATCTGCTCGCTCATTTCTTCGCTCCTGAGGTCGCATCTGACTTTCCGGTGGTTATCAACTTAACGACATCACTTGGTGATACTGAATCTTTCTCGACTTGAGCGGCCATCGTGCCGAGGTACATCGCAGCGATGTTATCTGCGACTTGGAAGACATCATTTAGATTGTGGCTAATTACTATTACCGCAAGACCGTTATCAGCGAGCTGGCGAACTAGTTTCAAGACCTGCTCAGTCTGGGCGACACCTAGCGCTGCGGTTGGTTCATCGAGGATTACAACTTTGCTGTTCCAAAGTACAGCGCGGGCAATCGCGACAGTCTGTCGTTGACCACCACTTAGCGATGCAACTTTTTGGCGGATGGATTTAACAGTTCGTACGCTCAAGCCATCAAGAGTTTTCTTGGCGAGCGATTCCATATGAGATTCATTTAGCGTGATGCCGCTCTTCTCTTCGCGGCCTAGGAACATGTTGTGGACGATATCTAGATTGTCACAGAGTGCGAGGTCTTGATAGACGATCTCTATACCTAAAGCGGTCGCATCACGCGGACCAGCAATTGTTACTTTGTTTCCTTCAAAGAGGAACTCACCAGTTTCTGGCGTATAGATACCAGCGATGCATTTGATCAGAGTGCTCTTGCCAGCTCCGTTATCTCCAACAAGCGCCGTCACCTTTCCAGCGTAAGCATCGAAGTTGACATCCTTAAGCACGTGCACGGGTCCAAAGGATTTGTTGACTTGGCGGAGCGAGAGAATCGGAGTTGTCATTTGATCTCCTAAGGAATCTCCAAGTTATCTTTCTGATTAATAGTTCAGCCCGAGCATTTCTACTCGGGCTGAACCGTTACTACTCTTTATTTCTTTCGTTACTGCCTCTTTACGGCTAAGAAATCCTTAGATTCCGTTAGCTGTGCAGAGGTCTTCGATGCCTTCGCAAACTGCTTCACGTGTCTGGAAGCCATCTGCAATTACATCCTTAACGTTTTCCTTGGTGATTGATACTGGAACAAGGAGAACTGATGGAACATCGGTTGTGCCGTTGTTCACTGAACCAGTTGCTGATGTTGCCTCTTCGCCATTTAGTAGCGCGATAGCAAGTGCAGCAGCAGCCTCAGCCTCAGCCTTGATTGCCTTGTAAACAGTATTTGATAGATCACCGGTCAAGATTGCGCGGAGACCATCAACGGTTGCATCCTGTCCGGAGACGCAGACCTTTCCGTTGAGACCGTTCTTCTTTAGCACTGCAACAGCTGCGAGGCCAAGGCCTTCGTTAGCTGAGACGCCGGCGTCAAGCTTGCCGCCAGCCTTTGCAAGTTGCTGTTCGAAGATTGTTCCACCCTTGACGTTATCCCAGTCTGGAACAGCCTGGTCGTCAACGAGTGTGTAATCGCCTGCATCAATTGATGGACGTAGAACTGAGTCATAACCAGCCTTGAACAAGGTTGCGTTGTTATCAGTTGGTGAACCATTTAGATAGACGATACGAGCCTTGGTCTTGCCTGCGTTATCGAGGCAAGCCTTGATTCCTTCTCCTTGTAGACGTCCAACAGCTTCGTTATCGAAGGAGACGTAGTAGGAAGCAGAACCATTCAAAGTTAGGCGGTCATAGTCGATTGTTGGAACGCCTTGTGCAGCTGCCTTGTCCTGAACAGCCTTTGCTGACTCTGAGTCAAGGTTTACGAGGATTAGAACCTTGGCACCAGCAGAGAGCATTTGATCAGCGATTGTCTGGAATGCTGCCTTATCGCCATTTGCATTCTGGATATCTGCTTCAACTCCAGCAGCATCGAATGCAGCTTGGAGGAAGCCGCGGTCTGCGGTCTCCCAGCGAGCTGATGAAGCAGCATCAGGAAGGATTACACCGACGAATCCATCGCCGGCAGAATCATCTGACGAACCACAACCGGTAAGAATTAGGGCAAATGCTGCGATGATCGCAGAAAGCACCAAACGCGGTTTCTTCATTAGATATATACCTTTCGAAAGTACCTATTAATTGAGGGCTCATGCCCTCAATCCTTTGATTTGTTGCGGAAAAACTACCCTTCAGTAAGCGCTCTGGGAACCCTAAGGAACGTTATAAATGCCAATTTAGATAACGATTCGATAAATCGCTCCCGCGTAGATGGAGCGTGAATCAGTACTCTTGGCAGGGTGTCTTCATCAACGGGCCGCGATCCCATCCCCGAGCCCAGCCTCGACTCGGCCAATCCTTCGGCTGCCCTAGCAGGCGCAGTCCTAGAGGTCGTCGCTACGGCAGTTTCCAATGGGGCGCTAACTGGTGATGCAGCCAAATCCTTGACCGCTGATCGAGTACCGCTAGAACGTCCGAAGAATCGCGACCATGGTGACTATGCCTCTTCAATCGCGCTCACACTTGCAAAGAGTGAGGGAAAACCACCTCGAGATATTGCAACGCTAATCAAGAGTGGGTTGGAGAAAATTCAAGGCGTCGCAAGTGTCGAAATAGCAGGTCCTGGTTTCATAAATATAACCCTTGATAAATCAAGTCAAGGCGCAATTGTCAATCGAATCCTTGATGAAGGCTCTGCTTTCGGTCGAGTGAAACTGTTGAGTGGCGTGAAGATCAATCTGGAATTCATAAGTGCTAATCCGACGGGTCCATTGCATCTTGGACATACTCGATGGGCGGCCGTAGGCGATGCGCTTGCCAGCGTTTTGAACGCAGCAGGTGCAGAAGTAGTTCGAGAGTTCTACGTTAATGATCGTGGCAATCAGATGGATCTCTTCGGCGCATCGATTAGAGCTGCGGCTCTGGGAATTGCCCGGCCCGAAGATGGTTATCAAGGTGATTACATAAATGATTTAGCTAAATTGATTCTGGCCCAACATCCTGAATATAAGGATCTGCCTGAATCCGAAGGAATCCCAGCATTCCGTGAGGCTGGATATGCGCTCCAATTACAAGAGCAGAAGGATGTGTTGGATAACTTCGGCACTCACTTCGATGTCTGGTTCTCAGAGCGCTCACTTCATTCTGGCGATTCACTCTCGAAGTCGCTAGCGAAGTTGAAGTCTCAAGGACATGTCTTCGAATTAGAAGGAGCGACCTGGCTTCGGACTACAGATTTCGGTGATGATAAGGATCGTGTGCTCGTTAAGTCGGGCGGGGAATTGACCTATTTCGCCTCAGATACCGCTTATTACATCGATAAAAGAGAGCGTGGCTTCGATATCTGCATCTACATGTTGGGCGCTGACCACCATGGCTATGTCGGAAGATTGAAGGCAACTGCAGCCTGCGCAGGTGATGATCCTGAGTACAACATCCATGTATTGATCGGCCAACTCGTGAAGATCATGGAGGGCGGCCAAGAGCTTAAGCTCTCAAAGCGCGCGGGAACCATCATTACGCTCGAGGAGTTAGTGGCAAAGGTTGGCGTAGATGCGGCTCGCTACACCTTGATTAGATACCCGGTAGATACACCGATGGTTCTCGATGTCGATCTATTGAAGCGTCGCACAAATGATAATCCGGTCTACTACGTCCAATACGCGCATGCGCGTATTGCGGCGCTGTTACGTAATGCAACTGAACTTGGCGTGAAGGTTGGCGTCGAACATTATGATCCAGAGTTGCTAACACATGAACGTGAGCGTGAACTTCTTGGTGGACTTGCTCAATTCCCAGAAGTGATAACTAGTGCAGCCGAGCTCCGTCAACCACATCGCGTCGCGCGATACATCGAAGAATTAGCAACTCTTTATCATGGCTTCTACAGTGACTGCAGAGTGCTTCCGATGGGCGAAGAGAAACCGGGAGCGATTCATTCCACTCGCGCAACTCTCTGTGAGGCTACACGTCAGACCATCTTCAATGGATTGAGCCTCCTTGGCGTTAGCGCGCCGGAACGGATGTGATCATGACTTCAATCTGGCCGAATAGTGCAGAGCGCGTTTCCGGAGAACTTCAAATTGGAGGCTGTCGAGTCTCGGCAATAGCTGATCGATTCGGAACGCCGATATTTGTACTTGATGAGAGTGATTTCAGAGATCGGATCGCACATTGGAGTAAGAACTTCAATTCCATCTTTGGCGCAAATGCCGGCGATGTCTATTACGCAGCAAAAGCCTTCATCTCAGTAGAAGTAGCCAAGATGATCGATGAGGGCGGAATCAGCCTTGATGTATGTACCGGTGGCGAGCTCGCGGTCGCGCGAGCAGCGAATTTTCCGGGAGAGCGAATCGAGATGCACGGCAACAATAAGTCAGAGCGAGAAATCGCGGCTGCTATCGATTATCGAGTGGGAACTATTGTGGTCGATTCGATCCAAGAGATCGATCGAGTAGCGCGAATTGCTCATGAGAAGAATCGAGTCCAGCCAATAACCCTTCGTTTGAATCCTGGCGTTGAAGCGCACACCCATGAGTACATCGCAACGGCTCACGAAGATGTGAAATTTGGATTCTCTATTGCATCTGGCGCCGCATGGGATGCCTTACTTGCAGCTACGAAACATGAGAGCTTGAAGATCGGTGGAGTGCATTGTCATATCGGCTCTCAGATTTTCTCTTCCGAAGCATTTGCCGCAAGCGCCACACGATTACTTGAGTTTATGGCGCGTTACAAATCAGAATTTGGAAATGAACTTGAGAACTTGAACATCGGCGGGGGAGTAGGAATTGCATACACAACCAAGGATCATCCGATGGATGCGGTTGAGTTCCTTAAGTCAATTAAGGATGTAATCTTTAAAGAGTCTTCCAGGTTGGGGCTGAATGTTCCTCGCGTCTCGATCGAACCGGGGAGAAGTCTGATCGGACCATCGATGGTCACCATCTATCGTGTTGGCACGACTAAAGAAGTACAACTCGATGGTGGATTGAAACGCCTTTATGTATCAGTCGATGGTGGAATGAGTGACAACATTCGTACCGCCCTTTATGGCGCCGAGTACACAGCAGAGATAGCAAATCGCGCATCGACTTCTGCATCAAGGGATTGTCGTCTAGTAGGAAAACATTGTGAGACGGGCGATATCGTCATAAATAGCATCGACCTACCGAGTGATATCGCACCTGGTGACTTGATCGCTGTGCCCGCAACAGGCGCTTATGGGCGGAGCATGGCTAGTAATTACAACCATGTCCCACGACCGGGCGTAATCTCAGTTCTTAATGGCACGGCGCGCACCATAGTTAGAAGTGAAACCGAGGCTGACCTTCTAGCCTTGGACGTGGTCGAGAGCGCCGTTCGTCTAGATGGAAAAATAGATGGAAAAGCTAGTGGGAATTAAGAGTGGAAATTAAAGGGATAGGACTGAAATCGTGAGCGAGGTAAAGCAAGAACTGGGCATCGGAATGCTCGGCTGTGGCGTGGTCGGCTCACAAGTCGCCCGGTTGCTCACTGAAGATTCTGGTGACTTTGCTGCTCGCTCCGGCGCACGTTTGAACCTAAAGCGGATTGCAGTTCGAGATCTCTCTGCCAAGCGCGAACATGTAAAGAGCGAGTTACTAACTACGGATTCAAATTCAGTTGTAGATGATCCGACGATCGACATCGTCATTGAGGTGATGGGGGGAATCGAACCTGCTCGCACTTTGATTCTCAAGGCGATCACAAATGGAAAATCAATCATCACCGCAAATAAAGCTCTCCTTGCAAAGCATGGCGCTGAACTCTTTGATGCAGCTGATAAGAAGGGCGTCGATCTCTACTACGAAGCGGCAGTAGGTGGAGCAATTCCAATCCTTAGGCCTTTGCGTGAATCGATTGTCGGAGATCACGTCCATCGCATCATGGGTATCGTCAACGGAACCACTAATTACATCCTCACCAAGATGGATGAAGAGGGAAGCGATTTCGGCGCTGCGCTAAAAGAGGCGCAACAACTTGGTTTTGCGGAAGCAGATCCGACCGCTGATGTTGAGGGTCATGATGCGGCAGCAAAGGCTGCGATTCTGGCAGGACTTGCATTCCATACGAGAGTTACGAGCGATCAAGTATCTGCAGAAGGAATCACGAAGATAACTGCTCGTGATGTGGCTGTTGCTCATGACATAAACCATGTGATCAAACTTCTTGCCATCGCTGAATTGACCGAAAAAGGTGAAGTGAGCGTTCGGGTACAACCAACACTTCTTCCGCGCCAACATCCACTCGCAGCAGTTCGAAATGCTTTTAACGCCATCTTCGTCGAGGCCGAGTCTGCCGGTGAGTTGATGTTCTATGGTCGAGGCGCTGGAGGTGCACCTACCGCAAGTGCGATCCTTGGTGATCTGATAGCGATTGCACGCAATATGACCAGCGGCGGCGCCGGACATGGCGAAAGTGATTATGCCGAGTTGAGATTCGCTGACCCAGGCAGCGTAAATACCCGCTATTTGATCCGCTTAGATGTTAATGATCGCCCTGGCGTTCTTGCCTCGGTCGCCCAGATTTTCGCTACGAACAAAGTATCGATTGAGACTGTGCGCCAATCCGGTCGTGGCGATAGCGCAGAATTGATCGTGATGACACATTCAGCGAATGAAGGCTCCTTGTCGAAGACCGTTGCCGATCTTGCGAAGAGCGATGTAGTGAAGAGTGTCGAGAGCGTGCTTCGAGTAGAGGGGCTCCGTTAATGGCTCTCTTTAAGAAACGCGGCGCTCATCAATGGCGTGGAGTAATCGAGGAGTATCGCTCCAGGCTTCCTGTAACTAGCAAGACCCCAGTCGTAACTTTGAATGAAGGCGGAACTCCGCTCATCTACGCCTGCTATTTATCGGAGCAATTAGAGAATCAAATCTGGCTCAAGTTCGAAGGCGCAAATCCAACTGGCTCGTTTAAGGATCGCGGAATGACGATGGCGATCTCCAAAGCAGCCGAAGAAGGAGCGCGCGCTGTTATTTGCGCTTCTACTGGTAACACGAGTGCTAGCGCTGCTGCATATGCAACCAAAGCAGGAATGACCCCAGTTGTTCTAGTGCCACAAGGAAAGATTGCGATGGGCAAGTTAGCTCAAGCAATTGCCCACGGATCAAAACTTCTACAAGTCGATGGAAACTTCGATGATTGCTTGACTCTCGCTAGAGAACTCTCCGAGAAATATCCAGTCTCACTTGTAAATTCTGTTAATCCATTTCGAATCGAAGGACAGAAAACTGCATCCTTTGAAGTGATCGATGCACTTGGCTTCGCTCCAGATATTCATGCCCTCCCAGTCGGCAATGCCGGAAATATCACCGCATATTGGAAGGGCTATATCGAATATGCGAAAGATGGAATGGCAAAGAGCAAGCCGATGATGTGGGGTTTCCAAGCTGAAGGCGCTGCGCCAATCGTTAGAGGCGAAGCGGTAAAGAATCCGGAGACGATTGCGACAGCGATTCGAATCGGAAATCCAGCTTCATGGCAACAAGCCCTAGATGCGCGAGATCAATCTGGAGGCTTGATAGATATGGTCTCTGATGAAGAGATCTTGAGCGCTTACCGATTGGTTGCAGCGAAAGAGGGAGTATTCGTCGAGCCCTCCAGTGCCGCTGGAATCGCGGGATTGATTAAGTACAAGAGCGCCAAGAAGTTGCCGAAAGATAAGCGAATCGTCATCACGGTAACTGGAAACGGCCTTAAGGATGTCCAATGGGTTCTAGATGGCGCTCCTTCGCCGACCGTTATCCCAGTCGATGTTAAGCGCGCTGCAGAAGTGATTGGTCTGGCGTAACTATGGCGCGTGGATTCAAAGATCGTCTAACTTATAAAGCCACTCCGATGCAGGTAAGTGTTCCTGCATCTTCTGCAAATCTCGGTCCAGGATTTGATGCCTTTGGATTGGCACTTGATATTCGTGACATCTATGTTGCTCAAATTCTTGATGAAGAGACTTTTGACGTTGATGTGACCGGAGAAGGCGCCGATGAGGTAAAGCGAGACGGGAAACATCTCGTGATCAAGGCGATGATGCGTGGCTTTGAATTCATGGGAGGTAAACCGCGAGGGATTGCGCTTCGTGCGCTAAATCAGATTCCACATGGAAGAGGGCTCGGATCTTCTGCAGCCGCAATCGTTGGCGGACTCTCTCTTGCTCGTAGCCTGGTGCTATCCGGAACAACATTGATGACCGATGATGATTTGATTGCACTGGCAACTGATCTTGAGGGCCATCCCGATAATGTCGCAGCCGCCGCTCTCGGTGGTGCGACGATCTCTTGGATGGAGGATCGCGTCGGAGTCCCAACAGGATGTGCGGTTCGTTTCTCCGTTGACCAATCAATCCAAGCGCTACTTCTTATTCCTAACACCCAACTCTCAACTGGTAAAGCTCGTCGGATGTTGCCTGAGACAGTTCCCCATAAAGATGCAGCGATCAATGCTGGCCGATCTGCGCTCTTAGTCCATGCATTAACAGCTCGCCCAGACCTTCTATTTGCAGCCACCGAAGATCATCTCCACCAGCAGTATCGCCGCGAAGCCATGCCTCGTTCAGTAGACCTGGTGAAGAAGTTACGAGGGGCCGGTGTTGCCGCCACGATTTCCGGAGCGGGGCCATCAGTACTGGTTCTCCACACCAGCACTAGCGCAGAGCACGATGACATCGTTAAGAGCGCTGGGGATGCATTCCGAGCTCTCGATGTGGAGCTTTCGCCAGCAGGCGCCCAGGTTTCTAACGCCTAGTTCCGCCGATTTGTCGCTCTAATGGGGTGGCTGATAGATTTCAGGTCGTTCGGCGGCATTCGAGCCGAGTCTTAGAAAATCTGATTCTTGTAGGGCGAATAAGTCCTTGTTGCTCTCAAGTCACACAGGTAAGAAATCAACTCTCTAAGAAAACATAAATCAAAGACCTCTAGCTAAACCTAGATAACAAGAAAGATAGATAGATGGCAGAAACCAGCACACGTGCTCGGCGAGATTCTGGCGACCTCTCTGCGTTGCTACTCCCGGAGCTAAGAAAGATCGCCGCCAATTTAGGAATCGAAGGCGCAAGTGATTTGAAAAAACCAGATTTAGTTCAAGCAATCTCAGACCTACAAGCCGCGAATAGAGAAGCAGCTCGCCTTGAGCGTGAAGCGCGCCGTGCCGCACGGATGCAGCGCCGCAATCGCAACTCCTCCGAAGATGGAGATGATGCCGGCGAAGATTCCACAGAATCTGATTCAAACGATGATGAAGGATCGCAATCCGATAACTCTTCAACTCGAAACTCCAATGATTCAAATGACTCAAGCTCATCAGATAGCGGACGCGACAATCGTGGTTATGACCGCGATCGTGACTTCCGCAGAGACCGTCACCGTGATCGCGGAGATCGTGGCGATAGAGGTCGTGACCGTCACCGTGATCGCGGAGATCGTGGCGATAGAGGCGAAAGAGGCGGAAGAGAGCGAGAGATCGTCATCTCCGAAGATGATGTCCTACTCCCAGTCGGTGGCTTGCTAGATATTCTTGAAAATTACGCCTTTATTCGTACCGGCGGCTACCTTCCTGGACCGAATGATGTTTATGTCTCGCTTCATCAGGTACGCCGTTATGGCTTAAGAAAAGGTGATGTAGTAACTGGACAGGTTCGCCAACCTCGCGAAGGAGAGCGTCGTGAGAAGTTCAACGCGCTAGTTCGCGTCGATACTGTGAATGGAATGGAGCCAGATTCTGCGCGCGATCGCGTCGACTTCTCCAAGCTCGTTCCGCTATACCCACAAGAGCGCCTACGTCTTGAGACTGAGCCAAACATCCTTACAACTCGCGTAATTGATCTGATCTCTCCAATCGGAAAGGGTCAGCGCGGACTTATCGTCTCGCCACCAAAGGCTGGAAAGACGATGGTTCTCCAATCAATCGCTAATGCGATTACTACCAATAATCCTGAGTGTCATCTAATGGTTGTTCTAGTCGATGAGCGCCCAGAAGAAGTTACCGATATGCAACGTTCCGTTAAGGGCGAAGTGATTGCATCTACATTTGATCGTCCAGCCGATGACCATACTTCTGTCGCAGAACTCGCAATCGAGCGCGCTAAGCGACTCGTTGAGCTCGGACATGATGTCGTTGTTCTTCTTGATTCGATCACCCGACTAGGACGTGCGTATAACATCGCAGCTCCAGCCTCAGGAAGAATTCTCTCTGGTGGTGTTGATTCCGCAGCTCTATATCCACCGAAAAAATTCTTTGGCGCCGCTCGAAACATTGAAGATGGTGGATCGCTAACAATCCTTGCTACAGCTCTTGTTGAGACTGGATCGAAGATGGATGAAGTTATCTTCGAAGAGTTCAAGGGAACTGGAAATATGGAGTTGAAGCTAGATCGTAAATTTGCCGATAAGCGCATCTTCCCAGCGGTCGATGTTGATGCTTCCGGTACTCGTAAGGAAGAGATCCTTATGGGCCCAGAAGAATTGAATATCGTCTGGAAGCTACGTCGCGTCCTCCATGCTCTCGATTCACAACAAGCCCTTGAGCTTCTCCTTGAGAAGATGAAGGGCACCAAGTCGAATGTGGAGTTCTTGATGCAGGTCCAGAAGACCACAGTCGGCCCCGATCAAAGCGGGAATTAGCCCTTTCCTGGGAGCCCGGGTAACCTTCGCATCCGCTGGTTCACCGATTCGAATAAACCCGAATTGGACCCAGCCAGAATCAAGGAGAAGAAATGAAGAATGACATCCACCCAAACTATGGGGCGACCACTGTGACCTGTGGTTGCGGCGAGAGCTTCCAAACTCGCTCCACAATCGAGAGCGGTTCACTATTCGTTGAAGTCTGCTCGGTCTGCCACCCGTTCTATACCGGCAAGCAGCGCATCCTTGATACCGGTGGACGTGTCGCCAAGTTCCAGGAGCGTATCCAGAAGGCGAAACCAAACAAGAAGTAGCTTTTCTAAAAGAGACCGCATCTCCCGAAGTTTCGGGACGCGGTCTCTTTTTATTTATCAAGCAGTAGCTTTTTGAAAGAACCGAGTAAAAAAAAGAACCTAGCAGTAAGAGAATCTAGTAACGAGGGAGCAAGCGATGAAGGAGAAGAGCACCGAGCGCTTTGCCTCCATGCCTGAAATTCTCAAAGAGTATGAGTCGCTAGAAGCGCAGATGGCCGATCCATCTATTCACTCGGATCAAGGTAAGGCCCGCCAACTTGGAAAGCGTTACGCCCAACTAGGACCAATCATCGCTGGCTATCGCCACTATAAGAGTTGTGATGATGATCTAAAAGCGGCAAAAGAGTTGGCTGAAGCAGATCCGGAATTCGCATCCGAGATTCCTGCACTTGAGGCTGCATTAGCGCTTGCGGCTGAAAAATTAGAAGAGTTATTACTTCCACGTGATCCAAATGATGATCGCGATGTGATCCTTGAGATCAAGGCTGGTGCTGGTGGTGATGAGTCAGCGCTCTTTGCTGGCGATCTACTACGGATGTATCTTCGATACGCCGAAAAACAGGGATGGAAGACTGAGATCATCGATGCCACCGAGAGTGATTTAGGTGGATATAAAGATGTATCTGTAGCGGTGAAGTCGCGCGGAAATGCCGAACCGGGAAGCGCCCCATTCTCAAAATTGAAATTTGAAGGTGGCGTTCACCGAGTTCAACGCGTTCCAGAGACTGAATCCCAGGGGAGAATCCATACCTCTGCTGCGGGAGTTCTAGTGCTTCCGGAAGCAGAAGAGATTGATGTCCAGGTAAATATGAATGAGCTCCGGATCGATGTCTATCGCTCATCTGGTCCTGGGGGACAGAGCGTGAACACAACCGACTCTGCGGTACGTATTACTCATATCCCTACTGGAATCGTCGTCTCATGCCAGAACGAGAAGAGCCAATTACAGAATAAAGAATCTGCGCTACGAATTCTCCGCGCTCGACTTCTTGCCGCAGCTCAGGAAGCAGCAGATGCAGAAGCTGCCGCAACACGTAAGAGCCAGGTTAGGACTGTCGATCGTTCAGAACGAATCCGTACCTATAACTTCCCAGAGAACAGACTTACCGACCATCGCGTCAACTTCAAAGCTAATAATCTCGATGCCGTCATCAACGGTGAGTTAGATGAAGTAATTACTGCACTTCTCGATGCGGATAAAGCCGAGAAGTTGGCAGCTGCAGAGGCATAAGAATGCCGGACCACTCGAATCTAAAAGAGAGTTTAAGAGAAGCTCGCAAAGAGTTATCGAAGTTCGATATCTCTGAAGTCGATGCCGAGCTATTGGCTGCATTTGTCCTCGGCGTCGGACGTATGGAGTTACACGCTAAGGAATTTGCATTCACGCCGGATCAAGCAATCGAATTTGCGAACCTAATTGAAGAGCGGAAAGCGGGAATTCCGCTTCAATATCTAACTGGTGAGGCGCATTTTCGATATCTGACTTTTGATGTCGGACCTGGGGTATTGATCCCACGACCTGAAACCGAATTACTGGTCGATGCGGCATTGGTTGAGATCGAGCGGATTCAAGCTGCTAGTTCTTGGCGAATCGGCGCTCGCACGTCCGTAGTAGATCTAGGAGCGGGAAGTGGTGCAATCGCAATATCGATCGCGGACGAAGCTCGTAAACGGGATCTATCTGTTCAAGTCGTGGCTGTTGAGAACCAGCCGGAAGCTTTGAAGTGGTTGGAGCGAAACATCGCCAAGCACGATGTGGATGTGCGTGTGGTGAAGAGCGATGTTGCGACCGCCTTGGAAGGAATTCGCTGTGATGTAGTGGTTACTAATCCTCCATATATTCCTGATGGAGCAGAGTTACCAAAAGAGGTCGCTGGTCATGAACCTACTAGCGCACTATTTGGTGGAATTGCTGGGCTTGAGATACCCGCACAGTTCATTGAGAGCGCTACTCGAATCTTGAAACCTGGCGGCTTTCTAGTCCTGGAGCATCATGAATCCCAGAGTGATTCTCTTGCGGCGCTACTGGAGCGCGAGTACGTTGATGTCGCGCACTTTAGGGATCTAAATGATCGGCCAAGATGGTTGACCGCTAGAAAGCATGAAGAGCGAAAGCATGAAGAGCGAAAGGCGGGTGAGTAATGGCAGAGACCGTTTCCATTTCTGAATCGATCTCTTCAGGATCAGAACTCACCGTAGAGATTGCGCGAGCGGTTGAAGCACTTCGCGAGGGTCGTCTCATAATCGCGCCGGCGGAGCATGCCTATGTATTTGTTGCTGATGCTTTCAATCATGGCGCGGTGAAGAAGATGCACATAATCCGCGGCGATGCACTTGGAGTTGCGGCACAAGTGATTGTCGGCGATATCAAGACCGCTACTGGGATCACTAGTGAGTTTGGCCCCACTACTAAATCGATTTGCGAGAAGTTCTGGCCCGGACTGTTGACTTTGAATATCGCTCCAGCGCAAGGACTTGTTTGGGATCTTGGAGATGCTAGATCTCTTGAGCAGATTGCGATTCGAGTTCCTGGTAATGAATTTCTTAGAAAGATCGCCGCTGAGGCTGGACCGCTAGCGATCGCTTCAGCTAATCGTGCGGGCATGCCACCAAAGCGTCGCGGTCCCTCCTTCCCAGCTCTAGATGCTGATTACGCCTTCTTCTTCGATGCCGGCGAGTTGCCAGAAGGGCCTACAAGCACTGTGATTTCGGTGAAATCTGATGGCATAACTCTCACGCGCGCGGGAGCGATATCACTCGCCGAACTCCGTTCGGTAACCCCGAATATCGCTGTTCCCGCCTAAGATTTCAGCCATGTCGCAATTCTTCGGCGCTGATTTCGATCAACTCCAATCTCAAGACCCTGAGATTGCCGCAATACTCCTCTCAGAGTTAGACCGTCAGCGAAAGAACCTCCAACTTATTGCTAGTGAGAATTTCACATCTCCCGCTGTATTGACGGCGCTAGGTTCCACATTGTCAAACAAATACGCAGAGGGATATCCAGGTAAACGTTATTACGGTGGTTGTGAAGAGGTAGATAAAGCAGAAGTAATCGGCATCGAGCGTGCCAAAGAACTTTTCGGTGCAGAGCATGCAAACCTCCAACCTCACTCAGGAGCAAGCGCGAACGTTGCGGTCTATCAAGCATTCACGAAGCCCGGTGACACAGTCCTTGCGATGTCTTTACCTCATGGCGGTCATCTAACGCATGGATCGAAAGTTAATTTCTCTGGCAAATGGTTCAACGTCGAGTCTTATGGAGTTAGAAAAGAAGATGAATTGATCGATTACGACGAACTACGTGAAATCGCAAAACGAGTTCGTCCGAAGATGATCTGCTCTGGAGCAACCGCGTATCCAAGATTGATTGATTTCAAGATCATCCGGGAGATCTGTGATGAAGTTGGCGCAATCATGTGGGTAGATGCTGCGCACTTCATCGGTCTAGTTGCCGGAAAGGCGATTCCATCACCAGTTCCATACGCGGATGTTGTTTCATTCACCACCCATAAGGTCTTACGAGGACCACGCGGTGGAATGATCCTTTCGAAATCCGAACATGCTGCGGCCATAGATAAAGCAGTCTTTCCGGGCATGCAGGGCGGTCCAATCATGAGCGCTGTCGCAGCGAAGGCGATTGCTCTGAAGGAATGCCTCCAGAACTCCTACCAGGATTACGCCAAGCAGGTAATCGTGAACTGCAAGGCTCTCGCAAGCGCTCTGGAAAAAGAGGGAATGCGCGCCGTCTCAGGCGGAACTGATACGCACCTCGCGTTGATAGATATTCGTAGCACCGGAATAAACGGGAAAGTAGCTGATGAACGTTGTGGTCGTTCTGGAATAACTCTAAATAAGAACGCGATTCCATATGATCCTGAAACTCCAGCTGTGACGAGTGGAATTCGAGTCGGAACTCCAGCTGTTACCACCCAAGGCATGAGCGTTAACGAGATGCCGATCATCGCCTCACTTATCGCGCGCGCAATAAAGGATGGCGCAGATGACTCAAAGGCGGCTGCGATCCGTAGCGAAGTAAATGCCCTAACTGCGAAATTCCCCGTCTACCCACGGTAATGCGCGAGTACTCCTTAACTCTTCTAATCGCAGCAACTCTCACCTACATGCTCACTCCCATTATCCGTACCGCTGCCTTGCGTTTTCGAGCTGTTGCACAGGTTAGAGAGCGTGACATCCACACAGAAGCGACTGCGCGATGGGGTGGAGTTGCTATGTGGCTATCGATGGCAGCAACGCTGCTCGCTGTCCAGAACCTTGAATTGGTAGGAAAGGCCTATAGTCGAGAGTTACTCGGGATATTCCTCGCTGGAACATTTGTATTGCTGATCGGAATGCTCGATGATCGTTATGAACTAGATGCTGTTACAAAACTTGCCGGACAAGGCTTGGCTGCTGGAATCTTATTGATCTTCGGAATCCAACTTCTCTGGTTGCCTATAAATGGAATTATCATCTTGCCCACGAATATCGGGCAGTTTTTAACGGTACTGGTGGTCATAATCATCATCAACGCCGTGAATTTCGTCGACGGATTAGATGGATTAGCAACGGGAATAGTTGCGATTTCTGCCGCCGCCTTCTTCGGCTTTGCTTACCTACTAGCTGTCGAGAATGGATTTAGCCGAGCCGGCGCTCCCTCTCTTGCAACAGCGATAGTTATAGGTATCTGCCTTGGATTCTTACCCCATAACATCCACCCCGCGAAGATCTTCATGGGCGATTCAGGCTCAATGTTCCTCGGGCTTTTGCTTGCAGCTTCAGCGATCACATTAATGGGACAGATCGATGCAAATGCAGTTTTCGCTGAAGATATTGGACCTGCAGCCCTTCCATTACTCCTTCCATTCGCAGTTCTTGCAGTTCCGTTACTAGATTTTGGACTAGCGATCTTGCGCCGTATCCGCCAAGGAAAATCTCCATTTGCTCCTGATAAGGAGCATCTACATCACAAGTTGATGAAACTTGGAAACTCACAACAGCGGACTGCGGTAATCCTTTATTTCGCAACTGCCATGTTGGCCATTCCTGCGATGCTTTCCGCCTTCGTCCCAGTCTGGTTAGCCTTCTCTGCGGGGCCGGTACTTTTCTTCACCGCATTTTTCATCACCAAGCGAGAACGCGTTAGGAGCAATTGAGATGAATTCAAATCGAGAACTTTGGCGTGGCGCGATGCTCCCCGCACTTGTGGTTACAGTAATTGCCAGCGTCATAGCTTGGTTTGTTGAAGGTGGAAGTGGATTGTTCGGGGCGTTGCTATCGTCTTTCACGGTAGCAATCTTCTTCTCCGTCTCACTCTTAATCGCTCACTTCACAAAAGATGCCAATCCCATGATGACCATGGCGCTAGCGATGTTCTCTTATTTCACAAAGTTACTTCTCATGACCGTCTTCCTCCTTGCCGTTACTCGACTCACTGAGCCGGACCAGGTAAACCGTCAGGCCTTCGGCTTGAGCGCGATTGCGATCGCATTCGCTTGGCTCGCAGGGGAGGTTCGCGCCTTCCTCCGGCTACGGCTAACCTTGAGCCTTCCCCGTAAGGAGGAGGTCGAAAAAGATGAGCAATCCTGAGAATCGTCCGCGAAATGATGAGAGCGCTTTCTGGACCATCTTCGGTTACATGCTCTCCGGTCTACTTATCTGGGGCGGCATTGGATATGCCCTTGATAGATGGCTCGAGACGCGGTTCTTCCTTTTAGGCGGGCTCCTGCTGGGAATGGGTTCGGCCCTATACCTAATCTGGCTCCGCTTCGGCCGAAACTAGGGCTCTAAACCCGAGGCAGTTCCGGCTAGGCATAAACCCTGATCACCCGGCATTGACCCAGGTCACTCCCAAGGCCCCCTTTTGCCCCTCTTTCGATTTTCACCTAATCGCGCAAACCAATAGGGTTGCGCCGTCTTCCCTGCAATAAACAAAATGCTTCACGAATTTAGGAGTTGTTTTGCGCTTTGTTGCTGCCGCTAAGGCTCCGGACGGGGGTTTTAACGCTCCCGACGCCGGCGACTTCAACCTCCCTCCATTTATTGAAGGAAATGAATTCGCAACCAAACCGATTCTTCTGGCATTCCTATCGGTCGTTCTAATCGGAGTCTTCTTCTATCTAGCATCACGCAAAGCTGCTGTAGTCCCTTCAAAACTCCAATTCGCAGGTGAGACTGTTTACTCCTTCGTCCGAAATGATCTTGGTAGAGATGTAATCGGACATGAGTTCATGCGTTTCGTTCCTTATCTCTTCACTTTGTTTACATTCATTCTCGTAAACAATGTCTTTGGAATCATTCCGCTCTTGCAATTCCCGACGATGTCGCGCGTTTCATTCCCATATGTTCTTGCTGCATTGACCTTCTTTGTATTCCACTATGTCGGCATCCGTAAACATGGATTCTTCTCTTACTTCAAGGGCATCATGTTTATGCCAGGCGTCCCGAAGCTCTCTTACATTCTGATCACGCCACTTGAGCTTGCGACGTACCTGATCGTTCGCCCGCTAACACTCAGCTTGCGTCTCTTCGCCAATATGTTCGTCGGACACATGCTCCTGCTCGTATTCATTCTCGGCGGCGAATACTTGCTTATGGGTGCTATCGCACAGAAGTTGGTTAGCCCCTTCGCGTTTACCGTAGCAATTCTCATCACATTCTTTGAGTTCATGGTCCAATGCCTACAGGCATACATATTCACCCTTCTTACGGCTCTCTATATAACGGGCGCCTTGGCGGATGAGCACTAAGAGAGAAAAAAACTAGATTTCCCATTCCACAAGGAATGCGGGAGAAGAAAGAAAGGTAAGAAACATGGAAGGCTCACTAAACCTGGTCGGTTTCGGTATTGGCGCAATCGGGCCAGGAATTGCAATCGGAATGATCTTCGCCGCTTACATTAACGGCGTCGCTCGTCAGCCAGAAGCACGCAGCGTCCTACAGCCGATCGCGTTCTTGGGCTTCGCACTTGCTGAAGCGCTTGCACTATTCGGTCTCGTTCTCGCATTCGTCCTCTAATCGAATCGTCGTAATTGATTATGCGTTCGATTGAATTAGCGGCAGGGGAGGAGCTAAATCCTCTTCTACCTCACACCTCAGAGATCATCGTTGGCTTCATCGCCTTCTCACTTCTCTACTTGGTCTTGCGTCGCGCCGTCGTACCGCGTTTTGAAAAAGCATTCGCGGAACGAACCGATGCGATCCAAGGCGGAATGGAGCGAGCAGAAAAGGCGCAACGCGAAGCCGAGTTGGCTCTGAGTGAATACAAGTCCCAACTAGCTGATGCTCGCGGAGAAGCTCAACAGATCCGTGAAGAGGCGCGCGTTCAAGGAGCTGCAATCATCGAAGAGATGAGAGCGAAGGCTCAAGAAGAAGCGGCTCGAATCACCGCATCAGCTCATGCCTCAATCGAGGCCGAGCGCCAGCAAGCGATCAACTCGCTTCGCGGTGAAGTTGGCGCACTTGCTACGGAGTTGGCATCGAAGATTGTCGGAGAAGCCCTTGATGACCAGGTTCGACAATCAAGAATCGTTGACCGCTTCTTAGCTGATCTCGAGAAACAGAAGTAAGAGAAAAAAAAGGACAGAGTTAGATGACAAGAGCAAAGGCTGATCTAGGTGGCACGAGCCGGCAATCACTTGCTGCTGCTCGCGCATCTCTAGATGGAGCATTGAAAGGAAAGTCAGAGAGTGATGCAGCGAAATTTGCTGCTGAGCTCTTTACCGTTCTTTCAGCTCTAGATTCTTCAGCTCCGCTCCGCCGCGCTCTAACTGATGGTTCACGCGAGGCGAAGGACAAGAGCAAACTTGTTACGGATCTCTTTAGCAAGAGCGCTCCAGCAGCCCTTTCCTTGGTTAGTGAGCTAGCAGGAATGAAGTGGTCCAGGCCCGGCGATCTTGCCGACGCCATCGAACAGCTCGCTATTGAGGCGGAAGCTTCATCTGCGAACCTTGCAGGAACTCTGGATCAACTAGAGGAAGAGCTCTTTGCATTCTCCAGGATCGTTGCTGGAGATAACGAGCTTCGTCAATCGCTTAGTTCCGGAAAGTACTCTGCTGAAGGAAAACGCGTCCTTGTAGCGAAGTTATTTGGCGGGAAAGTCTCGCCAGCAACCGCTCGAATGCTCGGCCATTTAGTTAGTGGTTTGAGAGGACGTAACTTCGAAGGAACAGTTGCCTTCTATATCAAGGCGACTGCTGCGCGTCGCGATCGCGTCGTCGCGCGAGTCAAGACTGCGATTGCATTAAGCAATGAACAGAAAGAGAAGATGGCAGCAACACTTGCTGCGAAAATCGGACAACCAGTCCGACTAAATGTCGAACTCGATCCGACCGTTATGGGCGGTATCTCGATTCGATTTGCTGATGAATTGATTGACGCAACAATCGTCAATCGTTTGGCCGACGCGAGCAGAGCGCTCGCAGGATAAATAGGGAGATAAACCATGGCGGAACTCACGATTCGACCTGAAGAGATTCGTGATGC
>DAIOSM010000011.1:0-3972 GCA_036752585.1 Candidatus Nanopelagicaceae bacterium
CGACTTTGTTCAACTAATGATTTCGCCCGGAACAAGTACGGGAACTTCGATTCTCACCTCGCCCGCGCAAAGCTCTCCTGCACGACCGGAGATTCCAAGCACGATTCTCACGGTCAATCAGATTGGTTAAAGGTTCGTCTAGCGGGATGGCAAACTTGAGTATCATCTCCCTCTCCAGAAGAACCAATAGGGGGCAGTAGCTCAGTTGGTTAGAGCCCCGGACTCATAATCCGGTCGTCGTAGGTTCGAGCCCTACCTGCCCCACCAGCCTGATAGTTATCGATTCTTCACAATTTCTCTAGGCAATGGGTCGCTGACAAGCCTCTCCCGCCCTGTTAGTGTCGGGGTTAGCAGTACCCCTCGTCTAGGAAAGGCAATTGATGATCAAAAAGCGCACGGTGGCATTTGGAGTTATCGCCACCCTATTCGTTTCACTAATGACCGCTATCGCTCCTGCACAAGCTCGTGATCTAAAGGGCACCCAGTGCGGACGCGAAGGTCTTATCCGCACGATTAAAGGTGTCACTTACACCTGCGAACGCGTAAACGGAAAACTTCAATACGCGGAAGGTCGCAAACTTAGCGGCACTCTAAATGTTGTCTGCGGTGCGACCGAAACCTGGTGCGCAGCTATGGCAAGAAAGTTCAAAGAGATGACCGGAGTTGAGACTAAGTTCGTTCGTCTCTCTGCTGGTCTTGTGCCTGCTCGTCTAGAAGCCTTCAAGAACAATCCAGAATTTGATGTTTGGCATGGTGGACCAGCTGACGGTTTCGTAGTCGGAAGAAATTCCGGTCTGACCGAGGCTTACCTATCACCGACTCGAAACATGATCCCCAAGAAGTATCTCGATGACAAAGGTTTCTGGAGCGGTGTTTATCTCGGTGCGCTCGGCTTCTGCTCGAATACAAACGTCCTTGCCAGACTCGGAGTAAGACAACCAAGAAGTTGGGCTGACCTATTGAATCCTCGCCTAAAGGGTCAGGTACTAACTGCTCACCCATCTACTTCGGGAACTGCATTTACGACCTTCTGGACCCAAGTTGCACGTCTAGGTTCTGAAGATAAGGCGATGGATTACATGAAGGAACTTCATAAGAACGTCCTTTATTACTCACGCTCTGGCGTTGCTCCTGTTGGAGCTGCAGGTTCTGGTGAAGTCGCTGTCGGTCTTGTCTTCGCACATGACTGTATCGCCGGTATCCAGAACGGGCTTCCACTCAAGAACAGCTTCCCATCAGAGGGAACTGGCTATGAGATCGGTGGCGTTGCTCTAGTTAAGGGAGCTAAGAACCCATTAGCTGCGAAGACCTTCATCGACTTCGCTCTATCTGCGGATGCTCAAAATCTCGGTGTTGGAGCCCAGGCTTACCAGGCGCTCACAAACCCACAGGCTAAGTACAACCGCTTGATCATCCCGCTAAGCAAGGTCAATCTCGTTGAGTATGACTTTGAGAAGGCAGGAAATCGCAAGCCCGACCTAACCAAGCGTTTTGATGATGAAATCATCAACCGCTCACAAGCTCGAGGCTAATTAGCAATTAAGAGAAGGATCTCCCCGAAAGGGGGGATCCTTCTTAGTAACCTCTTTTGAGAACTCAGAAGTCAACTTAGGAGATTTGTGGCAATACGTAGTCAGAGCGCGAAGCTTGATGTCTTCACAAAGGTCGCGATCTTTGTCTTGGTTCTGATTCTCTCTGTGTTGATTCTTATACCAATTGGAAATGTCCTCTATAAATCATTTCAACCAGGTGGAATCGACGTCCTTCGTGATGTAGTCGACAACGACTACACCAGGCAGATCATCCTCAATACGATCTGGCTGGGCACTTCTGTTGGCGCTGTAGGAACGCTCGTTGGTTTCTTGCTCGCATATGTCCAGGTAAGAATCAACTTCCGTGGCAAGAAGTTGCTCCACGTTTTGAGTCTTCTGCCACTCGTCTCGCCACCATTTGCATTCGCAACGGCTGTAATTGTGCTCTTTGGCCGTTCTGGCATCATCTCGAACGGAATCTTTGAGAAGCAACCGATGATCTATGGATACAAGGGTCTCGTTCTGGTGCTTGCAACCTCCTATTTCCCAGTTGCGTACATGAACTTGCTTGGCATGTTGCGGAGCCTTGATCCCGCCGTTGATGAAGCAGCACGGAGCTTGGGAGCATCGAAGTTCAAGATCTTTAGAACAGTCACTCTCCCACTATTGATTCCAGGTCTCGGCGCATCATTCCTATTGCTTTTCGTTGAAGCGATTGCAGACTTGGCTAACCCACTAGTAATTGGTGGCGATTACACAGTTCTTGCGTCACGCGCTTACATCGCGATCTCGGGCGAATACAACGTTCCTGGAGGCGCTGCGTATTCGACAATTCTTTTGATTCCTGCGTTGATGGTCTTCATCATCCAGAGGTACTGGTCTCAAAGAGCAGATGTCGTAACAGTCACCGGAAAGCCTTCGGGTCAGGTCGACATGATCAAGACGCCATTGGCTAAGTACTCTCTGCTGGCGATCGCCTGGTCAATAGCAGCGTTCGTGGTACTTGTTTATTCGATGGTAATTCTCGGCGCATTTTTCAAAGTTCTAAAGGTCGATTATTCGTTGACGCTAGATAATTTCAGATACATATTCAGCGGCGTTGGAAATGACGCAGTCTTGACTACGACAATGTTGGCGCTGATCGCTACGCCAATCGCCGGATTCTTCGGCATGATGCTTGCTTGGGTGATTGTCCGCAAGATCAAGCGCGGTGGCCAGGCACTTGATTTCTTCGGAATGCTTGGACTAGCTCTTCCAGGAACAGTTCTTGGAATCGGTTACGCATTCACCTTCAATTCGCCGATTCAAGTCTTTGGAATCACAATCCTTCCGCAACTTGCTGGCGGTGGTGCAATCCTTGGCGGAGCGGTTGCGATCGTGATGGTCTACGTGATTCGCTCCAGTCCGGCTGGACAACGTTCAGGTATCGCAAACCTCCAACAGATCGATCCTGCAATCGATGAAGCTTCTGCGTCCCTCGGGGCTTCAGGTGGAAGAACCTTCCGCAAGATCTCATTACCTTTGATTCGAGGTGCATTCCTCACAGGCTTGATGTTCGCATTCGCTCGCTCAATGACGACTCTATCCCCCATCATCTTCATAACGACGCCGGATACGCCCATTCTCACCTCGTTGATTCTCGCTGAGGCCGATACTGTGAGATATGGATATGCATTCGCATTCTGTACTTTATTGATTGCGATTGTCTTAGTGACTATGGGCTTGATAAATCTAATTGTTCGCAAAACGCAAGGTACCGGTTATAGACCGATAACCGTGAGCGCTGGTTAAGGGAAAGGCATAACATGTCGAATCAATCAGGAAACCTGAAACTAAAGAACATAACCAAAGTCTTTGGAAATGGCTCAGATAAGGTGACTGCGGTCGATAACTTCAATCTATCCATCAACCCAGGCGAGTTCGTCACTCTTCTCGGGCCTTCCGGTTGCGGCAAGACCACAACGCTACGAATGATCGCTGGTTTTGAGACTCCAACCGAGGGAGAAATCACGCTCGACGGCAAGGATTTAAAGAGCCTAACGCCAGATAAGCGCCCGATGGGCATGGTCTTCCAGTCCTATGCCTTATTTCCACATATGTCAGTTTTTGAAAATGTTGCATACGGGTTAAGGGTCCAGCGCCTAAGTAAAGATGAGATTGAGAGAAGGGTCGCCGAAGTTCTCGAGAAGATGAGTTTGGCGCATCTTGCACAGCGAGCTCCGAATCAATTATCTGGAGGCCAACAACAACGCGTTGCTCTAGCTCGCGCCATGGTGGTACAGCCAAAGGTCCTTCTCTTTGATGAGCCACTCTCAAACCTGGATGCGAAGTTGCGCGCCCAGATGCGCGTTGAGATCCGTAAGATCCAACAGAGCCTAGGGATTACCAGTGTCTTCGTTACTCATGACCAAGATGAAGCGATGAGCCTCTCGGATCGAAT
>DAIOSM010000011.1:4072-22453 GCA_036752585.1 Candidatus Nanopelagicaceae bacterium
CCAGTGTCTTCGTTACTCATGACCAAGATGAAGCGATGAGCCTCTCGGATCGAATTGTGGTTATGCGAAATGCCGTGGTTGAGCAATCGGGCACTCCAGATGAGATTTACCGCAAACCAAACTCTGTCTTCGTTGCGGACTTTATCGGAAGATCTAATTTCTTTAAGGTAGATAAGGTCGAATCTAAATCCTCTGGCACCGCAAAAGTTGTCGTAAACGGCGAGAGCCTAGAGGTTGCTGCCCATCCCAATGCGACTAGTTCTGGCAATCCAGTGCTTCTAGTTCGTCCCGAATCTATTCGAGTCAAGCCCGCCAAATCTGGAAAATCCCATGGGACTGTAACGAACATAGTCTTTTATGGAAATCACGTTGAGTACTCGATTTCAACTAACTATGGTGAGATAACAGCGATTGAATCTGACCCCATCTATGACGAAATCGTCCAACCAGGTAATGGAGCGACATTTGAGTTTCATCCTTCACGGGCATGGCTATTGCCTAATGAAGGAAAAATCGTTCACGAAGAGTGAACTGAATTAGTGGACGAACTCTTGGATCTATCTGGAATCAAAGCACGCTGGAATGATGTCTTGGATGAGCTTGAAAGCATCGATCGAGTCGCATGGTTGGCATACTTCGATGGTCGCTTGGTTTCATTCAAAGATGGCGTTCTAACCCTTGATTTTGCCGACCCCAACAAGTTCTCGGGCGGCCATGATTACTCCAAGGTGCGACATGATCGATTCAGGCCAGCTCTAGAAGGCGTTCTGAAAGGCATCTTTGAAGTCGAGATCTCCGTTATCGAGATCAGCTAGCGCTGGCGTTTCGGCGACGGATCATCTTGGTAACGAAGACAATCACGAATAGAACTACGAGTGCGTAAACACCATAATCGAAATACTTCGCCCATTCCTCAGCCTCCCGCCATCGATCGCCAAGCTGGATGCCTATGTAGATCCAGAGCGCATTCCATATTCCACTACCCGCAACTGTGAGGGTAGTGAAGCGGAGCAAATTCATCTTCGCTAGACCAGCAGGAATGCTAACTAGAGATCTGATTAGCGGAATGAGTCGCCCAAAGAAGATTACAAAGGAGCCATATCTCTCAAACCAGGTGAAAGCAGAGTCCACATCCCGCTGCTTTATACCTACATACTTTCCAAATTTAGCTACTAAGTTATTGATTCCTTCTCGCGATACCGCAAAGCCGATACCGTAGAGAACGAATGCACCGACCAGAGAACCGATTGTGGTCGCTATCCATACTGGGAAAAATGAGAATTCCCCTATAGAAACATTGAAACCTGATAACAGAAGAACAAGTTCAGATGGCAGCGGAATAACGATTGATTCGATTGCGATGAAAACTCCCGCTCCGATTACACCAATACTCTCGATTAGCTCGGTGGCGAAATCAATCACCGACAAAGGATAGCCACGAGCATCGAATTACCGAGAATCTCATCCATTAAAGACATAATTGCGCCGTGAAATCGCGCCGCCTCATCACCGCTCTGCTCACATTGGCTGTTATCTCCTGGATTCTTCCAGCTACACAGGCGGCCACAGTTAGCTCCTCGTTTTTCTTGGCTCAAACTCCCGGTTATCCGGAATCAAAACTCTCTTTCCATGGCTTGATTAAGCCAAGGGTCAAGAACGCCGTCGTGCGTATTGATGTTCAACTAGAGAGAGGTTGGACCGACACCCGACTTCGCACGCGATCTACTTCTAGTGGGGCGTGGAAGATTCAAACCAACATAACGGCTCTCGCTACACAAGCAACCTATCGTGCCCGTGTCACTGTTGGTAGCAAGACTCACACGACCCGAGTGCGCTCTATAACTGTTAAGCAAGTCCCCCAGATTTCTGCTCCCGAAGATCTGATCGCACTTACAGGACCAGGCGGAAGAATTCATGGGACAGATGTAAGTCGTTGGCAGCATCCTGGTGATAAGCCGATTGATTTCGTGAAGATGTACAACGCTGGAATCAGATTTGTGATGATAAAGGCATCTGATACTCGAGATGAAGCAGATGCGCTTGCGCTTAAGTACTTGCTCATGGATAGAAATTCTGCGCAAGCTGCAGGGCTATTTACCGGTTACTACCATTACACAATACTTCCCAACACAACTAATCGCGATGAAGTGATTAGGGATGCGCAAGCACAGGCACAGAAAGCTATCTGGCGACTCTCTAGTTTGGGTGGTTACACCGAGCGCGATCTGCCATATGCCTTGGATCTCGAGAATAGTTGCGTTGCAGCTTCTGGCTCCGTTTGCACAAAGCGAGCACCAAAGAATTTAGTGACTCTCTGGGCGGAAACTTGGATGGAGACGATGCACGAGAAGACTGGTCGCAAGCCAATCTTCTATTCATACCCAACATTCCTTGAGCAGGCCATGGTGCGTAGCGAAAAGCTCCGTCAATATCCATTATGGAAAGCCCAATACGGAATCGATCCCGCTGATCCAACCGCAGAGCCTGGAAGAAAGATATTTGGATGCTTCGTTCATTCTTGGAGCACTGGTAATTGCTCCTCACTCTGGCAGATCTGGCAGTACTCATCTTGCGGAATTGGAAAACGATACGGAGTAGCCTCATCTCGAATCGACCTAAATGTCTTCCGAGGAGATGCAACTTCATTTTTGCAGTTAACGCGTGGGGTTTGGAGCCCGCAATCTGGCGACTATCTACCTGTTAATGAGCCGACAACAATGCTCGTCACAAGCCTAAAAGCAACGAGTACTGATAAAAATACTTCAGTAAGGGTTGAGGTTCGTAGACCGAACAACGAACCAGTTGTAACAGGCACTGTCGCATTCAAATTGGCAAACGATCCTGCGACTCGAGTTGACCAGACTCCGGTACGCGACGCTACTGGGGTATGGACTTTGAGATTGAGGAATCTTCCTGCTGGAACTATCTCTGGAAACGTCATTTTTGTCGACCAAACTGGAACACATGCTAGATCTGAACAGCCGATCACATTCGACTTGATTCAAGGTCCGGAACCAACGCCTAAACCATCTCCGACTCCGCGCCCAGTAGCGCCACCGGTCGATACCTGTAGAGGTCAGATAAAGAACTAAGCCGATTCAGAGAGCGTCTTAGCGAGTGCGTCATTTTGCGTAGAAACTAAGCTCTCGTAATCCTTAAGTGACGCCTTTAAATCGCTTGCGCTCCACCCTAAGACTTTCCCGATGATCGCAGCAACTTCCTTAGCTGCGCCAATACCTTGATCTTTAGCTTCGAAGTTGATGCGCGTCCTCCTTGAGAGCACATCATCAACGGAGCGAGCTCCTTCATGTGTAGCTGCATAAAGAATCTCTGCCTTCAAATATGGAAGCCCTGGGATTATCGGCTCAAGAAGTGATCCGTCACTCAACGCGGGCTCTAGAACTTCGCTAAAGAGCGCACCATGGCGATTCAAAAGATGTAGCACCGCTTCCTTTGATAGACCATAATCTTTAGCTAATTCATCTGCCTTATTTAGGAGTACTGAATATCCATCAGCTCCGACAATGGCAAGAGTCTCCGTGCATGAATCAGGAACTATTCGCTTTAGGTCGGCGACAGCGGTGTCTACGGCATCTTCGGACATAACTCGATATGTCGTGTACTTACCGCCGGCGATGGTCACAAAACCAGGGACTGGGTGATCCACCACATGCTCACGTGATAATTCAGTAGTCGGTGAATCTGGATTTGAGGAGACGAGGGGTCTTAATCCAGCGAAGACTCCGATTACTTGGGAGCGGCTTAACTTAGGCTCGAGAACTCGATTAGCTTGATTAAGAATGTAATTCACATCTTCGCGAGAAGCGAGTGGGCTTGAGCGATCCTCTTCGTAGTCCGTATCTGTGGTTCCGACAATCCACTTATCGCCCCATGGAATGATGAAGAGAACTGATAGATCAGTCTTGATTATCACGCCGGTATTGGACTTAATTGCATCTCCAGGAACGACGATATGGGCGCCCTTTGACATGCGGACTTTATATCCCGGCTTTACGCCAAATGATTCATAGAGCGGATCTGTCCATACTCCGGCAGCCATAATCGTCGACTTAGCTTTCACCTCGAACTCTTCATCGCTTTCGAGATCTTGAATGATTGCGCCTTCAACTCGGCGACCGTTTTTGATCAGACTCTTGCAAGACGTTCTCGTAGTAACTACCGCTCCATACTTCGCCGCAGTTCGAGCAATCATCATCGTATGACGCGCATCATCGACCTGGGCATCAAAATATTGATAACCGCCGGTGATTAGGTCTAGTCGAAGAGAGGGAGCTATCTCGCTCAATTCGCGTTGCGAGATGTGTTTGTGCCATGGAAGAGCTCGTTTAAATCCTCTAAGAGCATCGTAAAGTGCCATACCGGCTCCGACATAAGTGCGCTCTTTTAGCTTCTCCTGAAGTGGATATAGGAAGGAAACCGGCTTCACTAAGTGCGGAGCAAGTGTTGTGACCATCAACTCGCGCTCTTGCAGCGCTTCACGTACCAGTTTGAAATCGTATTGCTCGAGATAACGTAATCCACCATGTATCAATTTCGAGGATCTCGAGGATGTTCCGGAAGCAAAGTCAGCCATCTCAACGAGAGCTACTTTCAATCCTCGGGAAGCAGCATCAAGTGCTATGCCAACGCCATTGATTCCGCCGCCAACAACCAGGATGTCGAAGTTCTCCTCCCGAAGGCTCTTGATGGCATCGATGCGAGCGCTCGGACTTAACTCTGAGGATAAAACTCTCACCTGCGTAGGATACGGCTTATGGCATTTATAGGCTCCCTCGACCAAGGCACCTCCTCTACTCGCTTTATCATCTTCGACGAATCAGGTTCCATAGTTGGTCAACATCAATTGGAACATCGCCAAATCCTCCCCCAGGCAGGCTGGGTTGAGCATGATGCATCTGAAATCTGGGATCGAACCAAGGAGGTCATAAAGGGAGCTCTTGGTAACGCAGGAATCTCCGGATCTCAATTAGTTGGAGTTGGAATCACCAACCAGCGCGAGACCACAGTCATCTGGGATAAAGAGACTGGCAAACCTCTCTCCAACGCGATTGTCTGGCAAGACACTAGAACCCAAGAGTTCCTCTCATCTCTTGCCGATGAGGTTAAAGCGAAGATCACCTACAAAACAGGTTTAGCGATTGCGCCATATTTCTCTGGCAGCAAGATGAATTGGCTTTTGAAGAATGTTCCCGCTGTGAGAGAAGCTGTAGCTACATCTAGAGCGTTAGTCGGAACCATCGATTCTTGGCTGGTCTGGAACTTGAGCGGTGGAGTCCATGTAACTGATGTGACAAATGCGAGCCGAACTCTGTTGATGGATCTAGAGAGCTTGGACTGGGATGACGAACTGTTGAAGATATTTGAAGTTCCACGCTCAATCTTGCCGAAAATCGCGTCGTCATCTGAAATCTATGGAAAGACTCTCGCTGATGGGCCTTTCGGCGCTGAGGTTCCCATCGCGGGAATTCTTGGAGATCAACAAGCTGCGATGGTTGGACAGGCATGCTTTGAGCGCGGTGAATCTAAGACGACTTACGGAACTGGAAACTTCGCGCTCTTAAATACCGGTGAAGAGATCGTTAGATCAAAGAATGGATTGTTGACCACAGTCTGTTTCAAGTTTGGAACAGAGAAGGCGAGGTATGCGCTAGAAGGTTCGGTTGCCGTAACGGGTTCTGCGATCCAATGGCTACGCGATCAGCTCGGCATCATTAAGAGTGCACCAGAAGTAGAAGAGTTAGCTAAGAGCGTATCCGACAATGGGGGCGTTTATTTCGTTCCAGCATTCTCTGGATTATTCGCACCCTATTGGCGCAACGATGCACGAGGCGTTGTAGTTGGATTGACCCGAGCCGCCACTAAGGCACATCTTGCAAGAGCAGCGCTAGAGGCGATTTGTTACCAAACCCGTGATGTTCTTGATGCGATGTCTGCAGATAGCGGTGTGAAGCTTCCAGAGATGCGAGTCGATGGAGGAATAACCGCTAACGAGCTCTGTATGCAGATGCAGTCTGACATCATGCAGATTGATGTCGTCCGCCCTAAAGTAATTGAGACGACTGCTCTTGGTGCTGCGTATGCAGCAGGGTTGGCGACTGGATTCTTTAGAGATAAGGCACAGCTTCGCGCTAACTGGCAAGAAGGCAGAAGATGGAAGGCGAAACCAGAATCAATCCTTCCAACAATTGGTTTAGCAAATTGGAAACGAGCGATAGATCGAACCCTGGACTGGGTTAAATAGCCTCAATCTCAATCAAAAGAGCTTGAGCCGGTTGAAGTATTGGAGCCGGCAGACCAATCTCGATTAGGGCTGAACCAGTCGCCTCTACGCCATTTGCAAGCCAACTTGGTGGCTTAATCAACATCATCCCAGTCTTTCCAGCCGGCTCTACAACTTTCACCCGATACCTACGATCGCTCTTCAATCCGGTGAATCGAAGATTAGGTGCATGTGAGGTCTTTATCGGTTGGAGTTGTACGAATGCAAATAGGGATTCTTTTTCGCTAACGACTCCATAGAGATAGTGATTCTCATCTGGATAATCGACTCGAACGACTCTTCCAGAATGGATCAATCCTCGCTTGGACTTGTAGTAATTGGTCCAACTCTTCAAATGCTTCAACTCTTCTTCGCTTAACTTACTGATGTCCCATTCGATACCCGCATGCCCGAAGAGCGCTGTGGCAGCACGGAATGAGAGTGAGAGCTCTCTGCCAGTCTGGTGTCCTGGAGTCGGACCAATATGGGTGCCAAGAAGTTCTGGTGGCATGAACTGCATCGTCCATCTTTGAATCTGCTGACGGGCGAGCGCATCGTTATTGTCACTTACCCAGAATCGATCTACGTACTCCACGATGCCAAAGTCAATTCGGCCTCCACCCGAGGAGCAGGATTCAATTTCTAGACCTGGATGACGTTCCTTCAGCTCTTGGAACAATCTATAGATCGCCTTGGTCTGCTTTTGAATAGCAGCTCTCCCTAGATATCCCGCATCGATCAATGTCCGGTTGTGATCCCACTTTATATAGTTGACCTTCGCCTCTGAAATTACCTTGCTGGTGGCGTTAAGTACATAATCAAAAGCATCTGGATTAGCTATGTTCAAGACGAGCTGGTGGCGCCAGGTTGGTGGAGTCCTACCCTTTTCATTGAGAATCCAATCGGGATGTTCGCGATAGAGATTTGAATCTGGATTGAGCATCTCGCCCTCAAACCACAAACCAAACTCCATACCTTTGCTTGCGACATAGTCCGAGATACCTCTTAGTCCATTTGGCCATACCTCTTCGCTGACCTGCCAATCCCCAAGCCCGAGGCGATCACTTCGCCTTGAGCCAAACCATCCATCATCTAGCACTACCCGCTCGACTCCAATTGATGCGGCAACATCAACGAGACTTCTCACCTTCTCTTCGCTATGGTCGAAGTAGATGGCTTCCCACATATTCAACGTAACAGGGCGCGGTTTTGCAGGGTGGCTTGCACGAGAACGAAGATGCTGGTGATAGCGATGCGACAAGCCATCTAAGCCAGAGTCGCTATAGACGGCGATCAGATCTGGTGATTTATAGCGCTCGTTCTTACCAATTATCACCTCGCCTGGAGCCAATATCTCACTTGCTCCAATTGACTTAACTCCCTCGTAATTTTTCTCAATGCAATAACGGCTATCGCCACTCCAGGCGAGAGCAACCGACCAAGCTTCACCAGTTGCAAAATTAGTCGCTCGAGTCAGCGCAATCTCGCCAATGGTGAAATTGTGCCCACTTCTTCCTTCATGGGATTCGCGGACCCATCGTCCAACATCAATTGATCTTCGCTGCGGATTTCGCTCATTTGACCAGCGTCCTGCAAAATCCAAACTTTCTTCTGCCTTATCTGAAAGCGGCAGCCAGTAGATCAACTCATTAAGAGTGTACTCATCACCAAGATTCAAGAGCGAATAGTTGAGCCGGATCACTCCATTTGAATCGATAGATAAATTCATTTCAAGCTCTAGCGAAATAGCTGGATCAACGAAGACAACTTGTAAGGAATCACTACTGCTCTTCATAGAGGAGACTTCAAATCGTGATGACCAATCAAGGCCACTCCGATGACCAGAGAGAGTTGGATAACCAAGCCAACCGCGGGAGTGTTCACGCAAGATCCCAGGGTTTTGAATCTCATCAAAGTCGCTATTTGGAATCGAACGTTCAAAGGTGAAATTAGATAGATCTGTGCCGATGCTCTTTCCCCAGTAACGGATTACTAGTGCTCCGGCTACCACTTCTGCGACTAAATCAACGCCACCATTGGATAAGTGCGCTTGCGAAGACATGCCGGTAGAGTAATGGTCATCATGTCGAGTAAGAAACTAGGCGCTGGGGTCGTACGAACTGACCGATCTCTGATGGATGGCCGGACAATTCGTTATTACGACACTCAAGGACAATCGCGGAGCGCGGTTGACCAGAGAGAGGCAGAAACTCAGCCTCAAATCGGAGAGATGCGTCTAGATGCGCTAAGTAACGAGTGGGTTGTGATGGCGGCACATAGACAAGGCCGAGTGTTTCTCCCTCCCAAAGAATTAAACCCGTTAGCCCCGAGCCGCCCAGGTTTTCTTACCGAGATACCTGAGAGTGATTATGAAGTTGTCGTATTTGATAATCGGTCACCATCATTGCGCGCACCCGAGGGCGCAGTAAGCATCCCCAAAGAAATTGGTCTCGATACCCCACCAATACCTGCAGCTGGAAAGTGTGAGGTTGTCTGCTTTACCTCAAATTACGAGGCTTCATTTAAGGATCTATCGCACCACCAAATACGCACTGTTATGGAAGCGTGGCGGGATCGCGTTGCTGAACTATCCCAACTCCCCTATATCGAGCACATCGCGCCATTTGAAAACCGAGGAGAAGAGGTTGGTGTAACGCTCTCTCATCCTCATGGACAGATCTATGCCTACCCATATCTGCCACCAAGAACCGAAAAGATGTTGGCTGCTGCGACAAGCCACATGGAGCGAACCGGAAAAGTCCTCCTTGACGATGTCATCGCTAGAGAGATTAAGGATGAGACTCGAATAGTCACAAGAAATGAAGATTGGATTGCGTATGTTCCCTACGCTGCTCGATACCCATTTGAAATCCATGTCGCCCCGATTCGTCCCGTCCCAGACCTCGTTGCACTTGATGAATCTGCTTGCGAGAATTTTGCGCCAATAGCTAAAGAGGTCCTACAGAGACTTGATGGCGTCTTTGATACGAAGATGGCCTACATCGCTGCGTGGCACCAGGCCCCAGTCCGGGTTGGAAGAGATGTACTTCGACTACATTGGCAGATCACGAGCGTGCGACGCGCTCCAGGAAAACTTAAGTATCTTGCTGGATCCGAATCTGCTTTTGGGGCATTCATGATGGATGTCTGGCCAGAACAATCGGCACAGCAACTTCGGGATGTACGAATCTAAGATGAGAATCCGCGAGGATTTCGCCACGCAGTTCGGCGTTACCCCAGATCTAGTCGCTTCGGCTCCTGGACGAGTAAATCTCATCGGTGAACACATTGATTACAGCGACGGATTCGTTCTCCCATTTGCAATCCAGGCCAGGACTTACTGCGCTATCCGGGTACGTAACGATAATCGAATCAGAGTCGCATCAAATCAGCATAAGAGAGATGTATTCGAGAGCTCCGTAGCTGACCTAAAACCTCTTACTGGGCCAGTATGGACTCGATACATCCTAGGCGTCCTCTGGTCAATGGAAATCAACACTGGGCTAGATATCTTCATAGATAGTGAAGTTCCATCTGGAGCAGGCCTATCTTCTTCTGCAGCGCTGGAATGTAGCGTTGCTAGCGCTTTGAATCATCAACTACAACTCGGTAAGTCGGTAACCGACCTAGCGCGCATCACCCAGAGAGCAGAGAATGAATATGTGGGTGTTCCATGTGGAATCATGGATCAATCAATCTCGCTTATGGGTAAGGCTGGTCATGCTCTACTCCTAGATTGTCGTGATCTTTCTACTCGGCAGATCAAAGTTGATTTTGAATCAAATGGTTTGAAGCTCTTAATCGTTGACACTCGTGCTCACCATGCTCTAGTAGATGGTGGATACGCAGAACGTCGCGCTCAATGTGAATTTGTAGCAAAAGAATTGAAGGTTCAAGCGCTGCGCGATCTCTCTCTAGATGAATTAGAACAAGCTCGCCATAGATTGCCCGAACTTCATTACAGGCGCGCTCGTCATGCAGTGACCGAGATAAACCGTGTCCTTGAGGCTGTGAAGCTTCTAGAGAGCGATGAATTCATAAGGTTCGGTGAATTGCTTACTAAGTCCCATGAATCACTCCGTGATGACTACAACGTCTCATGCCCTGAGCTAGATCTTGCTGTCGATACTGCGATGCAACTTGGCGCACTAGGCGCTCGAATGGTAGGTGGCGGATTTGGTGGCAGCGCAATCGCTCTCATCAAGGATGCCGACGCGGCGAAAGTTGCTCTTGAGGTAGAGCGGGCATTCAGTAAGAGTGGTTTTGGCTCCCCCAGATTTTTTGATTCGTTACCGGGAGAAGGCGCCCGAATTGAGAGCTTCTAAAGGAAATTAGCTGACCGGCGTTACGGAGAGAACTTCTACGCCACCGATTGCATTCAGAACATTAATCAGATCTGCAGGATCAGTACCTGGGAAGGCAACTGTTATGTCATCGATTCCTCGTCCGCCCTCAGAGGAGAGAACGACAAGCCCTCTAATGTCACCGCCGGCAAAACCAATTGCGGAGGCAACCGCACCAAGAGAACCTGGGCGATCAGGGAGAGCTACTCGGATTCGGACCATTGCCATAGAGATGAGTCTAAATGAAAAGCTCCCCGACTTGGACTCGAACCAAGAACCTGCCGGTTAACAGCCGGCTGCTCTGCCGATTGAGCTATCGGGGATCGGCTAAAACTCCGGCAGACTCTACGACAAGCCCTCTCCGAACGCCAATTCCCGAAGTGAGCGACGTTTCGTCTCCATCTCGACCAGTTTGGCGAAAATCTCCCCGTACTCCTTCTCATTTTCTACTGGATTGAGTCGCTGAAGTGAGGACTTGATCTCGGCGATTGATCTGGAGAGCGCTACCTCATTGAGACGCGCCATGATGCTTGAGACATATCTATCGGAGATCTCACCTTGGGTTCTTACGGGTTCGACTAGTAGCTCCATGACGAAGGAGCGCAACTCCTCAGAATCAATCTTTGCCACATCTATCGATTCTAGGTTTTTCTGTGTATCAATGTAATTCCGTAATCTTTCATAAGCCGGATGTGAGAAAGCATTCACTTCTACTTCATCCCATTGTCTAGCCAAGGCCGGCATTTGTAGACGCACCTTCAATACTTCGCGTTCAAGAGCCAGTCGCGGCTCGTTGGGATCAGGGCGCCAATTCGCAGTCGTACTCTCTTCACTTCTTGGCGCAACGCTCTTACCGGAGCTCTTTTTAACTGCTGCGTTCACAACCTCTACATCCATTCCGAGCCAACCCGCTAGCGTTCGGACATATTCAGGACGCAGTGATGCATCTCTTATCTTTCCGATCAATGGAGCTGTCGAATTTAGAGCACTAACGCGGCCTTCTGGTATCGAGAGATCAAACTTCTTCAACTCTGTCTTTATAGCAAATTCAAAGAGCGGGACTCGACGGGCGATTAAGTCACGCACTGCACCATCGCCGCCTTTCTGTCGTAGTTCACATGGATCAAGACCATTTGGTTCGACTGCAACAAATGTCTGAGTGACAAACTTTTGGTCGTCATCGAAAGCTCGAAGAGCGGCTTTCTGTCCGGCAGCATCGCCATCGAATGTAAAGATTACTTCTCCCCTAAAGGAGTCATCATCCATGAGAAGTCTTCTTAATATTCGAATGTGGTCATCACCGAATGCCGTGCCACAGGTAGCAACTGCAGTGGTTATGCCTGCAAGGTGTGCGGCCATCACATCTGTGTAGCCCTCGACAACTACGACCTGGCGTAGTTTTGCGATCTCTTTCTTCGCGCGATCTAGTCCGTAAAGGAGTTGGCTCTTCTTATAAATTGGAGTCTCCGGGGTGTTCAAGTATTTAGGACCATTATCTTCTTCATCGCTAGCTAGCTTTCTTGCGCCAAATCCCACTACATCACCGGTGATTTCATGAATCGGCCAAACAAGACGATTTCTAAAGCGATCAATCGGTCCACGTTGACCTTCTTTGACTAAACCAGCGAGCGTCAACTCCTCAATTGTGAATCCCTCGCCACGAAGCGCTTTGGTTAGCGCATCCCACTCTTTAGGGGCGAAACCAACGCCAAAACTTCTAACTGATTCACCATCGAAGCCACGCCCCTCTAGGAAGTCTCTTCCAATAGCTGCATCCGGAGTCTTCAATTGCTCTTGATAGAAGCGCGCTGCTGCGGCATTTGCTGCGACCAATCGAGAGCGTTTACCCGTCGGAGCTGAAGAGGCACCTCCTGCTTCGTAAGAGAGTTGGTATCCGATTCGCTCCGCTAACTTCTCAACGGTTTCAGTGAAGGTTAAGTGATCAATCTTCATCACAAAAGCAATTACATCGCCACCGGATTGGCATCCAAAGCAATGGTAGAAACCCTTACTTGGGGTCACATGGAAAGAGGGCGTTTTCTCATCATGAAATGGACAGAGCCCTTTCTTCTGCCCGCCACCAGCGTTCTTTAGTTGGACGTAGTCCCCGATTACCTCATCAATTGGCGAACGGTCACGGACGTATGCAACATCGCCATCTTTGATCCGTCCTGACATAGTCGAATCCTAGGCCTATCGTTTTTTTCCAGTTAGCTCTTGATGTAAGGCGTATGCGCCTGGGTCGGTTAGTGAGGCAACTTGATCTATTACTACTCGCAACTTCTCAGAATCCGTTGTTGCGCGGTACCACTCCTGCAAGAAGAAAGACTCGAGCGAGCCCGGTGCCCGCTCCAGCACAGCCTCAACTAGCTCGGCTAGGAGCTCTCTCTGGCGAAGATAAAGGTCCTGTGATTTTTCAGCCCGGATGATGTAATACCCAGGCATCGCCTTCAACATAGCCACCTCCACTCTCTGGGCACGTGGGACGAGGAGATTGGCTGAGTATCGAGTCAGATCTCCGTCTCCATAGTGAGCGCGAGTCTCACGTTCGGCGGCGATTGCAAACCTTCCAATCAATTGACTCGTTAAGTCCTTTAAAAGGGCAAGTTGTCGATGGCTTCTATCAAACTCCTTGGGCCAGCAAGAGAGCGCCATAAGTGAATCGAGCGCTTGGCTTGCTTCGCTCTCACTCAGATCACTCAAGTACTCTGACTTCGCAACTTCGAAGAGATTTGAAAGATCTCCACGTAGAGATTCAAGTTTTATATGCCCCGTAACGAGCGCATCTTCCAGATCGTGAACGGAATAAGCGACATCATCGGACCAATCCATGATCTGGGCTTCCATCGCTGAACGCTTTTCTGGAGCGCCCTCTCTTACCCAATTGAATATCTCTTCATCATCACCGTAAACACCAAACTTTTTGGAGTTCTCTCGCGAACTCCAGGGATACTTAGTAGCCGCATCAAGACTTGCTCTCGTTAGATTCAATCCCACGGAGATTCCAGCTTCATCTACAGTCTTCGCTTCAATCCGAGTCAGCAATCTAAAACTCTGGGCATTACCTTCGAATCCACCACAAGGTTCAGCCAATTTAGCTAGAGCAGTTTCGCCATTATGGCCAAATGGCGGATGCCCTAAGTCATGCGCAAGACAGGCTCCCTCCATTAAATCCGGATCCGCGCCTAAGGCTGCACCCAATTCACGACCAACTTGGGCGCACTCTAAAGAGTGCGAGAGACGAGTTCGTGGGAAATCACTCGCCCAAGGAACTGCTACTTGTGTCTTTGCTGCAAGGCGTCGTAACGCAAATGAATGGATTATTCGAGCGCGATCGCGGGCAAACTCAGTTCTTCCTTTTCGCTTTGCCGGTTCATCAAGGAAGCGTTCCAGATCATTGGCGGAATAACCCGCGTGCTCCTTTGCCTCTCGAAGCGCCATAGTTCGTAAGGCTACAGTTTCCACGCGACATGGTCGCTGATGTGAATTCCACGCCTGCCTAGGGTGATGTAGGCGAGATATGCCCCAGTTTCACGAATCAAATAGCGAAATCCGACCTTATCAAGACTCGCAATCCCAGTTCGCACCGGTGAACAGCTCGCGTCAAAACCAAAATCCTTTGCCATCGTTATTGAGCGAAGGCAGTGATAGGGATCTGTAACGATAATGATTGAGTTGTAGCGTTCTTTATCGATATTTGAAGCAAGGGCCTCAATGCTCGTGTAAGTGTCACGACCAATCTTTATCGCAGTCATTGAACGCCACGGAATTCCATTTCTTGCCAGCCAAGCCCGTGACGTGCCCGCTTCAGTGAATCTATCTCCAGGCGCTCCGGCGCCAAGAGTAAAGACTTGGGCGGCAAAATCCTTCTCGTAAATTCTTACTACTTCCTTTAGCCTCGCCTCCAGAACTTTACCCGGGCGGCCATCAAGTTGTGCAGCGCCCATCAAGACAATGGCATCAGCTTTTCTAATCGTTTCGTTATTTGCCGTATACCAAGTTCGTGCAAGTGCAAAAGTTGGTATCGCAAGAGCGAGCACGATTAGGAAAGTTAAGAACTTAAAGAGCCATTTGAATAAGAACATCAGCCACCAGAACCAGAATCGCTACCGTCAACGCTTACTAGCTCTTCTGGATCATCGAGCCAACCTTGTGGAAGAGATACTGCTCTTCCGTGAGATCTTCGACCGCGCGGTGAATCGCCTACCTCCTCTGGATATGGTTGATCGACCAATTGATCCAAAAGCGAGCGAAGTTCATTTAGTGATCCGACCATTCCAAGTTTTGGTCGAATCTCTCCCTCGACGCGAAAGCCTTTGAGGTACCAAGCCATATGTTTACGTAGATCCCTACAAGCCCGCTCTTCACTTTCAAAATACTGAACCAAGAGTTGGGCGTGACGCCACATCACTTCACGGACCTCAAAGAGTGTAGGTAGAGGACGCTCGCCCTCTCCATTAAAGGCGCGAACGAGATCTGCAAATAGCCATGGACGGCCTAGACATCCCCGGCCCACGACAACTCCGGCGCAACCCGTTTCTGTCATCATCAGGAGGCCATCTCTGCCTGACCAGATATCGCCATTTCCGAGCACGGGAACCCCAGTTGGCTTCAAATGTTCGACCAAGTTAGTGATCTTGCTCCAGTCAGACTTACCTTCATAGAACTGCTCTGCTGTGCGAGCATGCAGCGCGACCCAGGCAACTCCTAAGTTTGCGGCAATCATCCCTGCATCAAGATAAGTCTCATGTTGGCTATCGATTCCAACGCGCATCTTCACAGTAACTGGAATCTTGTACTTTGAAGCGTTGTCGACCGCGGCCTTGACGAGGGCTGCGAATAATCGACGTTTGTATGGCAGAGCCGCGCCGCCACCCTTACGTGTCACTTTCGGTACTGGACATCCAAAATTCAAATCGATGTGATCAGCTAGATCCTCACGACCTATCATCTCAACAGCTCTTGCAAGATCATCTGGCTCAGTTGCGTAAAGTTGAACAGATCGCGGTGTCTCGCCCTCTCCCGGAACAATCATGCGAAGGGTTTCTTCATTTCTCTCAACTAAAGCCCTTGCAGTCACCATCTCAGATACAAAAAGACCAGCGCCTTGTTCGCGACATAGAAGTCGAAAGGCGGCATTGGTAATACCCGCCATGGGAGCAAGAACTACCGGCGTAGTTAGATCAAGACCGCCATCTCTTACAGGTAGATGAAGCGGTGCTCGCTTTAACAACCCAGAAGACGTGGCGCTAACCATGCCTCTACCTGATCGATTCCGATTCGCTCTTGCTTCATCGAATCACGTTCACGGATCGTGACAGCTTGATCATTTAGAGAGTCGAAATCAATTGTGATGCAATATGGCGTTCCGATCTCATCTTGACGACGATAACGGCGCCCAATCGCGCCCGCGTCATCAAAGTCAACGCTCCAGTTCTTCCGTAACTTTGATGCGAGATCGCGCGCCTTTGGCGATAGATCAGCATTTCGAGAGAGTGGCAATACCGCAACCTTTATCGGCGCAAGACGATGATCGAGCTTTAGAACAGTGCGCTTCTCCATCTCGCCCTTCGAATTCGGCGCCTCATCCTCGCTGTAGGCATCCATCATGAAGGTCAAAGTGCAGCGATCTACGCCTGCTGCAGGCTCAATCACATATGGGTACCAGCGCTCATTCGACTCCTGGTCGAACCAACTCAAGTCCTTTCCGGACTTCTCTGAGTGAGCCTTCAAATCGAAATCAGTTCTATTGGCGATTCCTTCAAGTTCACCCCATTCGGTTCCAGTGAATTCGAATTTGTACTCGATATCCACGGTCCGTTTGGAGTAATGTGAAAGTTTCTCTTTTGGATGCTCGAACAATCTCAAACGATCTGGATTGATTCCTAGATTCCTATACCAAGCAAGTCTCGTATCAATCCAAGTCTGGTGCCACTCTTCATCAGTTCCTGGAACTACAAAGAATTCCATCTCCATCTGTTCGAATTCACGAGTTCTAAAGATGAAGTTTCCCGGTGTGATCTCATTTCTAAATGATTTACCGATTTGTCCGATACCAAAAGGTGGCTTTTTGCGAGCGGTGGTTGCGACATTCTGGAAGTTGATGAATATTCCTTGAGCGGTCTCAGGGCGCATGTATGCAAGACCTGATTCATCTTCAACCGGACCTAAGTAAGTCTTTAGCAAACCAGAGAATTGGCGCGGCGCAGTGAACTTTCCCTTGTTGCCACAATTTGGGCAGTTAACTTCTTCGAGCGAAGCCGGTTTCCGGTTATGTTTAGATTCGAAGGCATCCTCTAAATGATCGGCGCGAAATCTCTTATGGCAAGAGGTGCACTCGGTCAAAGGGTCGGTGAAGGTTTCGACGTGGCCAGACGCCTCCCAGACTTCTCGCGCCAAGATCACACAGGAATCGATACCGACGACATCTTCGCGCTCCATGACCATTGACTTCCACCATTGGCGCTTAACGTTGTTCTTTAGTTCAACGCCCAATGGGCCGTAATCCCATGACGCACGTAATCCGCCATAGATTTCTGATGAGGGGTAGACGAATCCGCGTCGCTTTGCGAGGCTAACAATTGTTTCGAGTCGATCTTGGGCCATTTACTTTTCCACCTGGCGTTCTCCATCCGGCTGGCTGTCGGCGGTGCGCACCGGTCGCAGCTCTAGGGCTGGGCGCAGGGTGAAATTTTAGATTGAGACACGCTCAAAACCGCTCTCCCTACGAAAATGAAAATCATTTTCATTTATGCTACGGTCCCACCCATGAATACAGCCATCATCCTCGCCGCGATAACTGCGGTCGCGACTGCCCTCGGCGGCCTTCTCGCCCTCAAAGCAAAGGACCGTCTCCACCTAGTCCTGGGCCTATCAGCCGGACTCTTGCTTGGTCTTGTTGCCTTCGAATTGATACCTGAAGTATTCAAGTTGAGCTCTGGCGAGCTCCTAGGTGCACCAACGGTCTCGATTGCGCTGATCGCCGGCTTTTTGCTCCTTCATTTCTACGAGCGATTCTTCGGATCGCATGAACCGGCTGAATCTGATTACGGACACGATCATTCCCATAAAGCCAACGTTGCCGGCGGAATCGGTGCCGTTGCGATGGGTATTCATATCTTCATCGATGGCCTCGCTCTTGCTATCGCTTTCACTGTGAATGATGCTCTGGGCTTCGCTGTCTTTGCAGCTCTCTTGGTCCACGCCTTTAGCGATGGTCTAAATCTTGTTGCCTTCTTAATAAAGAATGGAAAGTGGAGTCGCAAGGCGGTGTGGCTTCTTGGAGTTGATTCACTCGCACGCGTTGGCGGCGCAGCCCTTGGTACAACTCTCACCCTCAGCGAGAATTTCACTGCACTATATCTAGCCGCTTTCTCTGGAATCATCATTTATCTTGCAACTAGCCACATTCTTCCTGAAGCTCACGCTCGCCACTCTTCAAGATGGACACTTGTCGCCACAATTGCCGGTGTTCTAGTTATGTGGGGATTGGTAAGCCAGCTTCACGCTGTTCATGTTCATTCCCATGACGAAGCGGGGCACTCTGTTGAGTCTGATCATGATCATGGAGTGGATGGTGAAAGTGAAGAAATCAAAAACGATAGCGTCGGGACAGATGTAAAGGATGATCATGATCACGACCATGAAGGTGAAGATCATGATCACAATGAATAGAGAAGAAAATGAATAGAGAAGAAAATCAATAGAGATGAATAAGTCCGAACTCAAGGTAATAAGTGTCCTAGAGCGCGTTGGTGG
>DAIOSM010000012.1:0-20643 GCA_036752585.1 Candidatus Nanopelagicaceae bacterium
CCGGATACCGAAATTCAATTCACTCCAGCCCGCGTCATCATGCAGGATTTCACAGGCGTTCCTTGCGTTGTTGATCTAGCTACGATGCGCGAGGCGATTGCAGATCTTGGTGGCGATCCAACGAAAGTTAACCCGCTAGCTCCTGCGGAGTTGGTAATCGATCACTCGGTCATCGCGGATAAATTCGGCACGGCAAGTTCCTTCGAAGAGAATGTTGATATCGAGTATCAGCGCAATACTGAGCGTTATCGCTTCCTTCGCTGGGGCCAAACTGCATTTGATGAATTCAAAGTTGTGCCACCCGGAACAGGCATCGTCCACCAGGTAAATATCGAGTATCTAGCGAGAGTAATCATGACTCGCGAAGTTTCCGGAGTGCTGCGCGCATATCCAGATACCGTTGTAGGAACTGACTCCCACACGACGATGGTCAATGGCCTTGGAGTTCTTGGCTGGGGCGTTGGTGGAATCGAAGCAGAAGCCGCTCTACTCGGACAACCAGTCTCCATGCTGATTCCACGAGTCGTTGGATTTAAGCTAAAAGGCAATCTCCCAATGGGCACGACTGCTACAGATTTGGTTTTGACCATCACAGAGATGCTCCGTAAACATGGAGTTGTCGGAAAGTTTGTTGAGTTCTACGGCCCAGGCGTGAGCGCTCTACCTATGGCCAACCGAGCCACTATCGGAAATATGTCGCCAGAGTATGGATCAACTGTCGCGATCTTCCCGATAGATGAGGAAACTCTTAAGTACCTTGAATTGACTGGAAGAAGCCAAGAGCAGCGCGATCTGATCGAGAGCTATGCCAAGGCGCAAGGTATTTGGCATGATCCAAATGCCACACCTAGATATTCAGAGCATCTCGAGTTGGATCTAGCTAGCGTCGTTCCTTCGATCGCTGGACCAAAGCGTCCTCAAGACCGTGTCCCTCTTAGTGAAGCTAAGAGTTCTTTCTCCAAGTCACTACCTGGATATCTCAGCGATAAGTCGGCAAAAACAGAAATTCCTGTGACGGTAAATGAAAAGTCAGGATCAGTCGCAAATGGTGCGGTCGTTATTGCATCAATAACATCTTGCACAAACACATCTAATCCAAGCGTCATGATCGGCGCAGGATTACTTGCGAAGAAGGCTGTAGAGAAGGGTCTCTATAGCAAGCCATGGGTCAAGACAACTCTGGCTCCTGGTTCAAAAGTTGTAACCAACTATTACCAGAAAGCGGGATTGACTCCCTTTCTAGAGAAACTTGGATTCAATCTTGTCGGTTATGGATGTGTCACTTGTATCGGTAACTCTGGACCGCTTCCCGTAGAGGTGAGCAAGGCAGTAAATGAGAATGACCTTGCAGTCGCCGCAGTCCTATCTGGCAATCGCAACTTTGAGGGACGAATAAGCCCAGATGTAAAGATGAACTACCTCGCTTCTCCTCCTCTCGTAGTTGCTTACGCATTAGCGGGAACCATGGATCACGACTTTGAGCGAGATCCGCTTGGAAAAGACTCCCAAGGTAATGATGTTTACTTGCGGGATATCTGGCCATCTCCTCAAGAGATTCAAGGAGTAATCGATAGCGTCATCTCCTCTGAGATGTTCAAGCGGGATTATGCGAGCGTATTCGCTGGGGATCACCGTTGGACTTCGCTCGATACCCCAACAGGTAAGACTTTCGAATGGGATGCGAAGTCGACCTACGTACGCAAACCGCCTTACTTCGATGGCATGCCGCGAAATCCCAAGCCGGTAACCGATATATCTGGCGCTCGAGTACTAGCAAAGCTGGGAGATTCAGTAACTACCGACCACATATCGCCAGCGGGATCGATAAAGCCTGATTCACCTGCTGGAAAATATCTTCAAGAGCATGGAGTCCAAAAAGCTGATTTCAACTCTTACGGTTCACGGCGCGGTAACCATGAGGTAATGATCCGTGGAACATTTGCAAATATCCGCCTTAAGAACCTTTTGCTAGATGGAGTAGAGGGTGGATTCACAAAGAACTTCTTGAACAACGGCGAGCAGTCAACAATCTATGATGCATCGACCGCTTATCAAGCAGCTGGTGTACCGCTTGTAATTCTCGCGGGTAAGGAATACGGCTCTGGATCATCGCGTGATTGGGCTGCGAAAGGAACAGCGCTCCTTGGTGTGAGAGCTGTCATCGCTGAGTCATTTGAAAGAATCCATCGGTCGAATCTGATCGGCATGGGCGTACTTCCTCTTCAGTTCATGGATGGCGAGAACAGCGAGAGCCTGGGACTTCGTGGCGATGAGGTATTCGATATCTCTGGCATCACAGAACTAAATAACGGAAAAATCCCGGCAACGGTCGATGTGAGAGCTGGCGAGAAGACTTTCAAGGCGAAGGTACGCATTGATACCCCAGGGGAGGCGGACTACTACCGCCACGGCGGAATCATGCAGTACGTGTTGCGCTCGCTTCTCGCTTAGAGACTTAGCGCGCTTCTAGTTACCATAAGAGCCATGAAGTTCCTACCCCGCCTCAAGTCGCCCTCTGATTTGGCGCGGATGAGTAGTGAAGAGTTAAGCGAGCTCTCTGGAGAGATTCGCTCATTTCTTATCGATAAAGTCTCAAAGTCCGGCGGACATCTCGGACCGAATCTAGGAATCGTCGAGTTAACTATCGCCATTCATAGAGTTTTCCAATCACCACACGATGTGGTGATTTTTGATACCGGCCACCAGTCATATGTGCACAAGATTCTTACTGGAAGAGCTGAAGGTTTTGAGAAGTTGCGCCAGCGAGGCGGCATCGCTGGTTATCCAAATCGAAAAGAGAGCGATCATGACGTGGTCGAGAATTCACATGCCTCCACTGCGCTCTCGTGGGCAGATGGAGTGGCGCGCGCATTTAGCGTCCAAGGAATCACAGATAGGACGGTAGTTGCAGTAGTCGGCGATGGAGCGCTCACTGGCGGAATGTCATGGGAGGCTCTAAATAACATCGCAGCGTCAGAGAACTTGAGATTGGTCATCGTTGTAAATGACAACGAACGTTCTTATTCGCCAACTATCGGAGGCGTAGCGACCTACCTATCAACGCTACGCGCCACCAAGGGATATGAGAAGTTTCTTGAGTGGGGCAAGGGAGTTCTAGAGAGAACACCAGTTGTAGGACAGCCGATATACGAAACTCTTCACGGAATGAAAAAAGGGCTGAAAGATATAGTGGCTCCACAAGGCATGTTCGAAGACCTTGGTCTTAAGTACTTAGGGCCGATTGACGGACATGACATCACTGCTCTAGAGAAGGCTCTTTCACAGGCAAAGAAATTCGAAGGTCCAGTTCTAGTTCATGCGATAACTGAGAAGGGTCGCGGTCATGCACCCGCAGTCAATGATGAAGCTGAGAAGTTTCATGCAGTCGGTGTAGTAGATCCAGAAACTGGAGAGCCCCTTGCCAAGACCGGGAAGACATGGACTCAAGAGTTCTCTGACTCACTAGTTGAGATTGGCGGAAAACGTAAGGATGTAGTCGCGATTACCGCTGCAATGTTGGGCCCTACTGGGCTAGATAAATTCCAAGAGAAGTTCCCTGAGCGAACCTTCGATGTTGGTATCGCCGAACAACACGCCACAACTTCTGCTGCGGGAATGGCCTTCGCGGGACTCCACCCAGTAGTAGCGGTCTATTCAACTTTCTTGAATCGAGCATTCGATCAACTACTTCTAGATGTAGCCCTCCATAAAGCAGGAGTCACCTTTGTTTTGGATCGCGCTGGAATCACAGGAGATGACGGTCCATCGCATCATGGTATTTGGGATCTTGCACTTACGGGAATAGTCCCAACTCTTCGCGTTGCAGCACCTCGTGATGGTGCAAGGCTTCGGGAGCTATTAAGTGAAGCTGTCTCGATCGAAGATGCCCCAACGCTTCTCCGATTCCCAAAGGGTTCAATAAATCAGGACCTACCCGCTTTCGAGAGAAGAGATGGAATTGATGTCCTCTATCGAGGTGAGAGTCCAGACATACTTCTTATTGCAGTAGGCGCGATGGCCCAGCTCGCAGTTGATGCAGCAGCCCAGGCTTATCGTGAAGGCGTCGGAGTGACAGTCATAGATCCGCGTTGGGTGCGGCCGCTTCCGATTTCAGCTCTCGCAAGAATGTCTGATCGATACTCTCGGATTGTCGTAATCGAAGATGGAATCAAGAATGGCGGTATCTCCAGCGCGCTCTCGGATGCATTCCGGGATATGGAGATTGGAATCCCGGTTCACTCAATTGGAGTTCCAGTCGAATTCATCGAGCACTCCAAGCGCAACCAAATCCTGGAGGATCTAGGAATAACGGTCCAATCAGTTGCCCGCCAATTAGTTACCTGGTTCGCGAGCGGTACTAAGCAGGAAGTGACGCAACTCCATGTGGATGAAAGCGCTTCCCGCAAACCGTCTCACTAATTCCTTCTCGATCTAGGTACGGAAGGATTCCTCCGAGGTGAAGGGGCCAACCTGCTCCAAGCAACATGCATAGGTCGATTTCAGATGGGGTTGCCACGACGCCCTCATCAAGCATCATTCGAGCCTCTTCTGCTAGCGCTTTAAGTGCGCGCATCCTGACCTGCTCTGAAGTAGATGGAGTGGAGCCCTTCTCGACTAGAGCGAGCGCCTCTTGGTTTGGGGCAAACTTTCCTGAGTCATCCTTAACGTAGAAGGTCTTGACGCCCTTCTCGACTAAACGCGAAACGGTAGGGGAGATCTTGTAGCGAGGACCTAGATTCGCATTTAAGGTTTTGGAGACGTGTAGAGCTACACCCGGGCCAACCAATCCAAATAGTTCGAGTGGAGACATTGGGAAGCCAAGTGGACGAAGTGCTCCATCTGCAATGTCATAAGGAGTGCCCTCATCGATGGCATCTGTAACTTCGCCCATGAATCTTGTAAGTAGTCGGTTCACGACAAATCCAGGGGCATCTTTACAGATGATCATGGTCTTCTTCAGTTCCTTACCTACATTAATTGCAGTTGCTGTCGTTGCATCATCAGTCTTCGATGTCCGCGCGACCTCAAGCAAAGGCATAACAGCGACAGGATTGAAGAAGTGGAATCCGACTACGCGCTCTGGATGCGCAAGTCCCTCACCCATCTTCTCCACCGAGAGTGAGGAGGTATTTGTTGCCAATACGCACTCCGGCGAGATGATCTTCTCTAGATCTTGGAAGAGCTTCTGCTTTATCGAAAGCTCCTCGAAGACCGCTTCGATGATGAAGTCAGCGCCGGCGAAGACTTGCTGGTCGGTCGAACCACTAACTAGACCCTTCAGGCGCCCCGCACCTTCAATGTTCAAGCGCTTCTTTTCCACCAACTTATCTATCTCGCCATGTATCCAGGCGATTCCTTTATCGACTCGAGATTGGTCAAGATCGGTAAGGACGACGGGAACCTTGAGGTTACGCATGATCAGGAGCGCGAGCTGTGAAGCCATTAGTCCGGCTCCAACAACTCCCACCTTTGAAACTTTACGAGCCAGAGCTGGCTTCGGAGCGCCTTCAACCTTCTTCTTTTTCTTCTGGATCAAGTTGAATGCGTAGAGCGAAGCGCGGAGCGGATTACCCATCACAAGGTTGGCAAGAACTTCATCCTCGGCATCAAAGCCTTGATCAAGGGTATTAGTCCTAGCCGCCGCGATTAGTTCGAGCGCCTTTCGAGGCGATTCGATATCGGCTCCACCATATTTCTTTGCAACAGCAGCCTTACCCGTCGCAATCGCACGCTCCCATGCAGATTCATCTTTGGTGTGATCCACTCGCTCAATCTTCTTTTTGCCACTCAAAATATCCGCGGCAAATGCACATGACTTCTCAAGGAAATCTGCTGGCTCAAAGACTGCATCTACAACACCAAGAGCGAGCGCATCTTTCGACTTCATCATGGTGTTGTTGTTGAGAGCGTTGAGAATAATGACTTGTACTGCTTTTTCTGGACCAATCAGCTTAGGAAGGATTGTCGCTCCGCCCCAACCAGGAACTAGTCCTAAGAAGCACTCAGGTAGTGCAGTGAAAGCAGTCGATGCAAGAGTCCGGTAATTGCAGTGAAGTCCAATCTCAAGTCCGCCACCGAGAGCTAAACCATTGGTGAATGCGAAGGTCGGCTTTTTACTCCGACCGAATCGTTTGAAGAGATCATGGCCAAACTTTCCGATGGCAAGCGCTTGAGACTTGTCAGAAACAAAGGGCAGAGCCGATAGGTCAGCGCCTGCTGCAAAGATGAAAGGTTTGCCGGTAATAGCTATTGCTGCTGAAGAGCTAGCTTCTGCTGCAGTTAAAGCTGTTTCAATCTCTTGCAATGACTTAGGGCCGAGAGTGTTAGGCCTGTTGTAATCAAGTCCGTTATCTAGAGTTATGAGCGAGAGGGTTCCAGCAAACCCGAAAGGAGAGAGATCTACCTCGCGTAGTAATGCTTTAGTTACTACTTCTTCCGGCGCGCCTTCAGGGGTATTCAATTCGCTCATCATTAAGCCTTTCCGAAATCTCTGTGATGTGGGTTCTCCCAGATAACGGTTCCGCCCATGCCCAGACCAATACACATAGTTGTGATGCCATACCGGACCTCAGGGTGATCCTTAAATCCTTCGGCGAGATTGAGCATCAAGCGAATTCCAGATGATGCAAGTGGGTGGCCTACGGCAATTGCGCCGCCATAGATATTGACTCTTGGATCATCATCGGCGATTCCAAAGTAATCAAGGAATGAGAGAACTTGGATTGAAAATGCTTCATTGATTTCAAAGAGCCCGATATCTGAGATCTCAAGGCCCGCAAGCTTGAGGGCCTTCAAAGTTGAAGGAACTGGGCCATATCCCATGATTTCCGGCTCAACTCCGGCAAAAGCAAAGGTAACCAATTTAGCTTTTATTCCGAGTCCTAATTCCTTAGCCTTGCTTTCGCTTGCGAGAAGCGCGGCAGTAGCGCCGTCATTTAATCCAGCAGCATTTCCAGCCGTAACTCTTCCAGAGGGACGGAAGGGAGTTTTCAAAGCGGCAAGCGCTTCCAAGGTAGTTCCAGGGCGAGGTGGTTCATCCACGGTTGCGACGCCCCAACCTTGTTCTGCATTCCTAACTGCAACGGGAATTAGATTAGGTTGAATTTTGCCTGCCTTATATGCAGCCGCTGTTTTTGCTTGAGATGCAAGTGCGTACTTGTCAGAGCGCTCTTTAGTGAGATGTGGAAATTTGTCATGAAGTCTTTCTGCAGTATTTCCCATCGATAGAGCATCAGTATCAACTATTTTTTCTGCAAGGTATCGCGGATTTGGATCCATGCCTTCGCCCATCGGATGGTTGCCCATATGCTCGACACCGCCTGCGATCGCGAGGTTGTATGCACCCATGTTGATGGCGCCGGCAATTGTCGTCACGGAGGTCATCGCTCCAGCGCACCAGCGATCTACTGAGTAACCAGGCACTGTGTTTGGAAGTCCCGCCAAGATTGCTGCAGAGCGACCAATATTCATACCTTGATCACCGAATTGAGTTGCAGCAGCTATCGCTACATCATCGATATCGCTGGGTTGTACGCCGGGATTTCTCTCTAGAAGTCCACGGATGGCGCGAACCATGATGTCATCGGCGCGAGTGCCGGCATAGAGGCTCCCTGCTTTTCCGAAGGGAGTACGAACAGCATCAACTAGAACTACATTGGTTTTGGCGGTGGCGGATTTCATGCCACAACCCTACTCGCCAGTAGCCTTTTTCGACACCCAACGAATCGGTCCTACATGCTCAAGGGCTACGGTCTTTCCTACTTCGAACTTGAGCGGTCCGGTAACTCGAACTTTCAGATCCTTATCGAAGCCCGGAAGGGCGAGCTCCAGCACCGCATCATGTCCGTAGTAGTGAATCTGAGTGATCTTGGCCTTGGGCAGACTTGGCCGCTTCTCGTGGACCTGGATCTCCTCCGGTCTAATAAGTATCGAGCCAGTTTCGGCGCCAATCGGTGGTCTTCCGGCTGCAAGATGAAGCGGGGAGATCAACTTCTTATCTCTCTTAAATCTCCCAGTTACGCGCAGGGCTGGCAATTCCAAGATATCGCCAGTGCTCTCTGCGATATCGGCAGAAATTGGCGACATATAAACACTCTCTGGGGTGCCAGATTGAACAACCCGACCCTCTCTCATCAGAGCAATCAAATCTGCAGAGACCAAAGCATCCTCACGATCATGTGTAACCATCAAAGAGGTGGTCTTGGTCTTCTTTAGTAGCGAAACAACTTCACCACTTACCTCCGCCCGAAGTGCATGATCGAGATTAGAGAAGGGCTCATCAAGTAGGACTATCGCAGGGCGAGTAGCTAGAGCGCGAGCGAGAGCGACTCGAGTTTGCTGTCCACCACTTAGCTGGTGAGGTTTACGTTCACCGAAACCTGTTAATCCAACTAGCTCCAACATCTCTTCAATGATTGAGCGACGGTCAGATTTATTTAAATCTTTTGAGAGAGCAAAGCCAACATTCTCGTTAACTGTTAGATGTGGAAAGAGTCCACCTTCTTGAGGCAGATAACCAATATTTCTCTTATGCGGAGGCAAGACGAGAGAAGAGACGCTAACAAGTTGTTTACCGAATCTGATCGCTCCTGATGAAGGCCTGACTAAGCCGGCGATCGTTCGCAGAAGTGTGGTCTTTCCACAACCAGAGGGACCCAAGAGAGCGGTAAAGGAGCCTGAGGGGATTGTGAGAGTTAAATTCTTTAAAACTTCACGATTGCCTAGGTGCACTCCTAGATCCTTGATTTCCAAGGTTGTCATTGAAGTTCACCTCGCTCGGACTCTCGATCAGGTCTACTAATCAAGAATGTGGGGATAGCCGCTATAGCGACGAGGAGCAAAGCGTAAGGGGCGGCTTCGCTAAAACGAAAAATCGCTGTGTTATTCCAGATCTCGGTAGCCAGCGTCTCAAACCCGGTTGGTCGAAGCATCAAAGTTGCGGGAAGTTCCTTCATGGCCGACAGGAAAACAAGCAACGTTCCAGTGAGTACACCGGGAGCAGCTAGGGGAAGAGTAACTCGATAGAAGATTCGTGACTTCGATTGGCCCAAGGTGGAAGCGATCTCAGTGAGGTTCACGGGCACCTTTGCGAAAGATGCCCGGACGGTACCAACTGACCTAGCTAAGAAGAGAATTGAATAAGCAAAAGCCAGAAGTCCCATAGTCTGATAGATCAGCGGAAACTCAGATCCGAATGAGACAAGTGCCAATCCCAGAACTATTCCCGGCAGAGCATGGACGAGCAGGACGGCTCTCTCGGAAAGCGCTCCCAACCTTGATCCGCGCGATGCAAGTAATGCAACAGGGATGGCGAGAAGTACGGCTATCAACGCTCCGATGAACGATACCGAGATGGTTGAGAGTGCAGCGTTCACGAGTGATGAATAATCCAAAGGCGTGATTCGAGAAACGAACCTATAGATGAGCACGAGCAAGGGAAGGAGTAATGCAAGAAGAATGTAGATTGAAATTGAAGTTATCGTGATCGCCTTTGCGCGGAGGGCATTGTTGTAGGGCAATCGTTTAGTGATTCTCACGGAACTAGTCACTGTCTGAGAAACTGTCCGGGTTCTAATTTCGAGGGTTATAACAATGGTTGAAATTGCAACTAGGAACAAGGCGAGTATTGCAGCACTGCTTCGATCGAAACTTCCCTGATATGTGTTTTGAATTGCTCTAGTGAAGGTATCGACACCTAGAAGAGAGACTGCTCCAAAGTCGCTTAGAACATAGAGTGCGACGATGAGCGAACCTGCGCCGACAGCATTTCTTATCTGGGGAAACGTGACTCGCATGAAGGTTTGCCATTGATTTAGCCCAAGAGTTTGAGCAACATCAAGCTGTGATGCATCTATCCGCCTAAATGCAGCGAGAGCAGCGAGGGTTACATAGGGTGCAGTTGTAAGTGTCAGGACCGCTACGGCTGCGAAGAATCCAGTGGGAAGAAACTCAAGTGATAGCCAGGTGTAGGTAAATACGTAACTGGGGATTGCCACTGGAAGGATGACCAGCGCTCTAATCAACCCCAAGGCTGGTAGGGCTACGTTGTTCAGGCCCCACGCAATAGACACTCCTAGAATCGTTGCAAACGCGGCAACTGAAAGTGTCAGCGTCAGAGTCGTAAGGAGAATTTCTAGCATCTTGGCGCGGAAAAGAACCACGCTAAGCGTCTCTAGATCAATCTCGACCGCTCGTCTGATTAGGTACGTGACCGGAAGAGCTGCAAGCGCAAGGGTGCAGAGTGCCGAGCCGAGAAGAATTAGCGAAGGGGCAGCTCTTCTCACCGGTCTTTGGTCGACGCTATCCAATACTCCAAGAGATGGAATCACTTCGCTATAGCAACCCAACCTTGATCAACAAGTTCTGAGTTCTCTTTAGGTCAGCTAAAGCAGCAAGATTTACTCGAGGCGCCTGGATCTCTTGTAGAGCGGGTAACCCTTCAGGCTTCAAATCAGGGGAGACGATTGAGTACTCGTGCGTTTCATCAACAAAACGTTCTTGCGCCGAATCCGATAAGAGATATTCAATCAACTGTAGAGCCAATTCTATCTTGGCACTTGTTCTGAGAATTCCTGCTCCTGAGACATTTATAAGATTTCCGAGGTCACCCGGAGCAAAGAAAGCATTCTTTACATTTATCTCCCGTCCAAGCTCTTCAGAGACCTCCCAGGTGTAATAGTGATTAGTTAGACCTGCATCTACTTCGCCATTGTCTATTGCTTGGACAATAAGGCTGTTCTTCTCATAGTACTTCGGCTCATTCTCCTTGAGACCGCGTAACCATCTCTCTGTGACTTCTTCCCCTCGGGCTTGAATCATCGCCGTTACAAATGCTTGGAACGAGGCATTTGTTGGGGCAATCGCGATGCGACCCTTCCATTCTGGATCGATCAGATCCTCAACTGAAGCGGGAAGAGTTGTGACTCGATCTGGCGAGTAGGCAAAAACGCGGGCACGACCTGTGACCGCGACCCAATCTTCATTTGGAGAGCGATAACTCTCACCAACTCGCCCCAGGAGTTCCTCTGTTAGGGATGTAAAGAGGTTTGCGCCGGAGACTGCTCCCAGCGCACCGGCATCCTGAGAGAGGAAAACATCTGCTGGTGAATTGGCGCCCTCTTCAAGAATTTGTGCGGCTAGAGCGGCTGAGTCTCCATATCGAACATCGAGCTGGATCCCAGTTTGCTCGGAGAATTCCTGAAAGAAGGGGTCGATGAACTCTTGGCTACGTCCCGAGTAGATGACCAGGCTCGAGCTCTCCTCTTCGGAACTGGAGCAAGCTGTAAGAGAGGCGATTAGGGCGAGAGCGCCCAGAATAGAAAGGAGTCTTTTGCGCATAGCCCGACCTTAATTCCCGGGCCTGAATTACGCAACATTTATGTTGCGTAATTCCCCTCACTCCTCGCCGACTGGCTCCTCTGGAAGTTCAGGCGCTTCAGTCTGGGCGAGAGATCTGGCGAGGGGCTCGGAGGTGAGTCTTATCTGCCACTCTCTTGCATTACCTTCACGGAGAGCGACCTCAATTGCGACCTTACTCTTCTCAAGATCTCGATAGATCCGTTCTTGGCCATCATCAAATGTAATTCGCCGGACGAGATCTGGCGAGACCAGGTTTTCCAAAGGGATATTCAACTCTTGAGCAACAGCGCCAAGATTAAGACGTGCATGTTGGTAGTGGATGTATGCAATAGGGAATTTATCCCGCCAGATTCTCGGTTGAGGAAGGCCATCGCCCCGTGCTCTCATCTCTGGCCAATGATCTTGATCCATTTCGTAAGCGCCACTTAGTACTCGCCACCAATTTTTCAGCTGTGATTTCTGGTCATCATGTCTGACTTTTTCGCGAATGATGGAAAGCTTAAGGAGCTCTTCATAACTTTCAGGCTTCTTGCGCGACAATTCCACGATCACAGAATCTGAGAGAAGCCGTCCCGGAGCAATATCCAAATCGCGCGCGACTTTATCTCGCGCCAACCAGAGTTCTCTAATGAGGGCTAATTCAAAGCGAGACTTAATCTGGTGCATTCCCGAAGTCCTACGCCAAGGATCACGTTTGATTTTTGCAGGAACGATCTTTAGTGAATTTTCAAACTCTTCTCTCGCCCAATCGAGCTTGCCGCTCTCAAGAAGCAGTCGCTCGACTCCATCTCGAATGTCGAGTAAGACCGCGACATCTAAAGCTGCGTAGTCGAGCCACTCAGGCTTCAATGGCCGAAGCGACCAATCGACAGCGCTATGTTCTTTTGCGATTTGAATACTGAGAAGAGTTTCACAGAGAGACCCAAGGCCTACACGCTCACAACCAGCGATTCGCGCTCCTAATTCGGTATCAAAGAGAAGCTTTGGATCAATTCCAAATTCCCTGAGGCACTCCAAGTCTTGACTGCTGGCGTGAATGACCGACTCTTCATTAGAAATTACCTCATTTAACGCGGCAACTTCAGGAACATCAGTTAGTGCAATGGGATCCAATAGATGAAGCCCGCCGCCTCTACGGTAGATCTGAATCAAATAGGCACGAGAGCTATATCTGTAACCGCTCGCTCTCTCCGCGTCGATTGCGATGGGACCTGAACCAGACTTCAAGGAGGAGATAGCGGAAGCTAGCTCAACGCGGTTTTCGATTACAGGGGGAGTCCCACCGGGAGGGACGGTTAGAGTCTCCATCAATCAGCGCCGCGACTTTAGCGAACTGACTCCTTCTGCAATTGGCGTGAGACCCGAGACAGTCTCGATTAGTTTTATCCACCCATGAATGTGCTCCATAAGTGAACCCGCATTCGTGGGTGTCCACGATGCTCTTATTTCAATCTCGGAAGATTGATCCTTCTCTGAAAGCTGTCCATAGGAAGCGCTTGAAACTCTTGTCACCGTGCCACTTGTTGCAGCAAAACTTGCATTAGCAGACTCTAAGGATTCGCTAACCCAAGACCATGCAACATCGGTCAATAAGGGATCAGATTGGAGATCATCTTCAATTGCAGATCTTACGAAAGTTACTGCACGAAACTCACCCTCCCAGGCTTCTTGTCCATCGGGATCATGGAGCATTACAAAGCGCCCAGTCGCTACATCAGATTCTCCTTCAGATTCGCTACTGCTACTACCACTTGAGTATCCGCTACTGACATCTACGGAGAATGCGACTGCGTATGGAGCAAGACGTTGAGGAGCTGGAACTTCTTCAAAGTTGATTTCCGAACGAGTCTTCAATTCGCGTGCGAGCGAACAGAACTTCTCGAATAACAAGGTGTTCTGTGTAGCACCTGACATGCGATAAGGGTAGAAGAGGTCACTTTCCTATCTCGGGAGGCGCGAGCAGATAAGGTGGCGCTATGGGTTCATTATTGGCGCTTTTATCAAGTCTTCTCTGGGGAACCGCTGATTACCTTGCCGGAAACCTCTCGAAACGGTATCGCGCCCTTGCGGTAACTGGTGTATCCCAGTTCTTTGGTCTGATCTTTGGATTATCGGTGATCGCTATCGGAACTCAATTTGGCTCGCCATTTATTAGACCAACGCTTGATTGGGATGGATATTTCGTGGCTGGTGTAATCGCCGGGTTATCAGGTTTCATAGGTTTGATCGCCTTTTACTCTGGCCTAGCGACCGGCCGGATGGGCGTAGTAAGCCCGATTAGCTCACTCTCAGTATTGATCCCGTTAACCGTGGCTTATGCACAAGGAGAGCGTGCAACATCTCTGCAGGCTCTGGGTATCACCGTTGCTCTACTAGGCGCTTTTCTCGCTAGTGGCCCAGAGATTAGAGGAGGCCTACCGATGAAGCCGCTCCTCTTTGCGCTAATCGCAGCTCTTGGCTTCGGTGGTGCACTTACCTTTATCGCAATCGGAGCGAAAGTAGATTCAATGCACACGATGACTTCGATGCGCGTCGCATCAGTCACCGTCTGCGTTCTGATTGCACTTCGCTATCGAACGCTCGGTGGATTCAGCCGGAAACTCTTTCCACTCCTTATCTTCATTGGAGTCGCCGATTTTCTCGCTAACTTCCTATTAGGAGTCGCGACCACAAAGGGCTTGGTATCGATTGCACTTGTGCTCGGTTCGCTTTTCCCTATCGTCACAGCGCTTCTGGCTTTTAAGTTTTTGCAAGAGAGATTACATAAGGTTCAATACTTTGGAATCTTCTTCGCAATATGTGGCGTCGCTCTAATCTCTATTGGATAGTCGCTTCCGCGGTCGCCAAAGCTCAAAGACGGTATCTCCGGATTTATCACTTAGCTCTAGCCGGTAGTGATGCTGCAGCTGAGTCTCGCTGAAGGGATAGCCATCACCATTCTTCTGGACTCGAGTGATGTTGAATTCATCAATTACCTCGCTGCCAATCAGCTCAGATAAGAAATTAACGCCGCCCTCAATCAGTATCACTCCATCGACCTCTGAGAGGGCAAGTTCCACCAATTTCAAGGGAGAGAGATTTAGGAATTTAGTATTTGATCCTGACAGCTCCTTGCCTCTAGTTGAAACATAGAGCGGAATAGGTGTTCTTGAGTATGGCTCGCTTCTATAGGTCGAGCCACCGATTACGATTGCGCAGGCAGAATCTCGCAGGGCGTGAAATCTCTTTCGATCCGCTGAGTTGCTTAGTGGGCGAGAAGAGCCCTCCAAGGTGGTCATTCCATTGCCCCCCACGAGCAGGTTGGCTCTCACGCGCGGCATAAGGGAACGCTACGCGATGGATGTCAGTGGCCCCATCTATCTTCGAGCCATGATCATCGACTGCGACTCATGCACCATGCGGGATATCGCCTGTAGCGACTGCGTGGTCTCCATATTGATTGGACCCCCTGATACAAACCTCGGCTCCGAAGAGGCCCGAGTCATCGACCTTTTGGCATCGCGGGGCATGATTCCGCCGTTGCGGTACGAAAATTCCCAAGATTCTCAGCATCCCACGCGCCGCTCAGGTTGAGATGGGCGAGAGCCCCCGGTTAGCCTAAACCGATGCTGAGAGCGCGAATGCTAGTAATTGGGGCCCTGTCCTTTGCGCTAATTGCGCCATTCGCTCCTGCAACTAATGCCGCCCCAAATGCGGACCTTGTTCGCGTTCGTCAAGAAGTTGAACAGTTACAAGAAGACGCCGCTGAAGCCGGCGAGAATGCTCAAGCCGCAAAGGTCCAGCTTGCCCGTTTGAAGAGCCAACTCAGTTCTGTCCAACAAGAGGCCCAGGCCCAGAAAGCCACAGTCGATTCCATTCGAAATTCGCTCGCGTCTATCGCTGTAGCAAGATACAAATCAACTGGCTTAGGTGAGGGCATCGAGTTGCTCTTCTCCTCTGATCCATCCCTCTACCTCTCCTCGGCTGGCTCTCTAGAGAACATAACGCGCAAGCAAGCCGCAGAGCTAAGAAAGTATGCGACTGCAAAACAACGTCTTGATGCCACATCGCTAACCGTTGAAGACAAACTCCGGCTAGTTCAAGCGGCTGAGGCTCGCTACCGCGCACAAGCTGCACAGGTAAAGCGGAAGTTAGAACAGGCCGAACAAGTTCTTGCCAGGCTCGAGAAGAAAGATCGCGAACGCCTTTTAAAACTACAGGCCATGGATGAAGCTGAGCGCCAAGCCTATTCACGCGAACAGGCGAGGTTGGCTAACACGGTATCTGGAAGAGCCGGAGTTGCCCTCCGTTACGCGGTCAAGCAAATCGGAGATAGCTATGTCTGGGGTGCGGCGGGTCCGATCCGTTGGGATTGCTCCGGCCTAACAATGCGAGCTTATGAACAAGCCGGTGTGCGCCTTCCACATTCTTCCCGCGCCCAATTTGGCTACGGAAGATCAATCGCTAGAAGCAATCTTCTTCCCGGCGATTTAGTCTTCTTTGGTACTCCTATCTCGCATGTAGGAATCTATGTGGGTAAGGGGAAGATGGTTCATGCGCCCCGACCCGGAGCGCGAGTAAATATTGTCGAATTTGGAAATTACTTCGGACGTAAGAAATACGTTGGCGCACGTCGCCTCTAACGGGCGCCGATTCAGCCACCATTTATGAGTTCATCGCGAATACTGCTCGTCACCAATGACTTTGGTCCGCGCGCTGGTGGCATCGAGACCTTCGTAATCGGGTTGCTTGAACGGATTGGATCCCATGAGGTTCTGGTCTATACATCTCGCCAAGACGGTAGTGATTCATATGATCAAAAGTGGCTTGAGGAATATGGCATAAAGGTGATTCGAGATAGAGCGAGGATTCTCCTTCCTTCTCCTCGAGTAGTCCGCAAGCTTAGGAATTTGATTCGCCAGGAAAAGATAGAAGTCATCTGGTTTGGTGCAGCCGCTCCATTGGGATTGGCAGCGCGCTGGCTACGTATCGCTGATGTCAGGTCGATAGTAGCCCTGACTCATGGCCATGAAGTCTGGTGGTCCAAGGTTCCACTCTTTTCACTACTGATGAGAGAGATAGGAAAGAGTGTCGATACCTTCGGATACCTCGGGGATTTCACCGGTTCTGCAATTTCACGAGTAGTCAGTAAAGAGAAGTTGGTAAAGATTGCTCCTGGGATAGATGTTCAACACTTTCAGCCCGGAAAAGCGAAGAATTCAAGACCCACAATCATCTCCGTGGGCCGATTAGTCCATCGAAAAGGTCAAGATCGATTGGTAGAGGCATTAGCCCTGATCAAGAGAGAGATTACCGATGTAGAACTGATCTTTGTTGGAGAGGGTCCCCATCGCGAAGCTCTAGATGGCTTGATTGAAAAATATAGCCTCCAAGAACACGTAAGGTTCCTCGGTCGAATCTCTTATCGGGAACTCCCTCGATACATTTCAATGGGGGATGTCTTTGCTATGCCATCGCGCTCCAGATTATTCGGACTCGAAGTTGAAGGTCTAGGGATCGTTTACCTAGAGGCGAGTTCATGTGGTCTGCCGGTGATTGCTGGGGCCTCGGGTGGCGCGCCAGATGCCGTGATTCATGGCGAGACCGGTTATGTAGTTGATGGTGAGAACGTGGATGAGATCGCGAGTAGATGCATCGAACTACTCAGAGATGAATCTCTGCGGAAAAAAATGGGGGAGCGTGGCCGTAGTTGGGTTGAGTCAGAGTGGAGTTGGGAAATCTGGTCAGGCAAGTTCAACGAACTACTTAGGAAGTAAACCAGCGCTCCTAGCTGCATTTATCGCTTGCACTCGATTACCCGCCTTTAGCTTCCGATAGATAGCCGCTAGGTGGCTCTTAACAGTCGCTTCGGTAACGAATAGTCGAATAGCTATCTCAGCGACAGTATCTCCGGTTGGGAGAATCTCAAGGATCTCCAGCTCTCTTGCAGTTAGACCAATTGATTCATTTCGTTTCGAGATCAAATCAGTTGCGCGCCGGGTAGAGAAAGTTAGTGGGTGAGAAACACTTTTCTCGATCGCATCGACAAGCTCGCTTATTGGAGCGCTCTTTGCAACATGTGCACTTGCTCCGGACTGCATACATGCCAATACGTGTTCGGGTTGCGTAGAGAAAGTAAGAGCAATAATTCCCATCTGCTGGGATAGCGCTCTTGCCCAAGCGATGATCTCTAGTCCACTTCCATCCGGGAGATGAAGATCAACAACAATCACTTCTGGCTTGTGATGTGGAATCTGTACTAGCGCCTCCCGTTTCGAAGCGGCCTCTCCAATGATTGTCATCGATTCATTCTTCGAGAGCGCTCGACGTAAACCCTCTCTGACGAGCACATGGTCATCAATGACTAGTATTTTTGGAGTCATGGTTTGGGAATTTCTATCAGGTATTCATTTCCAAACGCCCCGCTCTGTAATTCAATCGTTCCATTTAGCCCATGCACTTGAGAGTTAATCAAGCGCAACCCCAAGGAACGCTCCTTTAAGGAGATGGGACCGGATCCATTCTCACCAACTCGTAATGAGATAGATGAATCAGAGATACGAAGGGTTACCCAGAACCGAGTTCCCCCTGAGTGTTTTGCGGCGTTACGCGCTATCTCGAGGATCAACAGTGACAATGTGTTCTCCAGAGGGGCTAGTTCGCGCGTTTCTGGAATCTCAATCTCAATTTCAAAGCCAGGAAGCACTTGGGCTAGTTCCGAGTCAAGGGATTTCAGATCCTTAAGTGAAACCAGATAAAGCTGATCCCTTAGGCCCTCGGTGAGAGTTATCAGGTCGAGGCGGATCTTGCGTAGCTCTATTCGATGCTCGGAAGAGAGCTTTGGATCGCCGATGAGAGCATCGAGTCGGTAGCCGAGGGCAACTAACTCTTGCGCCGGCCCATCGTGGAGCCGGCGCGCAAGTTCTAATCGAACTTCAGTACTGCTTGAGTCTTGTAGATCCGAATCGCTATGCAAAGAGTTCGGCGATCTCTGCCGCGAACTCTTTATGAACTACGTGACGCTTGACTGATAGCTTCGCAGTTAGCTGACCACCAGCGATTGTGAAATCGACCGGGAGTATCTTGAACTTACGGATCGATTCAGCCTTGCTTACAGCCTTATTGGCTTCATCTACCGCAGTCTGGATTACGGCAATCAAATCAGGATCATTGGTCAACTCCGCGAGAGTCGCCCCATCCTTCTTATTTGCAGTAATCCATGACTTAATAGCTTCTGGGTCGATTGTGACAAGAGCAGCGATGTATGGCTGGTTATCTCCGACAACAATGCACTGACTTACTAGCGGATGAGCACGTAGTCGATCTTCAAGTACAGCCGGGGCGACGTTCTTTCCGCCGGAGGTGACAATCAGCTCTTTCTTGCGACCAACGATGTATAGGTAGCCCTCATCATCGAGCTTTCCTAAATCGCCAGACTTGAAATAGCCATCATCAGTGAATACTTCTTTATTGGCAGCATCGTTCTGCCAGTAACCGCGCATCACGATTGGTCCCTTAATCAGAACTTCGCCATCATCTGCGATCTTTATCGTTGTTCCTGGAATAGGTCTTCCAACAGATCCAACTCGATGGGCGGTAGTTAGGTTCAAGGTCGCACCAGCAGTTGTTTCCGTCAATCCATAACCTTCAAGGACACGAACTCCTGCGCCGCGGAAGAAGTGACCTAGGCGTTCGCCAAGTGGGGCGCCACCTGAAATTGCTGCCTCAACTCGCCCGCCCAGCGCATGACGAATCTTTGAGAACACTAACTTGTCGAAGAGACCGTGCTTGAGCTTAAGCCCCAGCGGTACTTTTCCTTCATCAAGTGCTTTGCTGTACTCAATCGCAATTCCAGCAGCCTTACGGAAAATCGCACCCTTGCCAGCTGCATCAGCTTTAGCTTCAGCGCTGTTATAAACCTTTTCGAAGATTCGCGGAACTGCGAGAACGAAAGTTGGCTTAAAGGAGGCGAGATCAGTTGTTAGCCTTCCAAGAACATCGCCACAGTGAGCAAGATGCAACCCAGCGCGAATAGATCCAATTTGGACCATGCGTCCGAAGACGTGAGCGACCGGAAGGAAGAGCAAGGTGGAGCCCCCGGGTTTCATAAAGAGATCTGAAGCACCGAGTACAACATTGCTGCACTCAGAGAGAAAGTTTCCATGAGTGAGTTGCACGCCTTTTGGCTTTCCTGTTGTTCCAGAGGTGTAGATAAGAGTTGCCAATGTATCCGGGGTAAGTGCTGCGCGACGACGATCAATTTCAGTATCTGGGATATCTCTACCTAGATATGCCAACTGTGAGAGAACATTCTCTGTCATGGTCCAGCAGTTCTTCGTATACGAAGGAAGTATCGGCTTAACTAATTCCTGCAACTGTGGGGTCTCTACGATGATCGCAACAGAATGTGAATCCGTCATGATCCAGTCAACTTGTTCCGCAGAAGATGTTTCGTAGATCGGTACAGTGACGCCGCCAGCGAACCAGATTGCGAAATCTAGAATCGTCCATTCATATCGGGTGCGAGCCATGATCGCGACGCGGTCTCCGATTTCAACCCCAGAAGCGATCAAGCCCTTAGCAGTTGCTCGAATCTCTGCTTCAAGCTCACGAGCGGTAACGGGTTGCCAGCCATCTCCGAGTGGGCGTGAGACCAACACTCTTTCAGGTTCAAACCAGGCTCGTTCAGCAACTAGGTTGGTTAAGTTTCCAGCAGTAGCAGCCGGCTCAAGAGCCGGGGCGAAGAATTCATTAACGGTGGCAGTACTCATGGGCGAAAACTAGCGGTAGAGGGCACCCATCGGAAGAGGTAGCCTCCACCCATGGCCGACATTTCTTCAAATTCTCAGAATATTGAGGCGCCCGCATCCGAGGTAGCCGCCGTACTAGTGGACCTAGAGAGTTACCCAAGCTGGTCCTCTGCGATAAAGAGCGTTGAGGTTCAAGAGCGCGATGGATCTAACCGACCGACTAAGGCAACGGTAAAGATCGAGGCCGGCGTACTAAAGGATCGTGCGACTTTAAATTATGACTATTCAAACTTTCCAAAGGCAATCTCATTCTCTTTGGAAGAGGCCGATCTCATGACTGAGATGAGCGGCACTTATCTGATTGAAGATAACGGAGATGAGACCACCAAGGTCACTTATCAATTAAATGTTCAAGTATCTATGCCAGTCCCAGACATGATGCGTCGCAAAGCTGAGATGGCAACTATTGATGCAGCACTTGCCCAGCTAAAGAAGAAAATCGAAGGCTAGATTAGTCACGACTCCAGGTGAGTTACGACTACATATGAGTTACGAC
>DAIOSM010000013.1:0-17324 GCA_036752585.1 Candidatus Nanopelagicaceae bacterium
CGATAGCGCCAAGTGCAGCAGCGCAGGCAATCGGGGAGCCACCGAAGGTTCCACCAAGTCCGCTGGCATGGATTGAGTCCATGACATCAGCTCGTCCGGTAACTGCAGCTAGAGGTAAACCACCAGCGATTCCTTTTGCGGTAGTGATCAAATCAGGAACTATTCCTTCATCTTCACATGCGAACATCTGGCCGGTTCTTGCAAAGCCAGTCTGGACTTCATCAGCAACGAAGAGGATTCCATTCTCATTGCAGAACTTAACTAGTCCAGGGAGGAATCCTTTGCAAGGAACTATGAATCCACCTTCGCCCAAAATCGGTTCGATCACTACACAGGCGACGTTCTTTGCGCCGATCTCCTTCTCGATCTTATGAATTACAGTTTCGAGAATCGAGTTCTCACAGGAGCCGCAGCATGAATCACAGCGGTATGGATAAGCCATAGGCATCCGGTAGACCTCAGGAGTGAATGGTCCGAAGCCATCCTTGTATGGAACATTCTTAGCGGTCATAGCCATCGTGAGATTTGTGCGCCCGTGATAGCCATGCTCGAAGACAACTACAGCTTGGCGCTTTGTGAATTTGCGCGCGATCTTTACGGCATTCTCGACTGCTTCAGCGCCGGAGTTGAAGAGTGCTGACTTCTTCTTATGTGTTCCTGGCGTGAGTCGATTGAGCGCTTCGCACACCTCTATGTATCCCATGTACGGAGCAATCATGAAACAGGTGTGCGTGAAGGCCTCTACTTGTTCCTTGACATTCTTTACGACTCGATCAGCGGAGTTTCCAACATTCACAACTGCAATTCCCGCCCCCATATCGATGATTGAGTTGCCATCGATATCGACAATCACTCCACCGCCAGCCTTTTCCACCACAACCGGAATAGCCATACCGAGGGCTGCTGAGACTGCTTCACTTCTACGCTTGATGACTTCTTGGGACTTAGGTCCAGGGATAGCAGTTACAACTTTGCGCTCTTGCGGAATGTTTGGTCCGAAACTCATTGGCAAAGTCTATCTTTACGGCGATTATTTGGGTTTCTGAGATGATTACCGAGTGCGTGACATTGTTATCTTGGGCTCGACCGGCTCTATCGGGGTACAGGCTCTTGAGGTAATTTCTCAGAATCCCGATAAGTTTCGAGTCGTTGGTCTAGCCGCCGGTAAGAACAATGTTGAAAAATTGATCGCACAAGCGCGTAAGTTTGATGTACCGGTAATTGGAACTTCAGGGGATGCCACTGCACTTAGGGAAGCGCTTCCCAAGCAGACCGTCATAGATGGACCAAACGCAGCTCGTGAAGTCGCTGCTTTACAGGCAGATGTTGTGCTCAACGGCATAACTGGCTCAATTGGATTGGCTCCGACTCTCTCAGCCCTGGAAGCCGGAAACAAAGTCGCGCTTGCCAACAAAGAGTCCTTAGTAGCCGGTGGAGATCTTGTTGTATCCCATGGAAGGGATCGAATAATCCCAGTTGATTCAGAGCATTCTGCATTGTTTCAAGCAATGCAGGCAGGACGAGCTAGTGATGTTGCTCGAGTAATCCTCACTGCAAGTGGGGGTCCATTTCGTGAGCGTAGCGACTTAAGCGGTGTGAAAGTTTCTGATGCGTTAGCGCACCCAACTTGGTCTATGGGACCAGTCGTAACAATTAACTCGGCAACGCTGGTCAATAAAGGTTTGGAGATAATTGAGGCGCACTATCTCTTTGGAACGCCTTACTCCAAGATCGACGCTGTAATCCATCCACAGTCGATAGTTCATTCGATGGTCGAATTTGTAGATGGATCAACTGTCGCACAAGCTTCACCTCCCGATATGAAGGGGCCAATTGCATATGCGCTCGCATATCCCGACCGAGTTTCGGCTGCGATGCCACCAATCGATTGGAGCAAGCGACAGAGTTGGGAATTTGAGCCGATCGATGAGTCACGATTCCCGAGCGTTGCACTCGCACGTAGATGTGGGGCCCTCGGCGGAGCCTTTACCGCTATCTACAACGCTGCTAATGAAGTTGCGGTTGAAGCATTCCTCAGAGAAGCGATTCCATTCACAGCAATTGTGGATACGATTGATCGAACCGTCACAAAGCTTGGCTCAGGAGCCCCTGAGAAGATACGTGATCTAGCCGATGTCACCGCTATCGAGAATGATGCGCGCCGCGTCGCTACAGAGTTGCTGACGCAGAAATAGGAGATCAAGTGGGTTTTCTAGGCGTTTTAGCCTTCGTTGCAGCGCTTCTTTTCTCTGTGATGGTCCATGAATTCGGTCATTACATAACTGCAAAACGATATGGAATGCGGGTTACCGAGTTCTTCCTTGGATTTGGAAAGAGGATCTGGTCCACCCAGAGAGGTGAGACAGAATTCGGATTGAAGGCGATTCCTGCCGGTGGATATTGCAAGATCTCAGGAATGACCCCAAGGGAAGAACTTCCAGAAGAAGTTGCACCACGAGCCTTCTACCGAGCAAAGACCTCCCAGAAATTAGTAGTACTCGGCGCTGGCTCGTTCCTGCATTTTGTACTTGGCTTCCTACTTCTCTTTGTTCTCTTCGCCGGAGTAGGAGTCTCAAAAGTTCTACCTACTGTCTCACAAGTCGTCCCGTGTGTTCCCAAGGCTGCCGAATGCACTCCGAACGATCCAATCTCACCTGCGAAGAGTGCAGGAATACTTCCCGGCGATGAAATCATCGGAGTTAATGGCGTTCGTAATTTGGATTGGGAAGAGATAACTCCAATATTGCGAGCCTCGGCTGGGAAAGAGCTATCTCTAATAATCAACCGTAATGGAACCGAGATCATCATCAATACGATCCCGGCTACGAGAGTCGTCGATGGGGAAGCCCGAGGTTTCCTAGGAATCATCAACGAGTTTGGTCAGGTAAGAGAGAATCCAATTGATGCACTCTCATCCGCTTCTTCAGCTACAAGAGATATATTCACAGGTTCACTCAAAGCATTGGTAGGACTCCCAGCCCAGATTCCCTCACTATTTGGTCAGACATTTCTTGGTGAAGAGCGAGACGGAGAGGGGCTGGTTGGGATCGTGGGCGTTGCTCGAGTATCGGGTGAAGCGGCCTCTAGCGGAGTTCTGACCACAGGCGAGAAGTTAGCTACATTCATACTGATCGTTGCATCATTAAATATCTTTGTGGGAATTTTCAATCTCGTGCCGATACTTCCGCTCGATGGCGGCCATATCGCGGTCGCCCTCTATGAGTCTGCAAGGAATAAGGTCTATCAAATCAGAAGAAAAGAGATTCCTGGGCCGGTCGATGTAGAGAAGTTAACGCCTATTACAGTCATAGTTCTGGCGCTCTTGATATTTCTTACCCTACTTCTGCTCTTCGCAGATATCTTTAATCCAATTAACTTGAATATCTAGAATCCATAGACCCAAGTTATGAGGGCTATGGAGACGACTAGATAAGTAACGATCATCCAGGGCTTCATTTGAGCAACTCTAGTGCTTGAGGCAGAATACCGACATGGTAAATCTCGGCATGCCGCAAACTCCTCCGCCAACATTGGCGCCGCGCCGAAAGACTAAGCAACTCAAGTTAGGAAATGTCCTGGTCGGCGGGGATGCGCCAGTCTCAGTCCAATCGATGTGTACGACCGTCACCGCGGACGTTAACTCAACTCTCCAGCAGATTGCCGAGCTAACTGCATCTGGTTGCCAGATAGTAAGAGTTGCAGTTCCAAGTCAAGATGATGCTGATGCGCTATCTCAAATTGCTAAGAAGTCCCAGATTCCCGTAATTGCAGATATTCATTTTCAACCAAAATATATTTTCGCTGCAATCGATGCAGGTTGCGCAGGAGTTCGAGTCAATCCAGGAAACATCAAACAGTTTGATGACAAGGTAAAAGAAGTTGCGAAAGCCGCGGGGGACGCTGGTATCCCGATTCGAATCGGAGTGAACGCCGGATCTCTAGACCCAAGACTTCTTGAGAAGTATGGAAAAGCAACTCCAGAAGCGCTTGTCGAATCTGCGCTCTGGGAGATTGGTTTGTTTGAAGAGCATGGATTCACAAATATGAAGATATCCGTAAAACATCACGATCCAGTTACCATGGTTAAGGCTTATCGACTCCTAGCCTCAAAGTGTGATTACCCATTGCATCTTGGCGTAACTGAAGCAGGTCCGGCATTCCAGGGCACAATCAAATCTGCAACGGCATTTGGAATACTTCTCTCTGAAGGAATTGGCGACACAATCCGTGTTTCTCTCTCGGCTCCGCCAGTTGAAGAAGTAAAGGTTGGTATCTCAATACTTGAATCATTGAATCTACGCCAACGTCGACTTGAGATCGTCTCTTGCCCTTCATGCGGTCGAGCACAAGTTGATGTGTATACCCTGGCGGAGAAAGTTCAAGCAGGGCTCGAGGGAATGACCGTTCCTCTTCGCGTTGCGGTAATGGGCTGCGTCGTAAATGGCCCAGGAGAAGCTCGCGAAGCTGATCTTGGAGTTGCTTCAGGAAATGGAAAAGGTCAGATATTTGTAAAGGGACAGGTAATCAAGACTGTTCCGGAAGCGCAGATTGTCGAAACTCTGATTGAAGAAGCGATGAAGATCGCAGAAGAGATGGAAGCTGCCGGTGTCGCATCCGGTGAACCCTCAGTAAGCGTTAAGTAATTCGCTAGGCTACGCACCATGTTGCGGATGTCCTCTTTATTCTTGCGCACGCTCCGCGATGATCCATCCGATGCCTCAGTCCCAAGCCACAAACTTCTAGTTCGAGCTGGTTACATTCGGCCAATCGCTGCCGGAATCTTCTCTTGGTTGCCTCTTGGAGTAATCGTCCTACGAAACGTAGAACGAGTCATTCGGGAAGAGATGGATAGAGCTGGTTTTCAAGAAGTCCACTTCCCAGCGCTTCTTCCAAAAGACCCTTATGAGAAAACCGCGCGCTGGGAGGAGTATGGCCCAGCGCTATTTCGCCTGAAGGATCGCAAAGGTAGTGATTACCTGCTAGGTCCTACGCACGAAGAGATGTTTACTCTTATGGTTAAAGGCGAGTATTCCTCTTATAAAGATCTACCACTGAGCATCTATCAGATTCAGACGAAATACCGTGATGAGGCTAGGCCAAGAAGCGGAATCATTCGCGGTCGTGAGTTTGTAATGAAAGATTCATATTCTTTCGATATAGATGATGCCGGACTAGAAAACTCCTATAACAAGCATCGTGATGCATATATTTCTACCTTTGATCGCCTTGGGCTCGGCTACAACATCGTCTCGGCGATGTCTGGTGCAATGGGTGGTTCAAAGTCAGAAGAGTTTCTAGCGCCATGTCCCACGGGAGAGGACACTTATGTCCTCTGTAAAGAGTGTGGTTATGCTGCGAACGTCGAAGCGATGGTCACTAAAGTCGAGCAAAAGGATCTCCCAACCCCTCCAGCTATCGAGGTTTTAGACACCCCGGACACTCCTACGATTGAAACGTTAGTAGATGTCATGAATAGCAAGTACGGTGCGAATGTCACTGCAGCCGACACTCTTAAGAATGTGCTCCTTGTCGCAGATGGTGAACCAATCTGCGTCTTGGTCCCAGGTGATAGGGAAGTTGATTTAAAGCGCTTGGAAGCAAACCTTGCTGGCGTTAAAGAGCTCCGTCTCTTCGATGATGATGATTTCGCAAAGCGGAAAGAGTTTGTTAAGGGTTATGTCGGACCTCAAGATGCGAAGCGGTTTGGAATAAAGCTTTATGCAGATCCAAGGATTGTTCTCGGATCGCATTGGATAACTGGTGCAAATGTTCGCAACAAACATGCACGCTATGTGACACATGGTCGAGATTTCCAAGTTGATGGATTCATCGAAGCGGCGGAAGTTCGCGAGGGAGATGCTTGCCCGAAGTGTGATACTCCTGTCGTGATTGATCGGGCGATTGAAATCGGTCATATCTTCCAACTTGGCAGAAAATATGCTGAAGCACTCGAGTTAACTGTCCTAGATGGCCAAGGAAAATCTCGGGTAGTAACTATGGGCTCTTACGGAATCGGCGTATCGAGAGCTGTGGCTGCAATCGCCGAGCAGACTCACGATGAAATCGGCCTAGTTTGGCCAAAAGAGATCGCCCCAGCCAAGGTCCATATAGTTGCAACTGGAAAAGAAGACCTCCCTTTTGCTACCGCAGAAAAGATAGCTGTTGAATTAGAGTCAAGAGGCGTAAGCGTCATGCTTGATGACCGAAAAGAGGCAAGCCCAGGCGTTAAGTTTAAAGATGCAGAGTTAATAGGTAATCCAATCATCGTGATTGTTGGCAAAGCTTTAACCGAAGGAAAGGTTGAGTTACGCGTAAGGAGTTCTGGCCAGAAGAGCGAAGTTCCTCTAGCCGACATAACCAATCAAGTTTTGGCCGCCCTTAAGTAGTGGAGATATCTGTAGAGGTAATCCTCTTTCTTATCCTTGCATCAGCTCTAGCGGGTCTTGTTGATTCATTTGCTGGTGGAGGCGGCTTGATACAACTACCTGCGCTACTGGTTGCGTTACCTAAAACCCCTCCTGCAGAGTTGTTAGGGACCAACAAACTTCCCTCATTCCTCGGAACTGCTAGTGCTACCGCTTCTTATCTGCGAAGACTTAGGCCAGATTTCCGTGTTGCATTTTCAATGGCGATTCCAGCATTTATTGGCTCAGCACTTGGGGCAACGGTCGCAACCTTGATCCCTAAGGATGCCTTCCGTCCCATCATCCTCTTTGCTCTTATTGCTGTATTTATCTATACCTGGCGGAAGAAGGAGCTTGGGCTCAACGACAATAAGGGCGAAAAGAGTTTAAAGACATACCTAGTTGCAATCTTCTTTGGATTAAGTATCGGTTTCTATGATGGAATCTTTGGACCCGGCACAGGTTCATTTTTGATGTTAGTGCTTGTGGCTCTTCTTGGATTTGCATTTCTTGAAGCATCGGTAACTGCGAAGATCGTAAATCTCGCTACAAATCTGGGAGCGATTGTTGTGTTCGGGGCGAATGGGAAGATCATCTGGACCCTTGGGTTGGCGATGGCAATTGGGAATGTAATAGGGGGATTAGTCGGTGCTCGGTTGGCAATCAAGGGAGGCTCTCGACTAATCAGAAATGTCTTTCTCATCGTAACCTCATTACTCATTCTCAGATTAACAATCGACACTTTCTTTTAGGCCGTCTTCCCGCTATCCTTTCGCTCCACAATTTCACAACAAATAAATAAGTAGGTCGGTGATCATGTCCCTTGTTAACAACCTAACTGAACTCCTTGACCCTGCAATCAAGAACTCTGGATTCGTGCTTGAAGAAGTCAAAGTAACTCCAGCAGGTAAGAGAAGAATTGTCGCCGTGATTATTGATGGCGAGGATAGAAACCCATCTCTAGATGAGGTTACGGTTGTATCCCGTAAAGTCTCAGACATTCTTGATAACTATTCGCAACTAGGCGATCTTCCATTCACTCTCGAAGTCACAACGCCAGGAGTAGATCGACCCCTCACCTTGCCCCGCCATTGGCGTAAGAATGTTGGTCGACTAGTAAAGATCACACCCCTTGAAGGTGAAGCTTTCGTGTCGCGCATTACTGCCGTATCGGATGATGCGGTCGCTCTTGAAGCTAGAGAGATGAAGTTCTCTGAGGTAAAGCGGGCCCAGATTGAAATCGAATTCAATCGCAAGGAGCAGCGATGAATGTCGATATGAAAGTTCTTGAAGCGCTCACAATCGAGCGCGACATTCCACTCGAGCGATTGATCAGCGCAATCGAGGTAGCAGTAAAGATCGCGTATAACGAAATGGAGGGTGCGAAGCCTTTTGCATACGCGCGCTTAGATCGCGAGAGCGGTGAAATCAAGATAATCGTTCCGCAGTTTGGTCCAGATGGCGAGCGAATCGGCGAATTCGTCGATGAACTTCCTGGATTTTCCAGGATTGCATCAAGCACTGCGCGGAAAATAATCAAAGAGAAGATGCGCGCATCAAGAGATGCTGAAATAGTTGGAGAGTTCAGCGCCTCCGTTGGAGATATTGTCTCTGGAGTGATTCAGCAAGGGCGAGACCATCGCATGGTCTATGTCGATTTAGGGCGCGTTGAAGGTCGGATTCCGCCACATGAACAAGTCCCTGGCGAGGTATATACCCATGGTGAGCGAATCAAGTGTTTTGTAGTCGAAGTTAAGCAAGGCACAAAAGGACCTGAAGTCATGCTCTCTCGAAGCCATCCGGCGCTGGTCAAGCAATTGTTCGCTCTGGAAGTTCCGGAGATTCGTGATCAAGTTGTCGAGATTATGGGCGTTGCTCGCGAAGCGGGGCATCGAAGCAAGATTGCAGTTCGTTCGCTTCGTTCTGGCGTTAGTGCAAAGGGAGCGCTAATCGGACCGATGGGTGCGCGAGCCAGAGCGGTAATGGATGAACTTCATGGGGAGAAGATTGATATCGTCGATTGGTCTGAGGACCCTGCTGCATACGTGGGAAGTGCGCTAGCTCCAGCGAGAGTCTCGAAGGTTGAGGTAGTCAATGCTGAGACTCGATCCGCAAAGGTGGTCGTACCTGATTACCAACTGTCGCTAGCGATTGGAAAGGATGGCCAGAACGCGAGATTGGCTGCGCGATTGACCGGCTGGCGAATCGATATCCACTCGGATGCCACCCCAAGTGAGTGACAATCCCGCACATTTTCGCGATTTACCACCCGAGGGAGTATGGTTCTCGTCTGAGGTTCTCGCCTCATACATACTGGAACGAAAGCTGGTACGAAGGTAATGGCACTCTAATGAGCATCAAAAGATCATGAGTAGGTCAATTTAGGCTTCGCGTTCCCGAAAAACGCGGGGCCACAGAAGGAGAGAAGTGGCAAAGGTCCGCGTTTACGAATTAGCAAAAGATGTAGGGATGGATAGCAAGGATGTCCTTGCAAAACTCCAAGAGATGGGCGAGTTTGTCCGTTCTGCATCATCAACAGTCGAACCACCAGTTGTTCGAAAGTTCCTTGAGAAGTTCCCACCGGTGGCAAAACCTGCTTCCGAAGAGAAGCCTGCGAAAAAGGCTCCGGTCAAGAAAGCGGCCGCAAAGAAGGCAGCTCCAAAAGTTGAAGAGCAACCTGAAGAGATTGCAGTTCTCCCTCCAACAATTCCACCCGTAACTCCAACTATTCAAACTCCAGTTACACCCTCTGCTCCACGACCTCCTGTTCCACCAGTTGCAGGACGTGGAGGAAATAATCCATTCGGAACTTCTGCCGGACCACGACCTTCTGCGCCAAGACCACAAGCTCCCGGATCTGGTGGACCCGGATCTGGTGGACCCGGATCTGGTGGACCTAGACCTCCTTCGCCAAGACCCGACCAACAGAGACCGGGTCAACAAAGACCTGGTCAACAAAGACCTGGAAATAATCCATTTGGAACTTCCGGTGGTCCAAGACCACCACGACCTGCTGGTCAACCTGGCGGTGCGCGCGGTCCAATGTCTGGACCACGCCCTGGTTCTGTTCGTCCCGGTTTTGCAGCTAGACCACAACGCCCTGATCAGCGAACAGATCAACGTGGTGCGCGTCCCGGACAAGGCGCACCAGGAAGTAGACCACAAGGTTCTGGACCATACAGACCACAACCAGGTGGAGCGCCACGTCCTGGTGGATTTGGCGGACCAGGTCGCCCCGGACAACGTCCAGGTGCAGGCGGTGCATTTGGAAAAGGTGGCGGAAAGAAAAAGAGTTATAAGAGCAAGAAAGCTTTACGCGAAGAGATAGACAATATGGAAGCGCCGACAATCGGTGGCGCGATTGTTCCAAGGGGCGATGGAAATACCCCTGTCCGATTACGGAGAGGTGCATCTCTTGCAGATTTCGCCGAGAAGATCGGCGCAGATCCCGCAGCTCTAGTCTCGGTTCTCTTCCATCTCGGCGAGATGGTGACCGCAACTCAAACTGTCGATGAGAGCACTCTTGAGATGCTTGGAAACGAGTTTGGGTACAAGATCACGATTGTCTCTCCCGAGGATGAAGACCGCGAGATTCTTGAACAGTTCGATATCAATCTTGAACAAGAGCTAGCTGATGTAAATCCAGAAGATCTTGAGATTCGCCCGCCAGTAGTAACGGTTATGGGCCATGTTGATCACGGTAAGACTCGTCTCTTGGACGCAATTCGCCAAACGGAAGTTGTAAAGGGCGAAGCTGGTGGAATCACTCAGCATATTGGCGCCTATCAGATTCATCATGAACATAACGGTTTGAACCGGGCAATCACCTTTATCGATACACCAGGCCACGAGGCGTTTACCGCTATGCGTGCTCGTGGAGCGAAAGTAACCGATATCGCAGTTCTAGTCGTTGCCGCAGATGATGGCGTTATGCCTCAAACGATTGAAGCGCTAAACCATGCTCAGGCTGCGAACGTTCCAGTTGTCGTAGCTGTGAATAAGGTTGATAAGGAGGGCGCAAATCCTGCGAAGGTTCGTCAGCAATTAACTGAATACAACCTTGTTGCTGAGGAGTATGGCGGTGACACCCTCTTTGTTGATGTCTCTGCAATCAGCGGCAAAGGAATCTCAGAGTTAATCGATGCAATCCTGCTAACTGCTGATGCAGCGATCGATCTACGAGCAATCCATGAGGATGATGCACGTGGTGTTGCAATCGAAGCGCACTTAGATCGCGGACGTGGTCCAGTTGCCACTGTCCTAGTACAGCGTGGAACGCTAAAGATGGGCGACTCAATCGTTGCCGGCTCTGCATTCGGACGTGTCCGCGCAATGATGGACGAGTTTGGTCATGAAGTTAAGGAAGCGGGCCCATCACGTCCTGTACAGGTACTTGGATTTACTTCAGTGCCAAGCGCGGGAGATAGTTTCATCGTTGCGCCTGAAGATAGAACAGCGAGACAGATCGCAGAAAAACGTCAGGCTGGCGAACGTCATGCCGCTCTAGCGAAGGCAAAGAAGAAGGTATCTCTCGAGGACTTCTTGGAGAAGAGCAAGGTCACCACTTTGAATCTGATCCTAAAGGGCGATGTCAGCGGTTCAGTCGAAGCGCTTGAAGATGCTCTCGTACAGCTAGATGTTGGAAGTGAAGTCGATCTCCGTGTAATTCACCGCGGCGTCGGAGCAATCACCAAGAGCGATATCACCCTTGCATCTGCCTCGGGTGCTGTAGTCGTCGGCTTTAACGTAAAGCCAGAACCACAAACAGCAACCTTCGCGGATGAGGAAGGTGTGGAAGTTCGCTTCTACTCAGTCATCTATAAGGCAATCGAAGAGATTGAAGCTGCGCTAAAGGGACTTCTAAAGCCAGAATTCGAAGAAGCAACTATTGGATCGGCCGAAGTTCGTGAAGTCTTTAAGTCGAGCAAGTTCGGAACAATCTCCGGTTCTCTTGTGATTTCTGGAATTATCCGTAGAAATGCGAAAGCGCGCGTCCTAAGAGATGGCGTAGTCATCGGAGATAACCTCACGGTCGAATCGCTCCGTCGCTTTAAGGATGATGCAACTGAAGTCCGTGAAGGATTTGAGTGTGGAATCGGCCTCGGCTCCTATAAAGACATCCAAGTTGGCGATGTAGTCGAAGTCTTCGAGATGCGCGAGAAGAAGCGTGCGTAATGGGGAAATCACATCGCGTCGCTAAGGTAGCGGATCGGATCAAGGTAGTTGTTGCACAGGCACTTGAGAACCGAATCAAGGATCCTCGTCTGGGTTTCGTCACCATCACGGATGTGCGCGTCACCGGCGACCTCCAGCAAGCTTCGATCTTCTACACCGTTTTAGGTGATGACGAGGCTCGAGCAAATACCGCGAAAGCGCTTGAGAGCGCAAAAGGCGTACTCCGTACTGAGGTCGGCCGAGAGTTAGGAACAAGAGTCGTACCCACGCTTACATTCTTTGTAGATGCTCTCTCGGAAACTGCCAAGAACTTCGAAGATCTCCTCGATCAGGTTAAGAAGCACGATGAAGAGATAGCCCATCTCCGCGATGTTGCAAAGCCAATTGGTGGCGCTGATCCTTATAAAACTCCAAAATCTCGCGAAGCAGAATGAGTAAAGAACACGGCTTTCTAGTTATAGATAAGCCTGCTGGGATAACTAGTCACGATGTGGTCGCCAAGCTCCGAAAGAGACTAGGCACTAAGCAAGTAGGTCATGCCGGGACTTTAGACCCTATGGCTACTGGGGTATTGGTCGTTGGCATTAATAATGCGACTAAATTTCTTCAATATGTAGTAACTGGAAAGAAACGGTACATAGCAATCATCAGACTTGGAATATCAACAACTACTGATGACAAAGAAGGCGAAGTAGTGTCGCAAAAGGATTGGAAAGGTATTGAAGATTCAGCTATCGAGAGCGCCTTAGATGAATTTCGGGGAACCTTCATGCAAGTACCAAGTTCAGTATCAGCAAAAAAGATCGCTGGCGAGCGGGCCTATGATTTAGTTCGGGCGGGTAAAGAAGTCACACTCGAGGCAAAAGAAATAACCATTCAGGAGTTGAGAGTTCTAGCTATTCATCGCAATGAGCACCTTGATATTGACATCGATGTAACTTGCTCGTCTGGAACTTACATTCGTTCAATCGCACGAGACCTAGGAGCCGCACTAGGCGTCGGAGGACACCTCATTGAACTTCGTAGAACTGAAGTTGCTCCATTTACCCTCACAGATGCTGCTGAAATAGAGAGCGCTCCCGTCTTGCCATTGGCCGAATCCATCACCAAGGTGTTACCAAAGCGGTACTTGGGATTCGATGAGATAGCTGAGATTAGATTTGGACGCAGGATCAGCAAATCCATCGAAGAAGGTCCGATAGTTGGAATCGCCCCGGATGGTGAGGTTGCTGCGATACTTGAGAATCGTGGGGGAGAAGCCCAACCGGTGAGTGTTTTCAATCCATGAAAGAATTGCGGAGATGACTAAGCACTTTAAATTGGAGTGGCATGGCGCACCTATGAATGGTGCGACTGTGATCATAGGGATATTCGATGGAGTTCATAAAGGTCACCAAGCGATCATCAAACGAGCGCTAGAACAGAATAACCCCGTTGTAGCTCTAACATTCCATCCGCATCCTGCTTCAATCGTCTCACCAGATAGGGCGCCAACCGAGCTTTTGAACGTTAGTGAGCGTGTTCATCAACTGATGCTAAATGGAGTTTCTAGCGTTGCCGTTATCGAATTCACAGAAGAATTTTCAAAGCTAACTCCAGAAGAATTCATAGACGAGATCCTGCTTAAAGAACTTGAAGCAAAGGCGTTAGTAATCGGTTCGAACTTTCGGTTTGGCGTTAAAGCAAGTGGTGATGCGAACTATCTAAAGCAGAAGGCAGGAGTCCCGGTTATTGCTCTAGACCTTGAGAGTGAACTTGGAAACTCCGTTTCATCGACGCGAATTCGTGAGGCAATAGTTGGTGGGAATATCGAGATTGCTAGAGAACTCTTGTCGCGGCCACATCAATTAGTAGGCCCTGTAGTGCACGGCGAAAAGCGTGGTCGCCAGATCGGATATCCAACTGCGAATATTCAAGTGGCGACAAACGCAACTATCCCTTCAGATGGTGTTTATGCTGGGTGGTTGACTGTCGGAGTACATCGTTGGCCGGCAGCGATATCTATTGGAACGAATCCCACCTTTGATGGAGTGCGCGGTAGACAAGTCGAAGCGTATGCACTCGATGAAAAGGATTTAGATCTATACGACAAGGTAGCAAAGGTGGAATTTGGTTGGAGATTGAGAGATACGATCAAATTCTCTGGACTGGACCCACTTCTGGCGCAGATGAAGATTGATTGCGATAAAGCGCGAGAATTGACTCGATATCACGCGTAATTTCCCGCCGATTTCTCACATTCTGAGCGCGCTGGTAGATTTCACCCCGCAAGCGAGAAATCGTGCGCTCGTGAATAAGACCGAGGGCCCTCGTGAAAGATGTAAAGGAAGTTAGACCATGGCATTAACAGCTGCCGAAAAGAAAGAACTCATTAGCAAGTTTGGCGCCTCTGCATCAGACACAGGAAGCCCTGAGGCTCAGGTAGCGCTACTTTCAAAGCGCATCGAGCAAGTAACTGAGCACCTACAGACAAATAAGAACGATCACCACAACCGTCGTGGTCTACTTCTTCTCGTAGGTCGCCGTCGCAGAATTCTGCAATACCTTGCAAAGACCGATATCGCTCGTTATCGCGCGATCATCGACAAGCTCGGCATCCGCCGCTAGTTTGAAATAATTTAATAAATCTCGCCACGGGCCGGATGACTGGTCCTCGGTGGTGGCTTACGGATGATTGCCGTGGGCTTCGATCGAAGATCCATTCTCTGGTGGCCGTGGTGGGAATAGAGAATAGGAGAGACCCATGGAGGGTCAAGACGTTAGTTATGCCGTTGCCAAGATTGATAACGGCAAGTTTGGAAAGCGAGAGATTCGCTTTGAAACTGGACGCCTAGCGCGTCAAGCTGCAGGAACTGCAGTTGTTTATCTAGATGACGAGTCAATGTTGCTCTCTGCAACTACTGCCTCAAAGAATCCAAAGGATCAATTCGACTTCTTCCCACTCACTGTAGATGTTGAAGAGCGTATGTATTCAGTAGGAAGAATTCCAGGTTCTTTCTTCCGTCGAGAAGGTCGCCCATCTGAGGATGCAATCCTCACTTGCCGTCTAATCGATCGTCCGCTTCGCCCATCATTCATCAAGGGACTTCGTAACGAAGTCCAAATCGTCGTTACAGTGATGGCGCTTAATCCAGATCATATGTATGACGTGGTTGCGATTAACGCCGCTTCTATGTCGACCCAACTTGCTGGACTTCCATTCTCTGGTCCGATTGGCGGCGTTCGCGTTGCTTTAATCGACGGCCAGTGGGTTGCGTTCCCAAATCACAGTGATTTAGAGCGCGCTGTGTTCGATATGGTCGTTGCTGGTCGTATCGCTGGTGATGATGTTGCAATCATGATGGTGGAAGCAGAAGCGACCACAAAGACCATTTCACTCATCGCAGACGGCGCGGGAGCTCCAACAGAGGAACTCGTTGGCGCTGGGCTTGAGGCCTCTAAGCCATTCATTCGTATTCTCTGCGAAGCACAACTCGAGTTGGCAAAAGTTGCTGCAAAGCCAACCGCAGAATTCCCAGTCTTCTTGGATTATCAAGAAGATGCATATGAAGCCGTTGAGAAGGCTGCGAAGGATCGTTTAGCAAAGGCGCTCGCGATTGCTGGAAAGCAAGAACGTGAGACTGAACTTGATGCGATTTCTGACGACGTGAAGGCCAGCCTTGCGGAACAATTCGAAGGTCGGGAAAAAGAAATCTCTGCATCCCTCCGCTCACTCACAAAGAAATTGGTACGTCAGCGCGTACTTCGCGACAAGATCCGCATCGACGGTCGCGGCCTAAAGGACATTCGTCCACTGACCGCGGAAGTTGAAGTGATTCCTAGAGTCCATGGCTCGGCGCTATTCGAGCGTGGTGAGACCCAGATTCTTGGCGTTACAACCTTGAACATGCTCAAGATGGAGCAACAGCTCGATACTTTGAATCCAGAAGACCACAAGCGCTACATGCACAACTACAACTTCCCGCCTTACTCAACAGGTGAGACCGGTCGAGTTGGATCACCAAAGCGCCGCGAAATTGGACATGGCGCTCTTGCCGAGCGCGCTCTTCTTCCAGTTCTACCTACTCGCGAAGAGTTCCCTTATGCAATTCGTCAGGTCTCCGAAGCGCTCGGCTCAAATGGTTCTACCTCAATGGGATCTGTATGCGCCTCTACGCTCTCACTCCTAAATGCTGGTGTTCCATTAAAAGCGCCAGTCGCAGGTATTGCTATGGGTCTTATCTCTGATGATGTCGATGGAAAGACTGAGTACGTTGCCCTAACTGACATCCTTGGAGCTGAAGATGCATTCGGCGATATGGATTTCAAGGTTGCTGGAACAAAGGACTTCGTAACCGCGCTACAACTAGATACCAAGCTTGATGGAATTCCAGCGAGCGTTCTAGCTGCTGCGCTTCTTCAAGCGAAAGAAGCTCGTTTAGCAATCCTAAATGTGATGAACGAAGCAATCGATCGTCCAGATGAGATGAATCCTTTGGCTCCTCGAATTATGAGCATCAAGATTCCAGTTGATCAGATCGGTGCAGTTATCGGGCCTAAGGGCAAGGTAATCAACCAGATCCAAGATGAGACAGGCGCTGAAATCACGATTGAAGATGATGGAACTATCTACATCGGCGCCACAAATGGCACTGCAGCTGATGCAGCCAAGGCCCAGATCATCGCAATTGCTGATCCAAAACTCCCTGAAGTTGGCGAGCGCTACAACGGAACCGTTGTGAAACTTGCGGCCTTCGGTGCATTCGTAAATCTTCTCCCAGGCAAAGATGGTTTGCTTCACGTCTCGCAGATACGCAAGATGCATGGTGGAAAGCGAATTGAAAACCTAGAGGATGTAATGAAGGTTGGAGATAAGGTCCATGTAGAGATCGGTGAGATCGATCCAAAGGGCAAACTATCTCTTGTCCCTGTCCTTGAAGAGACTGCAAGCGAGTAGTACGAAGTTATGACCGTGCGCAAGACCGTTCATCCGAGCGGCTTGCGCATTGTCACTGAAGAGATACCGAACGTCCGAAGCGCAGCCTTTGGAATCTGGGTCAATGTCGGATCTCGAGATGAATCACCGAAAGTTGCCGGAGCATCACACTTTCTAGAGCATTTGCTCTTTAAGGGCACCAAGACCCGTACCGCCTTAGAGATCTCTTCTGCTATCGAAGCGGTTGGTGGCGAGATGAATGCCTTCACATCTAAGGAATACACCTGTTTTTACGCTCGGGTTATCGATACTGATCTACCGCTTGCGATAGATGTAATTGCTGACCTGATCACCTCATCGCTTGGTCGTCCAGAAGATGTTGAATCAGAACGTAAAGTAGTTCTTGAAGAGATATCAATGCGCGATGATGATCCATCTGATTTAGTTCATGACTTATTCTCAGAAACCTTCTATGGAGATACCCCGGTGGGCCGGCCAATTCTCGGCACAGTTGAATCAATAAATGAGATGTCTCGAAACTCGGTCTTCAACTACTATAAAAAGAAGTATCTTCCCCAAGATATCGTCGTTTCGGTAGCAGGGAATATCAAGCACCAGAAAGTCATCGATCAAGTCATCAAGGCGATGTCGAAAGATGAGTTCTTGGGCAACGAGAAGAGTAAAGCGAATATGCGCGCCTCAACTCCCATAAGGAGAAAAGGGGAGCGTGTCGGCCTTATCTATCGCAAGACCGAACAAGCTCATCTATTCCTTGGCGTTGATGGAGTGGCTCGTGATGACGAGCGGCGTTTTGCGATGAGCGTTCTCTC
>DAIOSM010000014.1:0-12061 GCA_036752585.1 Candidatus Nanopelagicaceae bacterium
ATCTCATTCCTTGTTGCGATTGGGTTTGGACTGATAATTCCCGCCATTCCAATCTTCGCCAAGACTTTTGGCGTCACAAATACATTGATCGGATTGATCATCTCCAGCTTTGCGATCATGCGCTTCGTCTCAGGTTTGTTCTCTGGAAAGTTAGTCGATCGCTTCGGTGAGCGATTAGTTCTTGGATCTGGCCTATTGATGGTCTCTGTATTCACCTTGGCTGCTGGTCTTGCACAAACATATGGCCAATTACTCTTCTTCCGTACTGCTGGTGGACTTGGCTCATCGATGTTCTCCGTATCCGCGGGGGCGCTCCTTCTTCGTGTAGTAGGCGATGATCAACGCGGCCGCGCTCAATCGCTCTACAACGGCGGTTTTATCGCTGGCGGAGTTGCTGGTCCAGCATTTGGTGGCGCACTTCTTGCGATCTCACCTCGAGCACCATTCTTCATCTACACCGGGCTTTTGATAATTGCAGGAACAGTCTCATTGATCTTCTTACATGAGAAGCGATTAGGTAGTTCGAGTAAGAGCGTTGAAAATGATGGCCCCGCGTTAACCATTAGAGAAGCGTTGAAGATTCGTCCCTATCTCTACTCGCTATTTCTCGCCTTCTTGGGTAGTTGGATCTTCTTTGGGATGCGCTCTTCGATTCTTCCGCTATATGCGATCGATGATCTCGGTGTCTCCACCGCCGTCGTAGGACTTAGCTTCACCCTGGCGCTCATCGCACAAGGAGCAGTCATGGTGAGAGCTGGGAAGTATTCCGATAAGAATGGTCGGCGACCCGTAATCCTGATCGGTTTTGCAATCACGATGCTCTCGTTAATCCTTCTTACCCTCTCAACTAATGTCACCTTCTATCTGATATCGATGTTAGTTCTTGGACTCGGAGCGGGATTTGCTACATCTGCGGGAGCGATAGTTGGCGATGTGATTAAAGGAAAGAGTGGAAAGGTCTACGCTTTCTGGCAGATGGCTGGCGATGCGGGAATGATGGTGGGACCGCTGCTTCTAGGCGTTGTTGCAGATTTATTCACCTACCGAACGGCAGTTCTGGTTAGCGCGCTGGTCTTCTCGCTAGCGATTCTTATTGCAATAAGAATCCCCGAGACCAATACCGCTAGTCTCGGGGATTCTGCTAAACCGCAATTACGCGAGGATTAATCGTTTCCGCCGCGCAAGATAGCTAATAGACGCAAGATCTCTAGATACAACCAGACCACAGTCATAACTAGACCGAAACCTGCGCGCCATGACTCTTCCTGTGGAAGTCCCATTCGAACGCCTTGCTCTGCTTGATCGAAATCCAAGATCAAGAAGAAGCTAGCTAGTGCAACGCCTGCCATTGCAAGCATCGGACCGAAGACGCTAAGTGAGTAAAGGCTGCCGCCCCCGAGGAGAACGCTGATCAAGCTTCCCAATCCGAGAAGTAGATAACCGAGCGTTGCGCCAATCAAAACTTTTGTGAACTTAGGAGTCGCGCGTAGACGACCGCTCTTATACAAGAAGAGCATTCCAACGAAGGCTGCAACTGTTGCTACGACAGCTTGCTGGACGATTCCTGGGTAGAAGAGCTCGAAGGTTTTGCTCAATATTCCAAGTACCAAACCTTGGAAGACAGCGTAAGTTACATAGAGAGCAGGGCGGACCTTCTTGCTGAATGCGCCAATTAGACCGGTAACAAGTCCACCGATGAATCCAATGATGAGGAATGATGGTGGGAAATTTAGATACCAGGCAGCAGCGCCAACTGTTACTGCGATACCTAGAAGTATTCCGGTACGAGCGACAACGTCATCCATCGTCATCCGTCCGGTGCGCAGTGATGAAGCAGCTGGTGCGTTAAATGCTTCTTCCAAGTTATCTTCAACTCGGGTATTCGGCATCGTCTCCATCGCTGCGTATCCGCGCTTACCGTATGCACGGTTGAGAATCGGATTCGAACTATTCATTGCTCTCCTTATGAAGGCTTATGTAGGCCACCATTTGATGGTCTACCTAGATTAGTTTCTTATTTAGTTTTTACTTATTTAGTTCTTGAAGGCGTGGTGCCCCCGGTGGGGGTCGAACCCACACTTGGACGATTTTAAGTCGTCTGCCTCTGCCATTGGGCTACAGGGGCTTACCAGCGTGGGCAAATCTACCTGCCTTGCGCACAACCGAATCCAGTTGGGATCGAGTTAACTTTCCCGTGAAAGTATTCTGTTGGCTGGGGTGGTAACTCCCAATGATTAACCTAATATTCCCGTCGCTACCCTGAAACTTGAAATTGGCTCCGTGGCTGAACTTTGGGCGCTTTCTAGGCAATTCCTCACCAATATCGAGGAGGGCCTTTATGGTCGCCTTCCAAGCTATCCCACCAAGGGCCAGATAAGAGCGCGTTGTAGGAAAGAGCGCTTCGAACTCTCCATTTAACCAATCGCTGCAAGTTTCAATCTCTCTTGTTTCCGGCTTATTCCCTGGTGGAGCGCAATGAACTGCACAAGTGATTCGAGTATCGAATAACTCCTGACCATCATCTCTTGATGTGCTGCTCTCTTGCTTAGCTAAACCATTTTTGAAAAGCGATCGATACAACCAATCACCGGAACTATCTCCAGTAAAGATTCGACCTGTGCGATTTGCGCCATGAGCACCAGGAGCAAGTCCCACAACTAAAACTTTTGCATTAGATGGACCAAATCCAGGAACTGGCTTACCCCAGTACTTCTCATCTTGATAAGACTTACGTTTAACAATTGAAATCTCTTCACGCCACTTAACAAGTCTTGGACAAGCACGACATTTGATCAATCTCTGATCGAGGAGCGCAAGTTCTCTTCTAGCGGGCAATAGACCAGGCCATTCCATCGAGAATATCCCGCTCTGATGCAACAAATTCACTCGCCCCAGTAGCTTTCATGATTCGATCTAGAACTAGAGCTCCAGCAGCAATCACATCGACTCTTCCCGGGTGCATATAGCCAAGCGCCGCAATCTCATCCCTAGTCATTGCAAGGAAAGTTCTTGAGATATCTGCGGTCTTCTCAGCGCTGATTCTCGAGAGATGGATCGCATAACGGTCATATTCTTCAAGTTCTAGCGCTGCAGCAGCGACCGTAGTGGCAGTTCCAGCGACCGCGATCAAAGTTCGAGCCTGCCTAATCGGCACGACCTGGGCAGCTTCGTGGATTGCCCGATCGATATCAGCGATCGCTGATGAAATCACTTCCTCCGATACCGGAGCGCTTCTAAAGTGGCGTTCACTCATCCGTACACAACCAATATCGACGCTCTTTGCAGCACGCACTTCAGAGTCGCCAAAGACGAATTCCGTAGAACCGCCACCAATATCGACCACTAGAAATGGCGCATCTGATGGGTGCATCTCACTTATAGCGCCAGCAAAGGAGAGGCGAGCTTCCTCATCTCCAGAGATGACTTCCGGTTCAACACCAAGTATCTCTCTAACGCCATCGATGAATAACGCGCGATTCTCTGCATCTCTTGTCGCGCTTGTAGCGCAGAATCTGATCGCAGTAACGCCCCTGCGAGCTATCTCCTCGCTAAATAACGCTACTGCCTTAAGGGTTCGCTCGATAGCAGCGGGATCGAAATTTTTATTCTTATCAACGCCCTGACCAAGTCTGACTATCTCCATCGTCCGATAGAGCTCGCGGAAGTTACCTTCAGAGACATCAGCAACAAGAAGGCGTATTGAGTTTGTTCCACAATCTATTGCTGCTACTCGACTCACTTACCTCTCCGCTCTAAGCAATTACCGTTATTCCACCATTCTCCAATTTTTGCCAGCGCCTCATCTCCAAGTGGATTTACACCAGGGCCTGCAGCAAGTGAGTGTGCGACTAGAGAGTGCAGACATTTAACTCGATCAGGCATTCCGCCTGCAGAAATACCTGCAACTTCCGGAACATCTAAGCCCAATGCGCTGCGAGCAGCGATGTAATCATCATGCGCTGCGTGATATTCACCGGCTAGCTCAGCATCTTCGGCTAGACGTTGATTCATCTCATCCATGAGGCTCGAGTTCTCTAAAGTTGAGATCTCAGCGGTTAAGTTGGGACAGGTTGCGTAATAGAAGGTCGGGAATGGCGTCCCATCGCTCAATCGCGGTGGTGTCTCAACGACTGCGGGATTTCCGCATGGACAGCGGTAAGCGATCCGATGGACATCTCTTGCGGGACGACCTAGTTGGACTTCTAGCGCCTCTTGATCTGATTTATCAATCATTCAGTTTGATCACTGTCATCAAGTATCGGGTCTACGGAGTTCCGCTGCCGACGCCGACTGAGGTTATCGAAGAGATGATCCTTGAATACCAAGGTACTCCAAGTGGAAAATCCTCATTTACTGGTGCTGCTCCCTCAGTGGAATCTGAAGTTTCATTTCCTGCCCCCAAGATTATGTACTGACGCTCTCCTGGAAGTACGAAATGAAGTCTGGTTCTTGCCTGTGACTTCACGTATTCCGGATCACGCCAACGCTCTAATTCTGCTCGCGCTTCTAGGAGCTTCTGACGATTTGATTCGACGCTCGCTTCAAGTGCACTTATCTGGGCACGCTGAGCGAAGTAATGCTGTGTTGGTGGGGCAAGCGTTACTGCGATTGCGAATAAAACCATGAAGAGAATCAATAAACGCGTGGAGATTCCTCGTCGCTCTGCAAAATCACTGAAGGCACCGCGAAGCGAAAACCTACGCCTCATTAGTGATCCTCCTAAGCTCTAGATTTAGCCCTTGAATCTTGGAAATGCGCTTCGTCCAGCATACTTCGCGCGCGAGCCAAGCTCTTCTTCGATCCTTAGTAACTGGTTGTACTTTGCAACGCGTTCACTTCGCGCTGGCGCACCGGTCTTTATCTGGCCACATTCTGCGGCGACTGATAGATCGGCGATTGTCGTATCCTCAGTTTCGCCAGAACGATGGCTCATCATCGAGCGATATCCAGCTTTATGTGCCATAGCGACCGCATCAAGAGTCTCAGTCAGTGTTCCAATCTGATTTACCTTCACCAAAAGCGCATTCGCGGTCTTTGCCTCGATTCCTCGTGCAAGGCGGACTGGATTCGTGACAAATAGATCATCGCCAACCAATTGAACTCGCTCGCCCAGAGTACGAGTGATCTCTCCCCAACCATCCCAATCATCCTCAGATAATGGATCTTCGATCGATACCAGAGGATATGAATCCACAAGCCCCTTGTAATAAGAGATCATTTCGGAAGCAGTTAGCGAGGATCCTTCAAAGTTGTACTTTCCGCCCTCATGGAATTCAGTAGCGGCAACATCCATAGCAAGAGCAATCTGGCTACCTAATTTGTATCCGGCCTTCTCGACCGCTTCAACGATGAGATCTAAAGCGGCACGATTACTCTCTAAATTCGGCGCAAAACCACCCTCATCTCCGATGCTTGTGGCAAGACCACGTTTCTTCAATACCGATTTGAGGCTGTGATAGATCTCTGCGCCCCAGCGCAAAGCCTCTTTGAAACTCTCGGCGCCAATTGGAGCGATCATGAACTCTTGGATATCCACATTGGTATCCGCATGGGCGCCACCATTGAGGATATTCATCATTGGAACTGGAAGTAGCGAGGCCTTATCGCCGCCGATGAATCCGTAGAAATTCTCTCCCTTTGAATTAGCCGCCGCCTTAGCGACCGCAAGTGAGACGCCGAGAATCGCATTTGCGCCTAGCTTTGATTTGTTAGGCGTTCCATCTAGAGCAAGCATCATTTCATCGATTGCTCGTTGATTGAATGCATCAGCGCCGATTAACTTTGGGGCTATCTCTCGTTCAATATTTGCGATTGCATTTGCAACGCCTTTACCGAGATAGCGCGCACCACCGTCTCGTAACTCAACTGCTTCAAATGCGCCGGTTGATGCACCGCTTGGGACGGCAGCTCTGGCGAATGCGCCATCGCTCAATACGACATCTACTTCTACAGTTGGATTACCGCGGGAATCAAGAATCTCTCTAGCTTTAATCTCTTTTATTGTGGTCACGGGCGCGGAGTCTATCGGGCTTCTTTGATGGAGTCGCGATATTTCAGAGCAGCTTTTCGTAGCGCCGATTCTGGATCGATATCTTCGGAGATAGCCCAAGATATAAGCGATAACAGGGCCGAGCCCAATGCGCTCTCCTTATCTGCATCTGTAACTTCTGGTTGGCTCTTTGGAGGAATAGGAAGATCGTTCTTCTCCGCTCGCAAAATCAACTTTGCTGCAAGCGGAAGAGCGGGCTGTCCGATTGGGACGCCGGCATCAAACTCGGTACGACCCTTCTCTACATTCTTGATCTTCTCCCAATTCTCGAGCACCTCATCACTTGAACTTACCTTTTTGTCACCGAATACATGTGGGTGTCGGGAGATCAACTTATCTGTGACGGTGCGCGCAACATCATCAAGGCTAAATGGATCTGTCGGATGCTCCTGCGCTATTCGCGCGTGGAAATAGACCTGTAAAAGTAGGTCGCCAAGCTCTTCTTGCATATCGGCTCGATCGCCTTTTTCAACCGCCTCGATGAATTCATAGGACTCCTCGATTTGATACTTGATCAGGCTTTCGTGAGTCTGCTCAGCATCCCAAGGGCAACCGCCTGGAGATCTGAGTCGATCCATGACCTCTACGAGTCGGATTAAATTCTCGTAGGACATCGCAACTACTTAACTACTTATCAGTTACTGCGTCGCCCGCAGGCTCTGCCGCGACAACTGCAAAAGTCTTGCTATCCCAGATGCCATAACGAGGATTAATGACGATCTTTAGATCATTTGCCTTCTCAGCGACTAAGCCTTCAATCAACTGGTTAATTGCTGCATCGTCTGAACCGGCTTCCTGAGCCGCGGCGCTGATCTTTCGCAGAATTAGATCGCGCTTCAAGACCGCATCAAGGCTCTCTGGAGCAATCGCCGCATTTACCAAGACAGATGGCAGCATCTCTTCGCCACCGATGTTCTGATAAATCTCGATCTTGTAAGCCTCAAGTTCTGAGTTTGCGATCTCGATGTCGGCATCTTTTGCAATCTCATCAATCAAGATATTTGAGATCAAGAAAGAAAGCTGATTGCGAGTAAGTGCATCGCCGGTTTCAAGTTGCATCTGGGAGGTATCTACCTCTTTGCGTTGAGCAAGGATTGAATCCACTTGTGATTGAAGTTCTTCCAGGCCTATCTCAACATCGCCAACTGTTGCCGCACTGTTCATTTGAGAGCAGCCAGTCAAGAGAAGTGCTAAGGATGCAAAAGCTGCGATGAAGTACTTCTTCACTTTGAGACCTCTTCTATTTTTCTATCTATGGTTTGGGCGAACCGGTGACCTCAGCAATTACTTCGCCCACCCATTCAAGGAGCGCAGTATCTCCTATCTCGCCACCCTCTGAGTAATCCTTCTTCTCCCAGGCGGCAGTCGTGGGCCTTGCGATCAAGAGGGTATTGGTCACAGATTTCACGATCGAACCTGGATAGAGACGTGAAATTCGAAGCTCCCGCGATTCGCTTAACTTGATCGGAGCCACCTTCAAGTACTTACCCTGTAGTGCAAGGTCTCGAATTCCGAAATTCTTAACTTTGATACGGAGTTTTGCAATCTCTAAAAGGCGCTTTGACTCATCAGGTAATTCTCCAAAACGATCATCTAGCTCTTCTGCGATTGCATCTACTTCCTTGTCATCGCGCGCATCGGCCAATCTCCGATAGAGGTCGAGCCTTAATCGATCTGAGGGAACGTATTCCGTCGAAAGGTGAGCAGTAATTGGGATTTCGACTTTGCACTCGAAATCTTCAGTTGCGCCATCAACAATGCCGCGCTTGAACTCATTTACCGCTTCACCGACCATCCTCATGTAGAGATCGAAACCGACTTCAGCAATATGACCTGATTGTTCGCCTCCCAGAAGATTTCCCGCTCCTCTTATCTCAAGATCCTTAAGAGCGACCTGCATACCGGAACCTAACTCTGAGTTACGAGCGATCGTCGTCAACCTCTCCATAGCGATCTCGGTGAGCGGTTTATCCCCGGAATATAAGAAGTAGGCGTATGCGCGTTCCCTACTTCTACCGACTCTTCCACGTAATTGATGAAGTTGGGATAGTCCAAACTTGTCGGCTCGGTCCACTATCAAAGTGTTGGCATTCGCTACATCGATTCCATTTTCTACGATTGTGGTGCAGACCAATACATCAAACTCTCGATTCCAGAAGGAGAGTACGACTTGCTCCAAGGCGCTCTCGTTCATCTGTCCATGCGCTATCGCTATTCGAGCTTCAGGCACGAGTACTCTTAACTTGGAAGCAACCTCTTCTATGCTCTCAACGCGATTGTGAATATAGAAGACCTGTCCATCCCTAAGTAATTCACGATGAATCGCGGCTGCTACCTGTTTATCGTCATACGCACCTACATAGGTAAGCACCGGGTGGCGTTCTTCTGGCGGGGTAGCGATAGTGGACATCTCGCGGATTCCAGTAATAGCCATCTCCAAAGTTCTTGGAATAGGAGTTGCTGACATCGAGAGGACATCAACAGAAGTACGTAGTTTCTTCAACTTCTCCTTATGTTCGACGCCAAAACGTTGTTCCTCATCGACGATTATCAAGCCCAGATCTCGGAATTTCACATCCTCAGATAGCAATCTATGGGTACCGATGACCACATCGACCGTTCCGTTGGTCAATCCCGCAAGGGTCTCATTTATCTCTTTACTAGAGCTAAAGCGCGAAAGCGCACTTACCTTCAATGGAAATCCGGCATAGCGCTCGGAGAAAGTAGCAAAGTGTTGTTGTACCAAGAGCGTAGTGGGGACCAATACCGCAACCTGCTTAGCATCTTGAACCGCTTTAAATGCAGCGCGTACCGCGATCTCGGTCTTGCCATAGCCGACATCGCCACAGACGATCCGATCCATCGGATACGGGCGTTCCATATCTGCCTTTACTTCATTGATGGTTACCAATTGATCGGGAGTCTCCACATATTCAAAAGAGTCCTCTAACTCTCGTTGCCACGTTGTGTCTGGTGAGAATGCATAACCGGGAAGACTTGTTCGAGCGGCATAGAGTCGGATCAGCTCTCCAGCGATCTCTCTTACCGCTTTTTTGGCTCGCGATTTAGCTTTGATCCAATCGCCGCCACCGATTCGATGTAAGGCGGGAGTCTCACCGCCGACATAGCGAGTGACAAGTTCTAGAGAGTCTGTAGGAACAAAGATGCGATCAGCAGGTTGTCCTCGCTTTGAAGGCGCATATTCGATTACTACATACTCTCGCTCTACTCCACCAACGCTTCGTTTCAATAACTCTTGGTAGCGACCCACTCCATGAATCTCGTGCACGACATAATCGCCGCGCTTGAGTTCTAAAGGATCAATCGCTTTCTTCCTTCGTGATGGCATCTTCCCAGAAGCGGCGCGTCGATCCTTTACGCCGGTTATATCTGATTCAGCAAGCAGGATCACTTTGTTACTTCTATCTTCAAAGCCAGAATCAAAGCTCGAACTCAAGAGATAGACCGCATCTCTCGTTGGAGTCGTTGATAGATCCTCGACAATACGGGCTGGAATTTCTGCTTCTGCCAATAATTGTTGATATCGCTCGGTCAATCCATGGCCTCTAAATGCAAGCGCAACTAGGTACTTCGACCCCAACCAAGACCTAACATCTGAAATCAATCGTTCGACATCACCTCTATAAGGGGGGATCTCTGCGAATTGATCTATGACGGGATCGTCGATATCACCGAAGAGGTCAATACTCCGCCACGGAATGCCACGTTCATTAGCTGATCTTTCAATCTCCTCAATCTTCAAATAACCAGAGCGCTGTAATTCAGCGCGCAAAGGAGCAGCCACGCCATCTGTACTTGAAGCATTGGACCAAGCGGCTTCAAGAAACTCTTCACTTGTCTTTATCAAGTCCAGATTTCGGTTGCGAATCCGCTCGCTCTCTAAGAGCACAATCTCGAACTCTCCAGTCACAAAATCAAGGAATTGACACACTTGAGGATGGAGAGCTCCGATCAAAGACTCCATCCCATCTACATAGACGCCCTCTTCGACCTTGTTAAGTATCTCGATCAACTCTGGATACTCTCGACGTAATTCGCTAGCTCGCGTTCTTACTTCTTCGGTGATCAATAGCTCTCTACATGGATAGAGATTCAAAATCTCGGTTACTGGAGCAAAAGTGCGCTGACTACCAACTTCAAAACTATTTATCTCTTCTATCTCATCTCCGAAGAAATCGATTCGAATCGGATAATCACGATCTGGTGGAAAGATATCTACGATTCCGCCGCGCACTGCAAACTCACCGCGTCGCTCCACGAGATCTACGCGGGTGTAAGCGCGCTCTACTAGTTTGTTAACTAGTTGTGCAAAAGGGATCGACTCTCCTCGCGCCAACTCGATAATTGGGCTCTCTTTTATCGATGCGATGATCGGTTGAACTAATGCGCGAATCGGCACCACGATTATGCGCGCCTTATCAAGGTTGTAAATGGTCTTTATCCGCTTTGCGACGGTGTCGCTATTCGGACTCAATTTCTCATGAGGCAAGGTCTCCCAGGCGGGAAACTCCATTACGCCCTCAGTCAGCGCATTCAATTCAGAGATCAACTCGTTTGCACGCTTGCTGGAGTGTGTAACGACAATAACGCGTCGATCTTTCGCCAACTCTGAGACGAGTATCGGATGTGCCGGAGGTGGTGCGACGATGCTCTTGGTTGGCTCGAGGAGGCGCGTAGTTGTTTCAGATAGCGAGATGATTCCGCTTATCTTCTTCATAACCACCTCCATTAGAGCCGCTGGAAAACCTGTAGGAATAGCCGAATGGCCCCGCTTCCAAAGAAGGAGGGGGCTATCGGAAATACCAGCGAAATCTTATCGTGAGATTATTCGCTAATGATCGAGAGCGATAACTCATCACTGCGTAGCGATGTTCGCACACTCGGAGACCTTCTAGGCCAAGCATTGGTGCGCCAGGATGGAGAGGCGCTCTTGAATCTCGTCGAATCTGTACGAAAATCTGTTCGCGAGGGCGGCGGCGAGGAACTTCTTAGATCAGTATCTACTGCAGATGCCGTCAAATTAGTTCGTGCATTCAATGTCTACTTCAATCTCGCCAATGTTGCTGAACAAGTCCATCGCTCACGCACCCTTACAGATGAGCGCGAAAGTAAGGGATCCTGGATCTCAAGAGCTGTAGATCGGGTCATAACTGCAAGCGATAATGGAAAGAATTTCACAGAGGCAGATTTAAAGAAATGGCTCGCTACCTTTGAAGTGCGCCCCGTATTTACTGCTCACCCGACTGAAGCAGCACGACGGTCGGTGTTGAGCAAACTTGGCACGATTGCGGAGCTATTAGATGAAAGAGTCTCAGAATCTCGTGAACGACGTCTTGCTGAAGCGGTTGATCTCTTGTGGCAGACCGATGAACTTCGCTTAGGTAGACCTGAGCCACTCGATGAGGCGATAAACGCCCTCTATTACCTCGATGATCTACTCCGGTTCACGATGCCAGATGTACTCGATGATTTCGCCCGCGAGATCAAGCGAGTAGGCGTAGATCTGCCGCCGACTGCTACGCCATTTACTTTCGGTTCTTGGATCGGTGGAGATAGAGATGGCAATCCAAACATCACTCCGGAAGTAACCAAACAAGCGATTGTCCTTCAGATGGGTCATGCCATAAGGGTTCTAATAGCGCTAATCGATGAGATACGACAAGCACTCTCGGTCTCAACCAAATTAGCTGGAACCTCACCGGCGTTACTTGAATCTGTGGCGAGAGATCTCGAGCGAATTCCTGAGATAGAACCCCGGTTTAGAAGGATAAATGTCGAGGAGCCTTATCGATTGAAAGCCACTGCGATCCGCCATCGATTGAATCTGACACGCGAACGCCATTCCAAAGGTGCTCCTCATGAACCTGGGCGTGATTACGCGAATACAAAGGAATTATTAGATGACTTGATGCTGATGCACACCTCACTGGTTGCAAATAGAGGTGAGTTGATAGCCCACGGCTTATTAGAACGAACCATCAGGGCGGTATC
>DAIOSM010000014.1:12161-17181 GCA_036752585.1 Candidatus Nanopelagicaceae bacterium
TACATAATCTCCATGACTCGTGGCCCTGAAGATGTTCTTGCAGCTACGCTTCTTGCAAAGTTAGCCGGATTAATCCACTTATCAGATAGGCCTTTTGCGCGGATAAATGTAACTCCGCTACTTGAGACAGTTGCAGAATTGCGTGCAGCAGACTCCATTTTGGAATCCCTACTTTCCAACTCGATCTATCGAAGAGTTGTAGAACTTCGGGGCAATATCCAAGAGGTGATGCTCGGTTACTCTGACTCCAACAAGGATGCCGGAATCGCAACTAGCCAATGGGAGATACATCAAGCGCAACGAAGGCTGCGCGATGTAGCTCGTAAATTCGGCGTTCAACTTCGAATCTTCCATGGCCGAGGCGGTTCGGTAGGTCGCGGTGGTGGACCAACTTACGATGCGATCATCGCCCTTCCTTGGGGAACTCTTGATGGACATATCAAGATGACTGAGCAAGGTGAAGTTATCTCAGATAAATACTCACTTCCTTCACTTGCTCGAGAGAATGTCGAATTGACTCTGGCTGCGGCGCTAGAAGCTACCGTCTTAAATCGTAAAGCGCGCCAATCCCCGGAAGATCTCAAGAGTTGGAATAACGCTATGGAAGCGGTAAGTGATAGCGCCTTCAAGTCATATCGCTCATTGGTAGAGCATCCAGATCTGCCTAAGTATTTCTATCAATCCACTCCCGTTGAACAACTTGGAAATCTCTACCTAGGTTCTCGGCCTTCACGCAGGCCCGATGCAGGCGCAGATCTCTCATCGCTACGTGCAATTCCCTGGGTATTTGGTTGGACCCAATCACGACAGATCGTCCCTGGTTGGTACGGCGTAGGAAGTGGATTAAAGGCGGCGCGTGAAGCTGGTCATGGTGAGACGATGCAGAAGATGTTGAAGGAGTGGCACTTCTTCCGCACCTTCATCAGTAATGTCGAGATGACGATTGCGAAGACTGATTTAAAGACCGCACGGAAATATGTCGAGAGCCTAGTTGATCCAGAGCTTCATCATTTCCTAGAGCGGATCGAGAGCGAATACCAACTCACAATCACTGAGATTCTCTCTCTAACCAAGAAGAGTGAGATTCTCGGAGATCAACAGATTCTCGCTCGAACCTTACAGATCCGAGATAACTATCTGGCACCGCTGCACCTGTTACAAGTCTCGCTATTGAAGAAGGTTAGAGAGGATTCTGTAGATCCACTCATCTCCAGAGCGCTATTGCTTACGATCAATGGCGTTGCAACTGGTTTACGCAATACTGGTTGACAAGAAACAATACCGGCTGAGAAGAAACTAATTGATTAGCTATTGAATCTAGTTTGAGCTTTATCTAGACCATCTGTGATGAGCGCTTCGATCGCATCAGCGCCTTGGGCAATGAAGGTTGGGAGGTGCTTTCGCTCCTCAGAGTTAAATGGCTTGAGCACGAAGTCAGCTGGGTCTTGTGATCCCATTGGGCGCCCGATCCCCATTCGCAACCTGTAATAGTCAGCACCTAAGACTTTCGTAATGCTCTTCAAGCCATTATGTCCATTATCTCCGCCGCCCAATTTCAAACGGATTGCCTCAAATGGAATATCAAGCTCATCATGTATGACGATGACGTGATCACTCTTGACCTTATAGAAATCCACGAGGGACTTGGTTGGCCCTCCTGATTCATTCATGTAACAACGTAACGTCGCGGCAACGATTGATTCACCCGAGGTCAACTTGTAATCGACGATATTGGCGCGCGACTTGTGGCCACTTAGTTTCTTCCCAGATCGCTGTGCTAATTCAGCAATAACCATAGCGCCGATGTTGTGGCGGGTGCGTTCGTACTCGGGGCCAGGATTACCCAGACCAACAACGATCCAACGATCAGTGTTGTTACCGCGATTGCCACCGAATAGTGAAGGAGGCATAAAGAGTGGTTAGTTGAAGTTACTTGGCTTTTGCTTCGCCTTCAGCGGCAGCAGCTTCACCCTCTGCAGGAGCAGCAGCTTCGCCTTCAGCGGCAGCAGCTACTGGAGCTGCTTCTTCAACTGCGGCACGTACGGAAACGTGAGCAACAACCATCTTTGGATCGCTCTTGAGGCTCATGCCTTCTGGGAGAACGACATCTTCAGCCAACTTCGAATCTCCAGCCATGAGACCAGTGATATCGAGTTCGAGGAATTGAGGAATCGATGTGACATCGACTTCGACTTCGATGGTGTTATTGACGTGCTCGAGGATACCTTCTGGATCATGCTTACCAGTTGTGTGAACAGGAACGTTAACAACAACGCGCTCACCACGACGGACGATAATCAAATCTATATGCTCAAGATTTCCCTTTAGCGGGTTGCGGACGATCGACTTAGGAAGAACGAGCTCTTGCTTCTCGCCTAGATCAATATTTAGAAGAACGTTAGATGTCTTGATTGCAACGCCAACTTCGCGAGCAGGAAGTGAGATGTGAGTTGGTTTCTCGCCATGGCCATAGATGACCGCAGGAACCATTCCTTCGCGACGGATTCTTCGTGATGCGCCTTTGCCGAATTCATTACGGAGCGCGCCTTGAATTGATACTTCTGCCATGAGTCTTGCCTTTCGTCGATAACGGGGTTTACCCCTCGCCTTAAGTGGGCTGAAGGTTACCGAGGGCTTTGAAAATGGACAAATCCCAAGCGATTAGCGCCGGAAGCGGCGAGCTATTCTCCAACTCATCAACGATACGAGTGCGATGGCTACGAAGTGCCAGAGCCCGAGCGGGAAACGTGCGTGATCCGGTAGAGCATCATCCTGGGTACTTGCACCTCGCGGGATCTCAATTGTCGCAACTATTCCAGCATGATCAGAGGCAAAACATCTCTCAGCTCCACAATCCCAGATCGAACTTCCATCTGGATAGATGTTGCCGATCAATTTCGAAGAGATGGTCGCATAGACATTCTTGGTGAAGATGTAATCCAGACGATCGGTGAAACCATATTGATTTCCAAATTCTTCTGCATCTGCTTCACGTTTTGGATCGGGGCCGTTTAGTAGTGCGCTAGCACCCCAAGTGAAATATCTTGGATCATCAGCATCTGGTGAAGCATTTTCAAATCCAGCATCCATCATCGCTCTGTAAGCATTACAGCTCGCTTCACCCGGAGTCGGACAAGCTTCGCTCACGACTGGTTGTAAACCAGGATTCGCATCCGTCTTTGGCCTTGGATCACGTGGATCGGCATTGAAATCACCCATGACAATCAGCGGCATCTTCGAGCCCTTTAGATCCTCAATCAGTTGCGCTGCCTGTAGAGCAGAGTTTGGGACCTTGTTCTCATCCCAAATTGATTCAAGATGAGTTGAGATAACCCGAACTAAGGAGTCGTTCACTTGGAAATCCACCCAGGTATAGCCACGATAAATAGTCATGATTGTGGGAACGATGGAGTAGGTAGCGTCGTACTCGGTATTACCGACCTGCTTAATCTGCTCTCGAAGATCATCACGAACCAAAATCGCATCTCCGATGGTGAATCCACATGCTGCACTTGGAGTTCCAAATAGTGAGGTGAAGAGCTCTTCATCCTCGACCTTAGTCAGATATGGAATAGCGGCAATCGAGTAACCAGGGTTAAACGCTTTGACTCCCTCGAACTCCGCTAACGAATATGAAGTTCCCGTAGCTTGAGTCGCCTTTATGAATTGACCAAGAAAGTCGAATACTGCGACCTTCTCGCTCCAAAGATTCTTCTTGCAGTACCAAGTTGTCGCTTCTTGCACTCCAATTAGCGCTGGTTTATCTAATGCCGCTTCTGCAGCCAATTTGTTGGCCCGTTTTGTGAAATCCGTCTTCTTTACCTGGTCCCACATGAATTGAGCTGCAGCTGGAAAATCTGGGATTAGTTCGAGAGCTACTCCAACATCTGCACCGAGATAGATATTTCTCGACATCACCGTTACTTGATACGGCTCGGTAGCTTCAACCTTAGGTAAGGAGGCGACTAAAAGAGATAGAAAAAGAGTTAAGAAGAGGGCTAAGCGAGGTTTCACTCTTAAGAGTGTCCATCGAAGAGGCTTGTGACCGAGCCATCTTCGAAGACCTCCTTGATTGCTCTTGCAATCAATGGTGCGATCGACAGAACCGTGAGATTTGGGAATTTCTTCTCATCTGGAATCGGCAGAGTATTCGCAACCACTACTTCGCTTACCTTTGAGTTCATAAGACGTTCTGCGGCAGGGCCGGAGAAGACTGGGTGGGTTGCGGCGATGATTACATCTTTTGCACCTGCGTTATAGAGAGCATCAACGGCTTTAGTAATTGTTCCTGCGGTATCGATCATGTCATCAATTACTACGCAGGTCTGTCCTTCAACTTCACCGACAACGCGACCTGTGATCGCCTCATTCGGGACTCGTGGATCGCGCGTCTTATGGATGAATGCGATCTGGGTTCCACCCAAAATATCGCTCCAACGTTCTGCGACTCGTACACGTCCTGAATCTGGGGAGACGATTGTCAATCTCGTGCGATCAACCTTCGAGCCAACATAGTTCGCCAAAAGTGGAAGTGCGAAGAGGTGATCGACCGGTCCATCGAAGAATCCTTGAATCTGTGAGGTATGTAGATCAACGGTCATCAAGCGATCAGCGCCAGCAGTCTTAAATAGATCAGCCATCAATCGCGCTGAGATCGGCTCACGGCCGCGGTGTTTCTTATCTTGGCGCGCATAACCATAGAAGGGTGCGATCACTGTGATTCGCTTCGCCGAAGCGCGCTTCAATGCATCGACCATGATTAGTTGTTCCATGATCTGTTTGTTTACTGGTTCAGCATGACTTTGGATAACGAAGGCATCGCAACCGCGTACGCTCTCTTCAAAGCGGATGAAAATTTCGCCATTTGCAAAGTCATAGGCAGAAGTTGGAGTGATTGTGACGCCCAGTTCGCTCGCAACCTCTTCAGCTAATTCAGGATAGCCACGTCCAGTAAAGATACGAAGCCGCTTCTCAGAGCCGAGTCGGAGTTCATTACTCATTTCGATCCCTCTTTCTTCTC
>DAIOSM010000015.1:0-17072 GCA_036752585.1 Candidatus Nanopelagicaceae bacterium
ACTTGGATGGCCATAGATTTATACTACTCTAAATGAGCGGCGCACTTGATTCTCTGACTGTCACCGCCAAGACCTCCCTCTCAGAAATACTCGAAACGTTTACTAGTGCGACGAAAGATCTTCTACTAATCGACGAGCGGACCGTTATCACGGACCCTCATCTTGAACTTCTAACGGATTATCCAAGAAGTAGTTCTGCAGCACTTGTTGCAATCGTTAAGAATGGAAATACTCTGGTTCGCCAGAATCGAATCGCAAGTGCTAGCTCTGCTTCACACAAAGTAACTATTGGAAATCGAGATTTTGTTGGAGCGCTTCGACTCTCTCAAAAGCAGAGAGCGGAAATCCTTCCGGCCGTTGAAAGTGCTATCTCTTTCAAGGCAAAGGGAAATGCCTTAGATCTTCTCTTGGTGGCGCTAGTACGTGCATCTATCAAGGTGGATGGAGTAGATGTTTTAAGTGCGCCTTGGTCTAGAAGCGATGATCCTTCAGAACGTGAGAAAGTAAAGCAGGAGATAGCTGGGATCAATATCGCAACCCTTCGTTTAAAGATGGCTAACCGAGCTAACGATGGCTTCTTCTCAGTCTTCTTCCTCCGTAAATTCTCCAAGATATTGACTTGGGTAGCAGTGAAAGTTGGTGCGACGCCTAATCAAGTCACGCTTCTATCCTTTGCGATAGGACTCTATTCAGCATATTCATTCTCGCGAGGCACATTTCTATCGATTCTCTTAGGTGCGTTCTTGCTACAACTAAGCATCATCGTTGATTGTGTAGATGGAGAACTAGCTCGATACACACGAAAGTTCTCCAAGCTAGGCGCTTGGCTCGATGCAGTCACAGATAGAGTGAAGGAGTACCTCGTCTTCCTCGGTCTTGCATATGGAGCATCGCTGGAGGGAAGAGAGTTATGGATTCCAGCTATGGCGATGATGGTAATCCAGACATTTAGGCACTTATCTGACTACAACTTCGCACAGAGCGTGAAGATCCGGGCGGAGGAGAAATTCAAGACTCCTATTGATTTCATGGCGGAATTCGATGGAATCGTCCCAACCGAGCGTGAACCAAAGGGAAGGTTGCGCTACTGGTTGGGCAAGATGATTCAATTCCCAATCGGCGAGCGTTGGCTAGTTATAAGCGCTAGCGCAGTCATAGGTGGAGCAGCTTTCACATTTACAATCATGCCAATCCTGGCTTTCATCTCAGCAGTATTCGTATTCCGTGGACGCTTCCGTAGAACTAGGGAGATGGAAAAGACTTCTCTAAAGAGCGCCTTGATTATCAATCAATCTGATCTCTTGGGAATTAAGGAGAGCTTTACTAAGCGAGCTAGTTGGATCGAGCCTTCAGTACTTCGTTTACTTGAAGCACTCATTCTTATTGCAATCTTCGTTCAACAAGATCTTCTCGGAATCCCAAGCTTCATCATTCTGTTTAGCATCATCTTCCACCACTATGACAATCTCTATCGAGCACTTCAAAATGAGAGAAAGCCAATCTGGCTAAGTGCGCTTGGTTTCTATCTCGGTGGTCGAATCCTCCTTATCGGTATCGCTCTTCTGGTCGGGGTAGATATCGCGCTCATTGCCTGGTATTTCGCAATCATCTTCCTTGGTGTCTCATCTATCCAATGGGTTATCGGACATAAGCAGAATAGAATTCAAAAGTGAATCAACGCCCAGTAAAACCCTCTATCGAGGAGTTACGTGCGGTCTGCCAGCCAGCCTCCGTCACCGGGCGTTCTAATGCAGAGCATTGGGTGGCTGACCTTTATTTAAGAAGAATCTCTCCTTATCTAACCCGTCTCTTACTCAAGACTTCGATAACTGCGAACGGCGTCACTTACTTGATGATTGCAACTGGGGTATCGATCAGTCTTGCCCTGCAAATCCCCGGAATTCTCGGCCTTTTCCTCGCTTTTCTACTTTCGCAATTGCAGATGCTCTGGGATTGTTGTGATGGCGAGATCGCACGCTGGCGTGAGACCCAATCACCAAAGGGTGTATTCCTCGATCGTGTTGGCCACTATCTAACTGAGAGCTTGCTACCGATTGCACTTGCATGGCGGATCGGCGAAGGGGACTACGAGATTCTCTTCCTTGGCTCCTTAATCTCGGTATTGATTCTTCTCAATAAGGGATTTAACGACGCAGTCCATGTCTCCCGTGCTTATGCGAACTTACCCAAACTTGCTGATAGTAAATCGATAGGCGAACCAAAGTCTCTAATAATCAAAGTAGCGCGAGCGCCATTCCGGATCTTTGCGGTGCAACGTCTATTTCACTCAGTTGAGATGTCAATTCTCATACTTATCTTTTCAGCAAATGAGAACCTAATCCGTATCGGCCTTCCGGTCGCAGCATTTGTGACGGCTGGACATCTTGTGGCGATCCTTAGCTCCAGGAAGTTGGATAAGTAGATGTTTTCAATCATTCGAGAGATCAAGCTTGGCTTTACTGAGTTATTTCCAGGTGGAAGATTTAGATATGTATTAGTGGTCCTTGCCATGCTTGCGGCCGTCATTTCGGTCTCGGAACTCTTGGTGATGAAATTCTTCGTGAATATCGTCGTTCAAGAAGGAGAGATAGAACGCAATCGCTTCATTCTCCTTGGAGTTGGCCTTGCCATCTTCTTCATACTTACTCGAGTAAGCCAGTACTACCAGAAGGTCTATCGAGTAAAGGCTTTCGCTAGATCCTTCAAATCTCTCCGTAAATTACGTAAACGGGGAGCTAAGAATCCCGAGTGGGCGATGGCCTTTGAGATCTCAAATATCCTCACCCAGGCCACCCAGATAATCGCGGTACTTGCCTTTATCTTGATTCTCGAGCCTATTTTCGCGCTACTCAACCTAATCGTGGTCTTAGTGATTCTCGCTCTAATTGGTCGGATCTTCACAAAACAGCTAAAGGTGCAGCAAGACCTTCAAGTTGAACGTGATGGAAAACGGGCTAGACCTCAGAAACGATATGGAACGAGAATCAAAGCGGCTGAATCGGGATCACTTCTCGCAGGTTTAGGAATCGCATTATTGCTTGGGGCGCTTTTATTTATGAGCTACAACGGTGACATCAGCCTTACCAATACTCTGATCATCTTCTTTGGGACGCGTCTTCAAAATGGTTCTCTTACATCTACTTCCCGCTCCCTAATGCGTTATGCAAAGGCGAAGGCTGGAGCGAAGAGCCCAGAAGAAGATGATGAGTGATCGCCCGACTTTAACGATTGCTTACTCAACTCTTCCGGCTCGTCTTAAGGGAATTAAATATCCTGAATATAGAGACGATCGAGAGATTCTAGTCTTGGTCCAAAACGTTGATGAGAGCTCTTATGTGTTCACAGCGAAAGATACGAAGTTGGTCGAACTAAAGAATAAGGGAGTTGCCAAGAGTAGAAATGCAGCTCTAGATAGAGCTAGTGGTGAATTCCTCCTCTTTGGAGATGATGATATGGAATTCATCGAATCTGGAATCAATGCAGCTCTTGACTACTTCAGGGCAAATCCCGATTGCGCCATCATCCTTGCTCAAGCGATTGATGATAGTGGTGAGTTACGGAAGAGCTATCCAAGTAAATTAACCCCACTGAAGTTAACCAATTCAGCAAAGGCGGCTACCTATGAGATGTTGGTTCGAGTAGATGCGCTGAAAGATAAAGGGATCCGATTCGATGAGAACTTTGGCGCTGGTGCGGAGAATTATCTTGGCGATGAGTACATACTTATCGCCGATGCCCTAAGGGCTGGCCTAAAAGGGGTCCATTTACCTGTGAAATTAGCTATCCACCCCAAAGATAGCTCTGGTTCGAAGTGGGGAAGTGAGGCTGACTTAGCTGCACGATCAAAGGTATTCACGCGAGTCTTCGGTTGGAGAGCTCCGCTATATCGAGCTGCATTCTTGGTTCGAACCAATAATCCTTGGCCGGGTATTAGCAAGGCGCTCCGCTTCATATTCTCAAAATGAAGATCTATGCACATCGTGGCTTTAGCCATAAGTTTCCGGAGGCAAGCCTTGCTGCCTATCAAGGCGCGATTGATGTTGGTTCTGATGGTCTTGAGTGCGATGTAAGGCTCACTAAAGATGGAGTTGCGGTCTGCTTTCACGATCGAGACACGGAACGAATCGCAGGCATAAAGAAACGAGTAGCTACCTTAACTCTTTCGGAATTACGGAAGATTGTTGAAGTTATGACTCTAGAGGAGTTACTTGAATTAGCAGAGACGAATTCAAAAGAAGTGCTGGTTGAGACAAAGCATCCGGTATTGACCGGTGGCAAAGTTGAGAGAGTGGTTATTGAGTTTGCTAAGCGCTACAAGTTCACCGCGATGTCTTTCTCCCTCCTTGCTGTCATAAGGTTTAAGCGCGAACTAGATGATGTTGCCTATGTAATCGCACATCGTTGGCGCCTTCTATATATCCCAACCAAGAAAGTAGCTATCGATTTTGAATTACTTGAGAGATCTAGATGGGCAAGAAAGCGTCTTGCAAAGCGCGAAGTTTTAGCGTGGACTGTTAACGAGAAGAGATACATCCCAAAGTTGAAAGAGTGGGGCATCTCGGCGGTAATCACCGATAGGCCAGATTTACCGTTTCGTCTTGGCTAGCGTGTAGAGAACTTCTGCAGTTGGCTCTTCGGTATCGCTACCTGGTGGGTTATCGCTTAACTTGACGATGACAGTCCGCGATTCAGGATCGATGAAGATGAATTGGCCATATAAACCAAGTGCCATAGCAGTTTCTGGGTATGGGTGCCAGACCTGTGCGCCATAGCCCCAACCATGATCCAAAGTTACGACGGGCGTCTTCATCCGCTCTAACCAATCTCTGCTGATTACCCTGGTCGAACCGGCGAATCCGCCATTTAGTATCGCCATTCCAACGCGGGCATAATCTCGCGCAGCTGCATTGAAGCAACAGAAGGTCTTCTCTGTTCCACCAACTCGGTCAACATTCCATGTAGCGGGGAATTCAGCGCCAACTTTCTGCCAGACGTTCTCACTGAAGTAGTCGGCAACGCGCTTACCCGTTACTTTCTTAATGATCATTCCCAACATCTGGGTATCTATGCTTCGGTATTCGGCATTCAAACCGGGCTCGAAGAACATCTTACGATTATTTCCAAGGAACCAATCGAGATCGGTTGTTGCATACATCTGGGCAATCGCAACTCCCCAACCTTGTGGGCCGGTTGGATAGTTATCAGAAACTCCGACTCCACTTTGCATATCAAGTAGCGATTTCACAGTTACTCGATCGAAAGCGCTTCCATTCTTGTACTCAGGGAAATAATCAATGAAGTAATCGCTTTCTTTAATCTTTCCGGCTTCAACTAGCTGTCCAATCATGATCGATGTCATGGTCTTTGCAACAGAGTAAGAAGGCAATCGTTGTTCTGCGGTGAAGCCCTCGCGATACCACTCATGTGTAAGCACACCGTTACGGATAATCAAGAAGGCGTTGGTGTAGGTGGTGTCTAGAAATTCATCCCAGCTCATCGACTCTTTCAGGTATTGAACTTCAGCAGGGAGCTCTTCATCTCCCTTGGGAATCTCAATTGGATTGGTGGATGGTGCGATTTCGTGCCAGGGCATCAGCGTCGGAGTCTTTGATGCTGGGGCAAGCCCAAGGCGAATCGTAGAAATCGGATCGGGATAACGGATGATCTTGGTGAAGCCGAAGAGTGCTAATGAGAGGACTAAAAGGGCAATAACAAGCCGTTTTAGGGCGCGGAACATGTCTAACGCTCTTCCTCTTGCGCCCTAGCTAGGCGCTGTGAGACGTAGACCGGGATGAGCGATAAGAGAATGACGACAGTTGCCACAACATTTACGACGCTCGCTTGGTTTGGTCGCCCTACTTCCTTCAATATCCAAAGCGGCAAGGTATCTACACCGGGAGGTGCGGTGAATATCGTGACCACTACTTCATCAAAACTTAAGGCAAATGCAAGAAGTGCACCGGCAGCAAATGAAGTTCTAAATTGTGGGAAGGTCACAAGCCTGAAGGTCTGCCATAACCCAGCCCCTAGATCAGCTGAGGCTTCTTGCAGATTTGGGTTCATACGGCGGAGGCGAGCGAATACATTGTTAAATACCATGACGATGCAGAAAGTAGCGTGCGCAACAATCATTCCGAAGAAGCCAAGATTGATTCCAGCAGGTGAGAGGAAATTTGAGTAGGTATTGCTAAATGCAACACCAGTGACAATTCCAGGAAGAGCGATAGGCAGGACTATCAGGATATTTACTGTGCTCTTACCGAAGAAATCAAAACCTTTCATAGCGAATGCGAAGAGTGTGCCGAGAATGGATGCAATCACCATCGCACCTGTTGCAACGAGTACTGAGTTTAAGAGCGCAATTCGGATCGGTTCGTAATCCTTTGCAAAGACCCACCACTTAGTTGAAAAGTTTTCGACGGGCCAACCAGATATCTGTGATTCATTGAATGAATTAAGTATGAGCACAAAAAGCGGCGTGTACATGAAGATGAGGATCAAGCCCACGATAGAGATCAAGAATGCTCGGGTAAGTCTAGAAAGTCGCAACATGGCTACATCCGCTCCAAAGACCCGGTTCGGCGAGCAACCATTAGATAGATGACTATGAAGAAGATTGGGACCATCGAGTAAGCGGCAGCAACAGGCGGATTTAGATTGATGTTCTGGGCGATGATGCTGCCGATCATCTGGGTTGCGCCTCCAGTGAAGCGGGCTGCTAGGTAATCACCTAGGCTCAATGAGAATGTGAATACTGAACCTGCGATAACAGCAGGAACTATCAGTGGAAAGACCACGCGATAGATCGTTGTAAATCCCTTCGCACCCATATCGCTCGATGCATCAAAGAGGTTAGGCGGTATCTGGCGGATTGCGGTGTAGACCGGAAGTGCCATGTAAGGAAACCAGAGATAAGTAAGGGTCAATATGACTATGGGTATCGAGAAACCTGGGCCCCTTATGCCAAACGGTGCCATCGCCCAGTTAAAGAATCCTTCTTCGGTGAAGACAAGGCGCATCGCAATTATCTTTACGAGATATCCAGCCCATAGAGGGAGCGTGATCGCGACTGCAAGTAAGTTTCTAACCCATGGTTTGGCGATCTTCGCCATATAAATTCCAAGTGGAATAGCGAGCAGTATGCAGATCACTGTGACTGCGAGCGCTATGAGAAGCGTGCGAATAGATGTTGCTATGTAAGCCGGAACAGTGAGAACCATCTTGAAGTTCTCGAGATTGAATCCTGGTCGAACTAGTGAGGAGAAAGGATCTACATACCAAAAAGCTGTTATTAAAAGTAAAAAGAGCGAGACGATATAGACGCCGACTATCCAAGTCATAGGCAGAGCAAGTAGACCAAGCAATCTCACCTTCGTACGACGTAGAAGGTATGAAGAGATTGGTCTGGTCTGCTTCTTCTCGGTTGAGTTCGACATCTTTAGATTAAAAATGTGGGGACTGATCTCTCAGTCCCCACATCTCACTTAATCAACCTTTAACGGTTGCCCACGCGTTGGTCCAGTCTTGGAAGCTTGTGCACTTCACATCCTTACGACCATCTAGGCAGGTTTCGATTGGAGTGGTCCAAGGCCAGATTCTCTTGAAGAACTCTTCATCCTCTGCGAAGAAGGTATCGCAGTGAGCTTGAGCTTCTGGGCTTGAAGCACAGAACGCAGTATTTGCCGGAGCCATACCGAAGTTAACGGCGATTGCACCATTAACGTCTGGCTTGCTGGTGTAATCCATCCAGGCATATGCGCAGTTGATGTTCTTTGTGGTTGAGCTGACTAGCCATGAGTCATACCAACCAGTCGATCCTTCGACTGGAAGAGTTGTCTTGATGTTCTCTTTACCAGCGAACTTACGCAAGACTTCCCATGATGTTCCAACAACAGTGTTTCCACCGACGAAGGAAGTGATCTGAGCGACTGGATCAGACCAGTACTCGCCGATTACCTGATTCTGTTGCTTCAACAGATCAATAGCAGCAGCAAGCTGGGTCTCATCTAGAGCATATGGATTCTTGATGTTGAGTTCTGGCTTGTGATACATCAAGTAAACGGCTGCATCAGCGATATAAATCGGTGCATCGTAAGCGGTGATCTTGCCCTTATAAGGAGAATTTAGCTCCCAGACAACATCCCAGCTCTCAGGTGCGCCACCGGTTACATCCTCGTTGTACTGAAGCAAGTTAGCTCCACGTCCAATGGGTACTCCGTATGGCTTGCCGTTAACTGTGTCGTAGATATTTCCCTTCATTCCAGCGGCAATGTCATCGCTGAAGTTCGGGATTAGGTCGATGTTTAGCGGCTGAACATCGCCACCAACAATCAGACGAAGCGCTGCATCACCAGATGCAGAGACAATGTCATATTGACCGGTGCGCATGAGGGTGACCATCTCATCGCTGGTTCCAGCGACGCGTGGATTTACTTTGCAACCGGTATCTGCTGTGAATTTATCGGTCCAGGCTGGCTCAACGAAGCCAGACCAGTTAACGATATTTAGTTCGCCTTCAAATTCACCCATTGCTTCATGCATTGGGATATCAGGCACTTCGATTGATACGCCAGAGCTATCTTCGCTACCTGATGAACATCCGCTGATGATCAATACAGACGCAGAAAGTGCGCTGAGTATCGCTAGTTTCTTCCCCTTCATTACCTTCCTTTCGACTGACGCGCGTCAGTACTAAGCGGGAATCTCTGCTGCCTGGCTGTTATGCCAGACAACGAGAACCCGATCGCCCGCAGCAAAACTCTTGTCTTGCCCCGGCAATTCTCTGTTTGCTTTGCTTACATTGAGTTTGAAACCAAACTCGGTTTCAATCAAATAGATGGTGTTGGCCCCAACGAATGCGGCTTCGTGGACAGTTCCCGATATCGAACTCTCATCACTTGCGGTCTTTGCACCTGGTTGTTCAAGGCGGATTCGTTCTGGGCGGATGCTGACGGTCTTGGCCTTACCAAATACCTTCTTCGCATCTTCACCGCTCAAGATATTCGCAGCCCCTAGAAAGCCAGCTACAAATCTTGTTGCAGGTTTGTTGTAGACCTCTTGTGGAGTCCCAACTTGTTCGACTCGACCCTCGTTGAAGACAACGATGCGATCACTCATCCGCATTGCTTCCTCTTGATCGTGGGTCACGAAGATAAATGTGATTCCAGCATCGCGTTGAATCTTCTTCAATTCAACTTGCATCTCTTCACGGAGCTGTCGATCTAGTGCGCCGAGCGGTTCATCAAGGAGAAGGACTCGTGGCCTAAGCACTAGGGCTCGAGCAAGCGCGATGCGTTGACGTTGACCACCTGAGAGTTGGTGTGGAAGGCGATCAGCGGTGTGCTCCAACTTAACTGATGCGATGGCTTCAAGGGCTTGTTTTGCCCGCTCTGCTTTAGGAACTTTCCTAGTTCGCAATCCGTATTCGACATTCTCTTGGATTGTCATATGAGGAAAGAGCGCATAATCCTGGAAGACGGTATTTACATCTCTATCGAAAGGTGGAAGATGTGTGATGTCCTCACCATCGAGTGAGATGGAACCGGCATCTGGATCCTCGAATCCGGCGATCATGCGAAGCACTGTCGTTTTTCCGGAACCAGAAGGACCAAGGAGAGTTATGAATTCTCCGGAGCCGATATCAAGGGTTACGCCATCGACAGCTTTGACTGCTCCGAAGGCCTTTGCGAGATTTCGAATCTCAATAAGAGCCACCCGAAAACCCTACTCGGGGAGCCCCCATTTGTAAGGGGTTTAAGATAACGAAATGGTTGAGCGTCTAACTCTCTCTATCGATTGTGGGGGGCTCTATCTAAAAAGTTGCGTTCTAGATGACTCCGGAACGATGCATTCAAAGCCGAACCGGATCGAGACTCCATACCCCCTCTCACCTGAGCGATTTGTCGAGACGATCTCTGAGATAGCAGCAAGCCTTCCCGCTAGTTATCGAGCGACAGTCGGGATGCCAGGAATGATTAGAAATGGCGTTGTTGTGGCAACTCCGCATTACATAACAACTAAAGGCCCACGCACTCGTATCGATCCAGAGTTACAAGAGCTATGGAGTGGTTTTGATGCACAGAGCGCGATCGCAAATCGATTAGGAATTCCAACTTTAGTTTTGAACGATGCTGAAGTTCATGGAGCAGGAATCATCACTGGAACCGGTTATGAGGTAGTGATAACGCTAGGAACTGGATTGGGATTCTCTATCTTCTATGGTGGAAAACTTGCACCACACTTTGAGTTATCGCATGCAACAGTCCGTCGTGGAACGACATATGACACTTGGATTGGCGAACAAGAGCGCCGTCGTTTAGGAAATGTCTTCTGGTCACGGAGAGTTAGATTGTTAGTTGAAGAACTCCGCCCAGTATTCAAATGGGATCGTCTCTATATCGGTGGCGGAAATGCGCGCTTGATTCGCCCGATCGATCTAGAGCGAATTGGAGATGATGTTGTGATTGTTCCTAACACTGCTGGAGTGGCTGGCGGAGTTAGGGCTTGGAGCCTGGAGCACTACTACCGAGCTTAGGCGCGGAGTGCTTTTGCGAAATCTAGGAAGTCGCCGACGATGATGTCGACTTCACGTTGTCCATGAGCTAACGAGATCAACCACTGCTCATCGAGTCCTGGCGGGGTCATTACATTTCTATTCTGCGACCAGAAGAAGGAGAGCTCAGCTAGATCGAAGTCGGTCGCCTTGTAGTCGCGATAATTACGAACCGGAGCAGAAGACCAAGTTATACATCCCTTAACGCCGAAGCCGACTGTGTGAGCTGGTAGCTCGTATTCGTTGATGATCTCGCTGACTCGAGTTAGCGCTTGGCGATTGAAATCTTCAGATCTCTGTAGCGCTTCTGGGGTACAGATGCGATCAACGGCGCGAAGTCCTGCCATCGCCAAGAAGTGGCCGTTGAAAGTTCCAAGATGGGAATGAGTACCGTTAACAACAGTCTCCATATATTCACGCTTACCACCGAATGCAGCGACTGGGATTCCGCCACCGATTGATTTAGCAAGCGAGATTAGATCTGGTTTTACGCCGAGACGTTGTGCTGCGCCTTGTGGTCCGGCTGTGAGTCCAGTCTTTACTTCATCGAATACAAGTAGAACACCATATTGATCGCACAATGCGCGGACTCGCTCTAGATAACCCATATCTGGAAGGACGATTCCGATGTTCTCAAGTACTGGTTCCATCATCAAACATGCGATCGAATCTGCATGCGCCTTGAAAACTCGCTCGATTGCATCAGCATCGTTGTAAGGAACTACATGAACCTCACCAGGGACTGTTGCAGGAAGCGGAACTGAATTTGGATTATCTGGTGAACCAGCTTTTTCAAGAGCGGGTTTTGCAGAGACCATCAATGGGTCATATGAACCGTGATAACCGCCCTCTATCTTTACGATCCCGAGCTTTCCAGTTGCGGCGCGAGCGGTGCGAATTGCGTACATCGTCGCTTCTGTTCCGGAGTTGGCAAAACGGACCATGTCGAGACCGAAACGACGGCAGAGAATCTCAGCGCCATCACGAGTAATCGGTGATGGAGTAGCGAAGAGCGTTCCTACTTCAAGGGTCTCTTTCGCCTCTTTGACGACTTCATCATTTAGGTGACCCACCAATAACGCGCCGAAGCCCATCGAGAGATCGAGCATGTCTCGACCATCGACATCTTTCATCCATGCTCCCTTAGCGGAGACGATGGAGATCGGGTATGGATCCCAGTGTTGGAAACTTGAGGCGACGCCGAGCGGGGTGACTTTTCCGGCGCGGGCATTCTCTTCGCCGGATTTAGGCGCACGTGCGGTGAATTTTGCTCTCTCGGCTTCTAGTAGCTCTTGGATGCGAGCGGGTGAGATTGGGGTAGCCGAAAGTGGGACCTGTCTAAAGGTCTGCGGATGATGGGTTTGATTGAACATGGGAGTTTGGGACTTCCCAAATACGGTTCAGAAGAACCGATTTGTTGGTACCACTCTCCTTATGAAACTCGTTGACTTGCTTTCCCGGAGTTTACTCCTGGGTATTGGGGGCGGTCAACCGGTGTGTCTTATGCGTAAATTTAACGCATAAATAGATCGCGCAGACGTCTCGTTGTAAAGATGAGACCTAACACAATCATCACTAAAAAGTAACTTAGGTGAGAGAGACTTGAGAAATCGATAACGCCAAACCAGATATCTCTAACTAATTCGATTCCATGCCATGTTGGTAGTAACTTAATTGTGAACTCCAACCAATCTGGATAGACAGAGATCGGGTAAAGCGAACCAGAGAATAGGAACATCGGAAGTAGAACTATGTTGATCAATCCCATCTGCTGGTAAGTCTTAAAGTAAGAAGTTATCGCCATCCCGAATGATGCGAAAGCGAATGCAATCAATACCGCCGCCGGAATTGCAAGAAGTGCGCTCCAACTTGGGACAAGTCCAAGTGGCGCTGTAATCATCATGAATGCAACCGCATAAGAGAGACCGCGAAGTAGCGCCCAGATAATCTCGCCGAGCGCGACATCGAGAGGCCCAAGCGGCGTTGCCAACATTCCTTGGTAGAGCTTGCTCTCGTTTAACTTAAAGAAGACATTCCATGTTGAGTCATAGATCGCGCCATTCATAGCGCTCGTTGCAAGAAGTCCTGGGGCGATAAATACTGTGTAATCGATAGCTCCAGCGCTAGTTGAGATATCACCGATCAGAGTTCCCATTCCATAGCCAAAGGCGAGGAGATAGAGAACAGGCTCTATAAAGCCGGTCGCAATCGGTACCCAGGTAGATGAGCGAAGTGCGATCGATGCCCGCTCGATGATGGCGCGCGCTCTACCGGCATAGAGTTGATGGCCCGGCTTATTGGCGCGGGCGTCGGCGATCTCTACAGCGCTCTTCATTTGAGCAACCTATTTGTGAATCGAATATTGGCGATCTTGATTCCAACCACCAACATCGCGGTGAGGAATAGGAAATGTATTGAGAGCATCGTCGCCGAAACTTCAGCCCCGTAACCGAAGTAACGACCAAGCTCAGTCGTATGCCAGAGCGGTGAGATCCATCCGATCGGCTGTAGGTAGATCGGCATATTTGTAAGCGGGAAGAAGGTCCCAGAGAAGAGGAAGAGTGGAGTGATAACTAGTCGCCCGAGCACGGTTAAGAAGTAATCATCTTTCTTTACCCCAGCCACTACGCCCATCATCAAGGCGCCAAATGCGGCCCCTCCGTACATCGCAACGATCGCGGCCATCCAGCTATCTTGGAATGAGAGAACTCCGAAGGCGATCAATAACAACCAATAGACAAAGACGCTAAATGCAACACGAACTAGCGCAGCAAGAAATACTCCGAGAGCGATCTGTGGACCAGTGATTGGGGTTGAGTTAATCGCATAGAACATCTTCCGCCATTTGAAACCTTCCATGACTGGAAAGACTGTTTCATCCATCGCGCCTAAGAGTGCAGTGTTAGCAAGAAGTGCTGGAGCGATGAATACGATGTATTCGACGCCACCAGTTCCAGATGTTCCAGAGTTCTCAGTTACAAGGATTCCGATACCAATTCCGATTGCGACAAGATAGAAGAGCGGGTTACCGACAGCTACTACTGCGATGATGCCTTTCCATTTAGACATCTGGCGGATTCGAGACTCAGCAACATAGAGCGCTCCGTTACGCCGGATATTCTCGACGCTAACTCCCGGATTCACTCGATCAACGACCTTCCAGTAAGGCGGAGGAAGACATCCTCTAGCGAGCTACGCCGAACCAATGAAGTATTGGGATGGAGCTTCTTTGCGGTAATCGCCTCGAGGAGCGCCTCGCCATCTTCAACATAAAGCAGGATTCGATCTGGTAACTCTTCGATTCGATCGCACATCTCACGGAGGATCGGAGCCACCTCTTTATTGCGGTCTGAGCCAAAGCGGACTTCAAGCACTTCGCGAGTTGAATACTTCTTGATCAATTCAGCAGGCGAACCCTCAGCCATGATCTTGCCTTTATCCATCACGACGAGACGATCACAGAGTTGTTCCGCCTCATCCATGAAGTGGGTGGTGATGATCAAAGTGACGCCATCTTCTTTCAATCTGAAGAGGCGATCCCACAAGATGTGACGAGCCTGGGGGTCTAAACCAGTCGTTGGCTCATCAAGCATCAAGATGTCTGGTTCACTAACAAGGGCACGCGCGATTGTGAGGCGACGCTTCATTCCACCGCTAAGCGCCTCTACCTTCACATCTTTCTTCTCTTCTAATTGAGCAAAGGCGAGTAGTTCTTCTACCTTGTTCTTAACAAACTTCTTACTTAATCCAAAATATCTTCCGTAGATGTAGAGATTCTCAGTGACAGTTAATTCGGTATCGAGATTATCTTGTTGTGGCACTACGCCAAGATGTGCACGTACTTGTGGTCCATGCTCTTCAGGATCGCGACCGAGAATCGAGATAGTTCCTGAGCTGCGACGAGATGTCGCAGCGATGATTCGCATCGTCGTGGATTTACCGGCGCCATTAGGTCCTAAGAGTCCAAAGGATTCACCCTTGGCGACATCGAAATCGATCCCGTCTACGGCTGTGAAATCGCCGTATTTCTTAGTTAAGCCACGCGCGGATATAAGTGATTCAGACACTGATTTATCCTACCGAGCAAAAGGGGTCTACACTCCCACTACGTGCGCTTAATACACGAGGCAAATCACGATCTAACTTACGACGATGTCTTCATGATTCCATCGCGCTCTGGCGTGATGAGTCGTATGGATGTGGATCTAAGCACCACCGATAACTCTGGCGCCACAATCCCATTGGTCGTTGCGAATATGACTGCAGTCTCCGGTCGTCGCATGGCTGAGACTGTTGCAAGGCGCGGTGGATTGACGGTAATTCCACAAGATATCCCGATTCCAGTTGTTGCTGATGTGATCTCGTGGATGAAGAAGCGCCACATCCTCTTTGATACCCCGATTACTCTTGAGGCGCATAACACGGTCGCAGATGCAGCTTCACTTATTCATAAGCGCGCTCACGGCGCAATCATCGTTGTTGCAGAAGATAAGCCGATAGGTATCGTCACTGAAGCCGATTGGGAAGGCGCAGATCGTTTCACCCAAGTACAACGTGTTATGTCAAAGGATCTGATGGTCATCCCAGATTCCGTCGATGCCCGCGCTGCTTTCGAACTACTTCATGAGAAGAATCGCAAACTCGCCCCAGTAGTAGATAAGAATGGAAAGTTAGTCGGAATCCTTACTCGCACGAGCGCTCTCCGCTCAACTCTCTATCAACCTGCTCTAGATTCAAACGGTCGCCTACGTATTGCCGCTGCCGTTGGAGTGAATGGCGATGTGAAGGCAAAGGTTGAAGGACTCATCTCGGCTGGTGTTGATCTGCTCGTAATCGATACCGCTCACGGCCACCAAGAGAAGATGATTGAAGTTTTGAAGATGATTAAGGCAATGAACCCAAATGTGCCATTGGTGGCGGGAAATGTAGTAACTGCAGAAGGAGTACGTGATCTCGTCGCAGCTGGTGCAGACATAATTAAAGTCGGTGTAGGTCCAGGGGCGATGTGCACTACGAGAATGCAGACTGGCGTTGGCAGGCCACAGTTCTCAGCAGTTATGGAGTGTGCAAAAGAAGCGAAGAAGTTAGGTAAACATATCTGGGCCGATGGTGGCGTCCGTCATCCACGTGATGTCGCGTTAGCACTTGCAGCTGGCGCATCCTCAGTGATGATCGGTTCTTGGTTCGCTGGTACATATGAATCACCGAGTGATCTCCGTGTTGATGCCCAAGGTCGTCTCTATAAGGAATCTTTTGGAATGGCATCAGCGCGCGCTGTCGCAGCTCGCACCTCTACTGAAGATGCCTTTGATCGAGCACGTAAAGCGCTATTTGAAGAGGGAATCTCCTCCTCGCGGATGTACCTAGATCCGCAGCGCCCTGGAGTTGAAGATCTGATCGATGACATTATTTCTGGCGTTCGATCATCATGTACCTACGCGGGTGCACGGAACTTAGAAGAGTTCTCTGAGCGCGCTGTAATCGGTATCCAATCTGCAGCTGGTTATGCCGAAGGGCGACCCCTACATAGTTCTTGGAAGTAATTAAGCGGCTTTTGCGTAACGCGCTGCGGGAATCAGAGCAACTGTAAGTACAACAAGAAGGAAGAGCGCCCAACGGAGTTCGATTAACTCGGCTAAGAAACCAATCAACGGCGGGCCAATTACAAAGCCAAAGTAAGAGACACCTGATACTCGAGCGATTGCTTGTGACGGTGCAATAACTCCTTGATATTTAGTACTAGCTAAAGTTCCAGCAGCGCTAAACATGAGTGGAATTACTACCGATAAACCTATTCCTAGTAAGAACCAAGCGAGCATCAACATTGGTATTCCGCCGACGATCAATCCAGTCGCAAGACCGAGGGCTGCGATACTGCCACCGAATGCGATGACTTTCGAAGCGCCAAAACGATGTGCCAGATAATCACCTGAGAAGCGTCCGATGACCATCGCCAAGGTGAAGAAGATAAAGGGCAAGGTAGATATGAAAGGCGTGGCATCAAAGGCGTCACGTGCAAGAACTCCACCCCAATCGCCAGCCGCACCTTCACTTAGGGCAGCAAAGAGTCCGAAGATTCCAAATATCCAGAAGATGAAGGGAGACTTTGCTTTCTTCTCTTTGGTGATCGGATGTTGATCGATACTTGCAGGAAGTAGTAAGGGTTTTATGATGAAGGCGATAACGATATAAAGAATTGTGAAGATAACTGCTTGTGTAAGTGGAGATACTTCAAATTGCGATAAGGCGCCGCCGATGATTCCGCCAACAAAGGTTCCGACCGAGAACATCGCATGGAAAGTACTCATCAATCTTCGCCCCGCACTTTGCTCAATCACAACAGCATGCGCATTCATCGCGACATCTTGGGTCGCCAACATAAATCCGAAGAGGAAGAACGCAAACCAAGTGAATTGAAGCGATGGAAGCAGTCCCACTAATGGAAGAGTGAGAGCGATTCCAACTGTTCCCCAGAAAGTGATTGGGGCGCTCCCAAAACGTGCGCTATTTCTTCCAGCCG
>DAIOSM010000016.1:0-16716 GCA_036752585.1 Candidatus Nanopelagicaceae bacterium
TGCGCTTATCTTCGACTCTGTTTATGACACTTATAGAGGTGTGGTCACTTATGTACGCGTCTTTGATGGAAAACTCTCTCCAAGAGAACAGATTCAGATGGTCTCAACTGGCGTACGCCACGAACTTCTCGATATCGGCGTCATCTCACCGGAGCCAGTATCAAGCGCCGGAATTGGCGTTGGAGAAGTCGGCTACTTAATCACGGGAGTGAAAGATGTCCGCCTCTCCAGAGTGGGAGATACCGTCACCTCGTATCACAACCCAGCAAAAGAGGCGCTCTCTGGATATAAGGATCCGAAGCCGATGGTCTTCTCAGGTCTTTATCCAATCGATGGTGATGACTATCCAATCCTTCGCGATGCTCTAGATAAGTTGCAATTAAATGACGCTGCTCTTGTTTACGAACCAGAGACATCAGTAGCACTTGGATTTGGATTTAGATGTGGATTCTTAGGGCTTCTGCATATGGAGATTGTGCGTGAGCGTTTGGAGCGCGAGTTCAACCTCTCTCTCATCTCAACAGCACCTAACGTCGTTTATCGAGTATTCCTAGAGGATGGAAGTGAAAAGGTAGTCACAAATCCGAGCGAATATCCAAATGGAAAAGTAGCAAAGGTTCTGGAACCAATCGTTAAGGCAACGATTCTCTCGCCATCTGATTACATCGGAACCATCATGGAGCTCTGCCAGTCAAGGCGTGGAGTTTTGGGTGGCATGGATTACCTCTCAGAGGATCGCGTTGAAATCCGCTACACCTTGCCGTTAGCTGAGATTGTCTTTGACTTCTTTGATCAGTTGAAGTCCCGCACTAAGGGATATGGATCCCTTGATTATGAACCGGTAGGAGAAGCTGAGGGAGATTTAGTGAAGGTCGACATCCTTCTGCAGGGCGATACTGTCGATGCCTTCAGTTCAATAGTGCACCGTGAGAAGGCTTACCCATATGGCGTCATGATGACGACGAAGTTAAGGGAATTGATACCAAGGCAACAATTCGAAGTTCCTATCCAGGCCGCAATCGGTGCGAAGATCATTGCTCGTGAAAATATTCGCGCAATCCGCAAGGACGTTCTTGCAAAATGCTACGGCGGAGATATAACCCGTAAGAGAAAACTCTTGGAGAAGCAGAAAGAGGGCAAGAAGCGTATGAAGATGGTGGGACGCGTCGAAGTTCCTCAAGAAGCATTCATCGCGGCACTCTCTACTAATACGGATGGCGAAAGTGGAAAGAGCAAGAAGTAGCGCAAATCCTGCGCTCTCCTTCTATATCCATATTCCATACTGCTCAAAGCGGTGTGGGTACTGCGACTTCAACACCTACACCCCTCAAGAGCTCAATTCGGAGAATCTCTCCTTGATTACGACCCCATACATCGATGCCGTTCTAGCGGAGATCGAATTGGCGAAGAGCAAGGTCGGATCTGCCTCAGTTCCCACGATCTTCTTTGGCGGTGGAACTCCCTCTCTCATGCCAGCTGAGGAGATTGCCAGAGTCATTTGGAAGATCAAGTCAGAATTCAAATTAGAAAGTGGCGCAGAGATAACTCTAGAGGCAAATCCAGATACGCTAACAAAGAATTACTTGGATGAACTTGTGGCTGCTGGCGTCAATCGTATCTCGATGGGTATGCAGTCCGCTGTTCCTCATGTCCTCTCGGCTTTGGACCGTACGCATAATCCAGAAAATGTCGTAAACGCTTGCGAACTCGTTAAAGCAGCCGGTATCCAACACCTAAGTGTTGATTTGATCTACGGGGTGCCGGGTGAATCGATTTCCGATTGGCGTACTACTTTCGAAAGTGCGCTTGCGCTGCCAATTGATCACATAAGTGCATATGCCCTGATTGTAGAAGTGGGCACGAAGTTAGCTGCACGTTTAAAACGTGGTGAATTGGAGATGCCGCCTGATGACGAGACGGCTGAAAAGTATCTGATCTTCGATGAAGCAGCAGAAGCGAGTGGTTTCAAGTGGTATGAATTGAGTAATTGGGCAAAGCCTGGCGGAGAGTGCAAGCACAACATCTCATATTGGAATGGTTCTCATTGGTGGGGAGTAGGACCGGGCGCACATTCGTATCTAGAGGGAAGAAGATGGTGGAATGTGAAACATCCAAATACTTATCAGAGCGCCTTGCGTACTGGTAAGACACCAGAGGCAAGTAGTGAATTGCTGACCGAGGGCAACATGCGTGATGAATTCTTAATGCTACAAATCAGAATGAGCAATGGGATACCGTTGTCGGAGCTAACAGCGGAAGAGATGGCTAAGGTGGCCACATTTCGGGATTCTGGTCACATCGAAGCAGCAGGCTGGGACGAGGGAAATCTGATCTTGTCGAGAACCGGTCGGCTAATCGCCGATCGAATCGTGCGCGAAATGCTGGTGTAGTAACTTCACTTCCTATGCAGACAGCTCATACCGTAATCACCCTCCTACTCGCGGTGATCTTCCTAATCGCCGGTCTATCTAAGGCGAGTGGAAGTTCGGCGGGCCTATCCGGCACCCGAGATATCAATTTTCCCGATGGCTTTGCTCGCCTCGTTGGATTCTTCGAAACGCTCTCTGCCCTAAGTTTGTTGATCGGATTTGCGCTAAAGAATGACGACCTTAAAATCTATGGATTCATCTTCCTCTGGGTCATCATGGCTGGAGCGATCTTCTTTCATTTCCGAGCGAACAAAGCTAAGACGGCATTCCCAGCGATGTTTCTCTTAATTCTTACGACCTTCGGTATCGCGACGATCTAGTGGTTTGAGAATAGGTTTTCCAAATGAGCGTGAATAGAGATACCGACATGGACACGCGCCAGTTGGATATCTTGCGTGCGATCGTTGATGAATACGTTGCAACTGAGGAGCCGGTCGGCTCTCGCGCGATTGCTGAGCGCCATATCCTCGGTATCTCGCCAGCAACGATTAGAAACGAGATGTCAGTCCTAGAAAGTGCCGGTCTGATCACACAACCTCATACGAGTGCAGGAAGAATCCCAACTGATAAGGGCTATCGAATCTTCGTCGACAAACTCGCCAAGGTTAAGCCGCTCTCATCGGCAGAGCGACGCGCGATAGAGACTTTCCTAGAAGGCGCAAACGATCTGGATGATGTTGTAATGCGCACCGTACGCCTGCTTGCTCAAGTCACCAAGCAGGTTGCAGTTGTTCAATACCCATCTCTAACAAAGTCAAAAGTTCGACATATTGAGCTAGTGGCGTTGAATCAGACTCGGATCATGTTGGTTCTCATTACAAATACCGGCAGGGTAGAACAGCGTGTTCTGGAGCTACCTCATCCGATTGCTGACCAGATGTTGGGTGATCTAAAGAATCGGTTGAATTCTGTCGTGGCTGGTCGAAATATGGCCGATGTATCAAATTCATTGGAGAGCCTCCTTGAGGCCTTTCCCAGAAATGAGCGAACATCTGTTGCGCTGATCATCTCTAACTTGATTGAGATGTCGTTGGAGAGAGCCGAGGAGCGAGTGGTCATTGCAGGCACTGCTAATTTAGCGAGATCTGGCGATGCATCTTCATCCGATATCCATGCTGTCCTTGAAGCGTTGGAGGAGCAAGTCGTACTCCTTAGATTGTTAAGTGACTCCGGGGATTCGATGCGGGTGCGCATTGGAAACGAACAGCCGGATAAGAGCTTGAAGAGCACGAGTCTGGTGAGCATGGGATATGGCGATGATGGGAATTCTCTAGGGGCGCTCGGCGTTATTGGACCTACGCGGATGGATTACTCCGCATCTATGTCGGCGGTGCAAGCAGTAGCTCGCTACGTAGGTCGATTCTTAACTGAGGGCAAATAATGGCTGATCATTATCAGACGCTGGGAGTTGATCGTGGCGCATCAGCCGATGAGATTAAACGCGCTTATCGAAAATTAGCGCGCGAGATGCATCCTGATGTTAATCCAGATCCAAAGGTGCAGGATCGATTTAAAGAGGTAACTGCAGCATATGAAGTTCTAAGTGATCCCGAGAAACGCAGCTCTTATGATCGAGGCGGCGATGGCTTCTCTGGTTTCGGCGGTGGCTTTGGCGGTTTCAGCGACATCATGGACGCATTCTTCGGCGGAGGAGGCGCCCCTAGAGGGCCTCGTCCAAGAATGCGCCAAGGACAAGATGCGCTGATTCGCGTTGAGATTGACTTAAACCAAGCATGTTTCGGCGTCTCTAAATCTATTGGGGTTGAAACTGCTGTCATCTGCGATAAGTGTGGTGGCGATGGATGTGAAGCGGGAAGTTCACCGCGTACTTGCGATATCTGTAAAGGGCGAGGCGAAGTTCAGCAGGTAACCCGGTCATTTATCGGCCAAGTGATGACATCTAGACCATGTGGCACTTGCCAGGGCTTTGGCACCGTCATTCCAAATCCATGTCGTGAATGTGATGGCGATGGAAGAGTTCGAGCAAAGCGAAATATCGATGTGAAAATTCCCGCTGGAGTAGAGACGGGAAATCGAATTCAATTGAGCGGACAGGGCGAAGTCGGAGCAGGCGGTGGACCTGCAGGAGATCTATATGTAGAGATAATCGTTGCTGAACATGATTTCCTTGTTCGCGATGGCGAGAACCTCCATCTCCAATTGAATGTTCCGATGACCGGCGCAGCTCTGGGAACGAATATGAAAGTCGAAACGCTAGATGGCGAGATAGAGGTAGAGATTCGTCCGGGCACACAGAGCGGTGAGATGATCCCGATAAAGGGCAAGGGGATGACCCGATTGAGAAGCGGAACGCGCGGGGATCTCTATGTCCATGTAAATGTTGAGATTCCAACCAAACTGACAAAAGCTGAGTCAGAGTTACTCAAATCATTCGCTGAGCTCCGTGGTGAGAAAACCAGCGGTGGACAGGTACGGCGAAATAGCGACTCCGGACTCTTCTCCAAATTCAAAGACGCGTTTAGAGGCTAGATGCTTCCGTTATTTATTGTCGAGAACATCCCTGATCGTGGCGATCTAGTAATTGAGGGTGAAGAAGCGCACCATGCTGGATCGGTTGCGAGAGTTAAGGTCGGAGAACGCATTGCTGTCACAAATGGAGCGGGACGGCGCGCGGAAGTCGAAGTGCTAGATATCAATAAACGAAATATCGGCTGCCGCATAATCGACGTCAGTGATGAAGCAAGACCAAAAACTATTCTGACGGTCATACAGGCTCTCACCAAAGGTGATCGAGCTAGAGAAACTATTGAACTATTAACTGAAGGCGGAGTGGACTTAATCGTTCCTTGGTCAGCATCACGTTCAATCGGCCAATGGAAAGAGGATAAAGACTCGCTCTCTAAGTGGCGTTCCTGGGCAAGAGAGGCGACCAAGCAATCTCGACGAAGTTGGATTCCTCAAGTTCTAGATATACACACTACCTCCCAGGTAAAAGAGCGAATTGAGGATGGCGAATTCACACTGATGCTTCATGAAGCCGGATCGAAGAAGTTCACTGAGATTGTAAACGGCAGAGCTCCTCGTGAAGTTAACTTGATAATTGGACCTGAGGGTGGAATCTCAGATGATGAAGCTGCGCTCTTTGAAAAGGCCGGCGCACAATCGGTAGTGCTAGGTAAACCAATCTTTCGCTCCGCTCATGCGGGCGTAGCGGCCTTAGCGGCTGTTCAAAGTGGATTCGGAATCTGGTAGAACTAACTTATGAGTTGTATCTTCTGCAAGATTGTGTCTAAAGAGATTCCTGCAAATCTCCTGGTCGAAACTAATGATGTGATTGCTTTTCCTGATTTGAATCCTCAAGCTCCAACGCACATCTTGATTGTTCCCAAGTTGCATGTCGAAAATGCCGCTGAACTTGCAGAATCCGCCCCATCTGTTCTTCCGGAAATCTTCAAAGCAGCTAAGAAACTTTCTGATGAACTTGGATTAATTGGATATCGAACCGTCTTTAATACTGGAGCAGAAGCGGGACAATCAGTGTTTCACGCTCACCTACATCTCCTGGGTGGCCGAGCCTTTGGCTGGCCTCCTGGTTAGAGGAAGCACGGCTAGAATGACGCTAATGGAGAGAACGGTTCTAACGCTTCCCGAGGACATCCCAAGCGTTGCTTTAACGGGACCTAATGACTCCTATATCCGAGCCATAGAGAAGGCCTTTCCCGAAGTCGCCGTGACTGTTCGCGGGAATGAAGTAATTCTCCGTGGAGATGCGGCCTCGATCCAGAAGGTCCAGAAGCTCATGACAAATTTCCTATCTGTAGTTCGCGCAGGACAACCCCTAAGTGATGACGCCGTGAGGCGCTCAATCGCGATGATTCTTGGAGATGGAAATGAATCTCCTGCTGAGGTTTTGACGCTAAACATACTTAGCAATCGTGGCAAGACGATCCGGCCAAAGACGGTAAATCAGAAACGATATGTTGATGCAATAGATAAGAACACCATAACTTTTGGCATTGGCCCAGCTGGAACTGGAAAGACTTATCTTGCAATGGCTAAAGCGGTACAAGCTCTCCAGTCCAAGCAAGTCAATCGAATAATTCTCACGCGTCCAGCCGTGGAAGCAGGGGAGCGATTGGGCTTTCTCCCTGGAACGCTCCATGAAAAAATCGATCCCTATCTCAGACCGCTCTTCGATGCGCTCCATGACATGTTGGATCCTGATGCGATTCCAAGGTTGATGTCATCCGGAACCATAGAAGTTGCTCCGCTTGCCTACATGCGCGGAAGAACGCTAAATGACTCCTACATAATCCTCGATGAAGCCCAGAACACCTCTCCAGAACAGATGAAGATGTTCCTGACAAGACTAGGTTTCGGTTCGAAGATGGTTGTGACTGGGGACATCACCCAGATTGATCTACCTAATCATCAAGAATCTGGTCTACAGATTGTTCGATCTATTCTTGAGGGCATAACCGATATCTCATTTATGGATCTGACTTCTGAGGATGTAGTTCGCCATAGGTTAGTAAGTGAGATTGTCGATGCTTACGGAAGATTTGATTCCGAGTTAGGTGGAAATCGCGCAGCTCGTCGCGCCAATAAACCACGCTCCTTGAGGAGTGATCGCTAACCACAGCATTTCGCTGCCGGCGCTATGAATATCGAACTTACCAACCTTGCCACAGTTAAATGCGACGAGGGTCGGATAAAGGGCGTTGCCAGCTATGCGCTAGGACGCCTCGGAATTCATCCTGATTCTGAATTGAGCATCTCACTTGTAGATGAAGCCGAGATGACTTCGCTCCATCTTCAGTGGATGGACGAGCCTGGCGCTACGGATGTCCTTTCATTTCCCATGGATGAAATGAAGCCAAATTCAGCGACTGAAGGCCCGGGCGTATTGGGCGATATCGTTCTCTGCCCGAGTTACGCGCAGCGACAGGCCAAGGAGGCTGGTCATTCTCTCCAAGATGAGTTGGAGCTTCTTACGGTGCATGGCGTTCTTCATTTACTTGGTTACGACCATAGAGAGAGCGAAGAACAGCGAATCATGTTCTCAATTCAAGATGAGTATCTGAAAGGTTGGCGGATTCAAGCGTGAGTATTCTGGTAATTGCGATAGTGGTGGCACTTCTTCTCTTTGCGGGCTTTCTTGCCGGAAGTGAGAGCGCTATCAATTCGATCTCTCGAGTCTTTGTCGAAGAGCTAGAGAGCAAGTCCTCAAAGCGCGCTGCCTGGGTTCAACGAGTTCTCTCCGAGCCAGCAAGATATTTAAATGTCGTCCTCTTCGTCCGCAAAGCGGCTGAGCTGGGAGCGACAGTAATCGTGGCTGAAGCGCTGATTGACCAGTTTGAGTCACTTGCAATGGCTATGAGTATCTCTGTCGGTGTGATGCTAGTGCTCTCATTTGTTGTTGTCGGCGTGGGGCCAAGAACTCTAGGAAAACAACATGCAGGTGCGTGGATTGTCCCAGCGAGCATTACTGCCGTAATACTTTCGAAGATACTTGGACCGATCACGACGCTCTTGATTGCTATCGGAAATGCGATTACACCTGGAAAAGGTTTCAAGACTGGACCCTTTGCGAACGAGGCAGAACTTAGAGATCTTGTAGATCAAGCCCACGAGAGAGGCCTAGTAGAAGAATCAGAGCACGAGATGATTCACTCGGTATTCGAACTTGGCGACACTCTGGTTCGTGAATTGATGGTTCCTCGCACAGAGATGGTCTGGATTGAAGGAAGCAAGAACCTTCGACAAGGTCTCTCGTTGGCGCTCCGTTCAGGATTCACTCGAATCCCGGTCATTGGCGAGAATCTGGACACGATCATCGGAATCGCATACGTGAAGGATCTAGCTAAGCGAACCCATGAATACCGCGAATCTGAACAGACTGAGCTGGTCTCTGAGCACATCAGACCGGCCACATTTATCCCAGAGACTAAGACCGCTGCAGAACTTCTTAAAGAGATGCAACGAGATCAGATCCACTTAGCGATCGTTGTAGATGAATATGGTGGAACAGCAGGGCTCATCACCATCGAAGATCTTCTAGAGGAGATTGTTGGCGAAATTGCCGATGAGTATGACGATGACCTTGAAGAGATTGAGTGGCTAGAAGAGGGAGTAAAGGCGAGAGTTTCGGCTCGACTACATATTGAAGATCTCGCAGATCACCTTGAAATTGATATTGAGAAGGAAGATCTCGAGGATGTCGACACCGTTGGTGGATATATGGCAAAACTCTTGGGTCGCGTCCCGATTCCTGGCAGCGAGATAGAACTACAGGGATGGAAGATCACGGCAGAGCGACCTGTTGGTAGAAGACATCGCATCGGTACAGTTCTTGTAGAGCGCGGCAGCACAGAAGTAAAGCCCTAAGGTTTACCAGTGCGCATCCTCCGCTTCACTCCGCCATCTGCCTCTAACCTGGGAAGTGACCCGCTATTTGGAGTTCTTGAGGACGAGAACACCATTCGAGTACTGAATGGAGATCCACTTTATGCGGGAATCCAATTGCGAGATGAAAGAGTTTCACTCGAGAGCGCCCGCCTGCTTGCTCCAGTAATTCCGAGAAGTAAAGTTGTCTGCGTCGGAAAGAACTACGCGGATCATGCAGCTGAAATGGGTGGCGAGGTTCCCAAGGAGCCGATTATCTTCTTAAAGCCAAACACATCTGTTATCGGCCCGAACGACATCATTAACTGGCCCGCTCAGAGCGAGCGAGTCGATCACGAAGCGGAATTGGCCGTTGTTATCTCTCGAATTTGCAAGGATGTACCAAAAGAGCGATACCAAGATGTGATCTTCGGCTACACGATAGCCAACGATGTGACCGCTCGAGACATCCAGCAGCGCGACGGCCAGTGGACTCGCGGAAAGGGTTTTGACACCTTCTGTCCATTGGGGCCGTGGATTGATACTGAATTCAATCCAGGTGGACAAAAAATCACTGCAGAAGTTGCTGGCGAGATCAAACAGAGCGCAAGATTGAATGAGATGGTCTTTGATATCCCAACAATCATCAATTTCGTTTCAAGCGCTATGACACTTCTACCTGGCGATGTAATTCTCACAGGAACTCCAGCAGGAATTGGCCCGGTTGTGCCCGGCAAGGAAGTTAAGATTGCAATTGAAGGTTTAGGCGAGTTGACGAATCGAGTATCTACACGTGGCTAATCAGAAGGAAATCCGTACCAGATTTGCGCCATCTCCCACAGGCGATCTTCACGTTGGAAACATCAGAACTGCGCTCTTTGATTGGGCTTATGCCCGCCATACTGGTGGAAAGTTGATATTTCGAATCGAAGATACCGATAGGGAGCGCGTTACTGATGAATATATCGCCCGCGCGATAGACACCCTTAGATGGCTGGGACTTAATTGGGATGAGGGTCCTGAGGTGGGTGGTCCTTATGGTCCATACCTTCAGTCACAGAGGCTAGATATTTACACCGAGTGGGCTAGTACCTTCTTGAAGAATGGTGATGCCTACAACTGTTATTGCTCAACTGAAGAACTTGAAGCCAGACGAGAAGCGCAAAGAGAAGCTAATCAAGCTCCTGGATATGACGGGAAGTGTCGAACACTCACAAGTGAAGAGATCTCCAAGTACCAAGCTGAAGGGCGTAAGCCAGTAATCCGGATGCGAATGCCAGATGGCGAGACCCGGTTCACAGACTTAATCCGTGGAGAGGTCGTATTCGAGCATAAATATGTACCAGATTTCGTTCTGATGCGAGCCGATGGATCGCCTCTTTATACCTTGGCAGTTGCGGTCGATGACGTTTTGATGAAGGTCACCCATGTGCTTCGTGGCGAGGATCTTCTCTCTTCGACGCCACGTCAGATTCGCGTTTATCAAGCGATGGGTGTTGCTCCTGCTGATTTTCCTGAGTTTGCGCATCTGCCATTCGTTATGGGAACCGATAACGCGAAGCTCTCGAAGCGAAATGGAGAAGTCTCAATCGCTTGGTATCGCGAGGAAGGATTCCTGCCTGAGGCGATTTGTAATTATCTAGCTCTGCTTGGCTGGTCTCCTGGTGATGATCGCGAGAACATAACTATGGATGAGTTGGTCCAACTCTTCACGATTGAGCGAGTAAATAGTTCACCAGCACGCTTTGATATGAAGAAGTTAGAAGCAATTAATGGCGACAAGATCAGAGCTCTCGAACTTGATGACTTTCTTAATCGAGCGCTGCCGTTTCTAAAGAGCGCTGGCGTAATTAAGGGTGACGATGAAGAAGTCGCATTGGTCCGCAGGGCGCTTCCGATAATCCAGGAGCGAATTGTTCGGATGAAGGAAGTCGTTCCGATGCTCTCTTTCCTCTTTGTAGATTCTGTGAAATTTGATGAGGAGAGTGGAGCAAAAGTCGCTGAATCTGATTCTCAGCGCGTGATTACCGCTTCGCTTACTGCGCTAGAAGGGCTAGGAAATTGGAACCACCAAGAAATCGAAGTAGCTCTCAGAGCTGCGCTGATTGACGGGCTTGGCCTGAAGCCACGTAATGCGTTTGGACCTGTAAGAATTGCCATAACCGGAAGCCATATCTCGCCACCACTCTTTGAGTCGATGGAATTGCTCGGAAGAGAGCGTTGCCTTACAAGGCTGAAGAGCGCAGTTAGTTAAGCGCCTTTTCTCGGGGTATCCTTTACCGCTCGCGAGAGCGGGTCAATTTGGGGTATGGGGTAATTGGCAGCCCAGCTGATTCTGGTTCAGCTTGTCTAGGTTCGAGTCCTGGTACCCCAGCTAGATTGATCAAAGTTAAGAAGTTGAAAACTTAATATGTAAGGAAAACATGGCCCCGTCGTCTAGTGGCCTAGGACTCTGGCTTCTCAAGCCAGCTACGAGGGTTCGAATCCCTTCGGGGCTGCCATGTTTCGAATTTAGAAGTTTTTGACTTTGATTTACTTAGAAATAAATTCACTCAACTTAACCGCTGTTGCCACAACCGCCGCCGCGTGAAGCCTTCCTGGTTGTCTGCCTAATCTTTCAATCGGTCCAGAAATACTGACCGCTGCGATAACTCGATTGTTCGGACCTCGAACCGGAGCTGAGACTGAAGCGACTCCCGGTTCTCTCTCGCCAACACTCTGCGCCCAGCCTCTCCGTCTAACTGCAGATAGCGCAGCTGCATTAAATCTCGCGCTTGTTAGTGCTCGATGTAATTTGTCAGCATCCTCCCAGGCGAGAAGGACTTGAGCAGCCGATCCTGCTCCCATAGTTAGCGCCGCACCTACGGGCACTGAATCTCTAAGTCCAGACATCCTCTCGGCAGCCGCGACGCAGATTCTCTGCTCGCCTTGGCGACGATAGAGCTGAGCGCTCTCGCCTGTGGCATCTCTAAGGGCGGCAAGTGCAGGCGCGGCAGCGACTAACAATCGATCTTCGCCAGCGGCAGCGGCAAACTCACCATTACGTGGCCCCAGGATGAATCGTCCATTTAGATCACGAGCCACTAGTCGATGAAACTCCAGCGCTACCGCAAGGCGGTGGGCCGTTGGGCGAGCGATCTTTGTTGCTTTAACTAACTGGGAGAGTGAGTGTGGTCCAGATTCCAAGACGGTGAGAATTCGTACGGCTTTATCTAGAACGCCGACTCCGCTATTCTTCTTGTCCATAATCTGATAATGCCATCTCAACTATTGAGAAGCAAAATTTCGTTGGATTGGAGGTCACATGGGCAAGACGCTCGCAGAGAAGGTTTGGGAAGATCACGTTGTAAGGAGCGCCGCAGGAGAGCCGGATCTGCTCTACATCGATCTACATCTCATCCATGAGGTCACCAGCCCACAGGCATTCGATGGCCTCCGCCTCAATGGAAGAAAGGTCCGGCGCCCGGACCTCACCATCGCGACAGAAGATCACAATGTTCCAACCCTTGATATCGATAAGCCGATCGCCGATCCGGTATCTAGATTGCAGGTAGATACCCTTCGTAAGAATTGCGCGGAGTTTGGCGTTCGAATCCACTCCCTGGGAGATATCGATCAAGGAATCGTCCATGTCGTCGGACCACAACTTGGTATCACGCAACCAGGAATGACAATTGTTTGCGGCGACTCCCACACCTCCACCCATGGAGCATTCGGAGCGCTCGCCTTCGGTATCGGAACCAGCGAAGTCGAACATGTCCTAGCGACTCAGACCTTGCCATTAACCAAGCCCAAGATGATGGCCATAAATGTCGAAGGAAAGTTAAAGCCAGGAGTTACATCGAAGGACATCATCCTCGCCGTGATCGCCCAGATTTCTACCGGCGGCGGCCAGGGTTACATACTCGAATATCGCGGCAGCGCAATCCGCGAGCTCTCGATGGAAGCACGAATGACAATTTGCAACATGTCGATTGAAGCTGGAGCAAGAGCAGGTCTAATTGCGCCAGATGAAACTACATTCGAATATATAAAGGGCAGGCCACATGCCCCTAAAGGCGCAGAATGGGATGCTGCTCTTGCTTATTGGAAGACGCTCAAGAGCGATCCAGATGCAAAGTTCGATAAAGAGATTTTCCTAAATGCAGATGAACTCTCGCCATTCGTTACCTGGGGAACCAACCCTGGACAGGGCGTTCCGCTAAATGACACGGTTCCCGCCCCAGACTCATTCGCTGATGAACAAGAGCGTCGGGCAGCAGAGAGCGCTCTCACATATATGGATCTAAAGGCTGGAACGCCGATGAAGCAGATCAAGATCGACACTGTCTTTCTTGGTTCATGCACCAACGGTCGAATCGAGGATCTCCGTTCAGCTGCCTCAATCATTAAGGGTAAGAAAGTGGCGCCAAATACTCGGATGCTCGTAGTTCCAGGATCGGCTCGAGTGCGTCTGCAAGCTGAAGCAGAGGGCCTCGACAAGGTATTTCTGGAGTTCGGAGCCGAATGGCGTAGCGCTGGATGCTCGATGTGCCTTGGAATGAATCCGGATCAATTGAAACCAGGGGAGCGTTCTGCTTCTACGAGCAATAGAAACTTTGAAGGTCGCCAAGGCAAAGGTGGCCGCACACATCTTGTTAGCCCTCTAGTGGCAGCGGCAACGGCCATAAAGGGAACCCTCTCTTCGCCAGCGGATCTGTAGGAGGCAAAGTGGAAAAATTCATCTCTCATACCGGCACTGGCGTTCCATTGCGTCGTAGCAACGTCGATACCGATCAGATCATCCCTGCTGTCTATCTAAAGCGCGTCACACGTTCCGGTTTCGAGGATGGCCTTTTTGCAGCTTGGCGTAGCGATCCGGAATTTGTTCTCAACAAAAGCGAGTATCAAGGTGGAACAGTCTTGGTGGCCGGAGTCGACTTTGGAACAGGTTCATCTAGAGAGCATGCGGTTTGGGCGCTACAAAACTATGGATTCAAAGTCGTGATCTCCTCAAGATTCGCCGACATTTTCCGTGGAAACTCTTTAAAGGGTGGGTTACTTACTGTGATTTTGCCCCAGGAAGAGGTTGAGGCGATTTGGAGCGCGATTGAAGCCGACCCCAAGACTTCAATCACCGTCGACCTTGAAAATCGCTCAGTTTCTTATGCTGGAAAGCGAGTCTCCTTCGATCTTGACGATTACACGCGCTGGAGATTGATGGAAGGCCTTGATGACATTGGTTTGACGCTTCGTCACACTGATCTTGTTGAAGGATTTGAGTCAAAAAGGGCGAAATTCAAGCCAAAAACGCTTCCAGTTTTGTCATAAAGAGAGTTTTTCACCGACTCTAAACCTGTAATTGAGGGTTTTTTACGCATAAAAAGTGAAAAAATCGCAATCAATCAATCTGTGAAATATTGCGACACACCGAGAAATATGCGCCAAATAGCGCTTTTCACTGCGTAAATTGAGGAACACGTTAAGCGAACGCTTAACTTTACGCGTAAATAAGGGGATTAAATGAACAAGACCCAGTTCATTGCTTCGTTGGCACCTCACTTCAACGGAAGCAAGAAAGAGGCTGCTCACGCTGTCGAGATCGTCTTCGACTCCATCGTGCGCAACATCCACAAGGGCGAAGATGTAACAATCAACGACTTTGGAAAGTTCAAGAAGGTTGATCGCAAGGCACGTAAGGGCCGTAACCCTTTCACCGGCGAGACAATCCAGATCAAGGCGAGCAAGAAAGTTCGCTTCCTCCCAGCTAAGGCGCTCAAGGAGACAATCTCCGGCGCACGTAAGCTCGGACCAGCTCCAAAGCCAGCTCCTGTCGTCAAGCCAGTAGCTAAGAAAGCAGCGAAGAAGGTAGTCAAGAAGGCTCCTAAGAAGGCTGCAAAGAAGGCTAAGAAGGGCAAGAAGAAGTAAATTACTTCTCAGTAAGGGCCACGCGGTTACGTGTGGCCCTTATTCATGCCCTTTAGGCTTCGACCATGAGCGGAAGAGAGATCTCCTACGAACCGCCTTCAGGTAAACCACTTGGTTCTAACTTCGCATTCAAGCTCGGGGCCACGATCATGCGCCCGATTCTTAACGCCATCGTCAAACGCGATTGGCGCGGAGCGGAAAAGTTACCTAAGAGCGGTCCAGCCATTGTCGTCTGTAATCATCTCTCTTATCTAGATCCACTCACATTCACTCACTTTCTATATAACAATGGTCGAGCCCCGAGATATCTAGGGAAAGAATCAGTCTTTCGCGTGCCAGTTATTGGCTGGGTTGTTAAAGCCGCCGGCCAGATTCCAGTTAGCCGCGAATCGAAAGATGCAATAAAGGGCTACGAGCATGCCATCGCCGTTCTTAAGGCAGGACATCTTCTTGGTGTTTACCCAGAGGGAACGCTCACTCGAGATGAGAATCTCTGGCCCATGAAAGGAAAGACTGGAGTTGCGCGCTTGGCGCTTCAAACTGGTGTTCCCGTCTACGCCTGTGCATCTTGGGGACCGGAGAAGGTAATTCCTCCATATGGAAAGAAGATAAAGCTCTTTCCGCGCACAAAAGTTTCGGTGATCATGGGCGACGAAGTAGATCTCTCCAAGTGGAGAGGTAAGGCCGATGACCCAGCAGCAGTTGAGGCGGCTACCGAAGCGATTATGGATGAGATCACCAAATTGCTCGAAGTTATTCGCGGCGAAAAAGCGCCTGCAGTTCGTTTCGACCCGAAGAAGTCAGACTTACCAAGAACCGGAAATTTCAAAAAGAAGCGATGAAAATATCCATACTCGGTACCGGACAGTGGGGGACTGCACTTGCTCAAGTCCTAACTGATGCCGGTAATGAAGTTGTGATGTGGGGAAGAAATCAAGCGGTCACAAATGAAATCAACGAGAAACACACCAACAGCAGATCTCTGCCTGGAATAGAGCTCTCTGACTCGATATCGGCGACCAGCAGCAAGGAAGAAGTATTCGCTGAGGCAGGTGCGGTGCTGCTAGCCATTCCCTCCCAATCGCTGCGCGAGAATCTAACTGATTTCAAGGCAGTCTTCCCAAGCCACCTTCCAGTCATTTCCTCGCTCAAAGGTATTGAACGTGGAACACATTTAAGAATGACAGAGGTGATTCAAGATGTTCTTGGCCTTCATGAAGATCAAATTTCAATAATTACCGGTCCAAATCTTGCGCGAGAGGTGGTGATGCGCCAGCCAGTAGGAGCGGTTGCGGCATCCACCTCTCAAGAGTTGGCCGATCTAACTGCTGAGTTGTTTCACGCTCCATATTTTCGGGCCTATACCTCAACCGATGTAGTCGGTTGTGAGCTTGCTGCTGCGGCAAAGAATGTGATCGCACTTGCCGTAGGAATGGCAATCGGCATGGGATTCGGTGAGAACACTCAAGCACTTGTAATTACTAGAGGATTAAACGAATTAACGAGATTAGGAATGGCGCGGGGTGCGAAGCCACTTACTTTCGTAGGACTTGCTGGAGTTGGTGATCTCCTTGCTACGTGCGGATCTTCACTCTCTAGGAATCGCTCATTTGGTGAAACGCTAGGTAGGAGCGGCTCGATGGAGAAAGCGGTTGAGGGAGCGACTTCAACTGTCGAAGGTGTCGCAACCGCGAGTTCGATCGTTGAATTAGCGCACTCGGTGGGCTTAGAGGTTCCGATCATGGAGGCCGTCGCCGATGTAGTTACCAATACGATTACCCCCACAGAAGCCATCATCAGATTGATGCGCGTAAACACTGGAGCGGAGATCGATCACCAATGAGCAAGACTCGGGTAGCCATAATCTGTGGCGGACGGAGCAGCGAGCATGAAATCTCCTGCATCTCTGCAACCGGGGTATTTGAAGCGATTGATCGAAGTAAATACGAACCAATTCTTATTGGGATAACCAAATCTGGAAATTGGCTGCTGCTAAGTGGGAAAGATTCATTTGTACCAGGTGAAGATGGTCTTC
>DAIOSM010000017.1:0-15914 GCA_036752585.1 Candidatus Nanopelagicaceae bacterium
CACTAGATCGAGCCGGCTCAACACCCCACCTTTCGTGATGGACTCAATTCTATTCCGTATCAGAATCTCTAACTACTAATTCTCTGACTAATAGTGGCTCCTCCACCAGGTATCGATCCTGGACCCTGGGCTTCAAAGGCCCATGTGCTAGCCACTACACAATGGAGGAACCTGAATTCTATTGGGTTTCAGGTATTGGCAATAACGCGAGCGCCAGGAACGGGCCCAGCTACGCGAATCACATTGCCCACGACTCCGCTTGAAGTTAGGGCTACAACTAGATCTAGCGCATGATCTTCACTCTCGGCGAGGAATGCGACTGTGGGGCCAGAGCCCGAGACGATTCCACCTAAAGCTCCATAATCCAATCCAACATCGAGAATCAAACGGAGCGCTGGTTTCAATGAACATGCTGCTGCTTGGAGATCATTAGTTAAAGACTTTCCAAGAGCCTTTGCATCTCCTTGGCTTAGCGAATGCAGAAGTGAATCACTTACATGCGGTTTCGAGATATCAAGTCCCTCCCGCAGACGATCACACTCTTTATATACCGCCGGAGTTGAAAGGCCAGAGCTAGAGAGAGCTAATACCCAGTTATAGGAACCGCGCGATAGGACTGGGGTTATCTGATCACCACGACCTGTTCCGATGGCGGTTCCGCCCGAAATAGTGAAAGGAACATCAGCTCCAATCTCACCGCCGATTCTTTCCATCTCATCGCGTTTCAAACCAAGTGAGAAGAGCGCATCTATTCCGACGATTGTGGCTCCGGCATTAGCGCTACCTCCAGCCATTCCACCAGCAATTGGAATCTCTTTCTTGATCTTGATCAACAAACCAGTTGAGATATCGAACTTCTTCCGCATTAGTTCAGCTGCCTTAAATGCCAGATTCTCTTTTCCAAGTGGAATTGCAGACTTTCCTTCAGCTGCTATCTCAATTCCATCGCCATCATTCTCGCTAATAGTTAATTCATCAAAGAGCGATACGGATTGAAATACCGTAGCTACTTCGTGATAACCATCTCGTTGTAGTGGGCCAACAGACAATTGCAGATTGATCTTGCCCGGAACTCGGACAGACACCTGATTGGCCATGCCTTGAGCGTATTACTTACTTGCTAGCCATGCCTTCGCGAGTCTGGCGAATTGGGAGACATCCAATGATTCCCCGCGTGCTGTGGGGTCGATTCCAGCTTCGATTAGGAGTGATTCAGACTCACTCGATGAGCCAATCAGATCGCTAATGGCGGAGCGGAGCATCTTCCTTCTCTTTCCAAATGCGCTATCTATCAATTTGAAGGTCGCTTTACGGAGCTCTTCATCTCCAATGGGAACGTGGCGACGGAATGAAACCAGCGCTGAATCCACATTAGGAACTGGCCAGAAAACGCTCCGCGATACCGAATCACTCAACTCCAGGTCACACCACCATGCAGCCTTTGCACTTGGAACTCCGTAACTCTTTGAGCCTGGCTTTGCCGCTAAACGATCAGCTACCTCGTACTGCACCATTACTACTCCGGATTCAATCGAGGGGAATCGCTCCAGGAAATGAAGGAGAACTGGGACAGAGACGTTGTAGGGAAGATTTGCGACCAACTTATTTGGAGCGCTCTTCAGCTCTTCTACTTGGAGCGCATCGCTATTCACTATCTCTATCTCGCCCGCACCATGCTCACGCGCCGTCTCTTGTAATAACCCAGCCAGCCTTGAATCAATCTCTATCACCGTCAAATCTGGCGTTACCTGGAGAATTGCAAGCGTCAGTGATCCAAGGCCAGGACCAATCTCAACGACCTGATCACCACTCTTCACATCAGCGATTCGAACAATCTTCTTACAGGTATTTGCATCGACCACGAAGTTCTGACCTAATGATTTTGCTGGATGTAGATCTAGCGAGTTTGCAAGTGATCTGATTTCACTTGCTCCAAGCAGAGAGATTGTCATGAAACGAATGACCCGAAGATTCGTTCCGCGTTCGCGCTTATTGAATTAGCTAGGAGCACGAGATCCTCACCTCGTTCGTTTGCCATCAGGCGAAGAGTGTTAGGTATCTGAGCTGGAGTATTTAAGGCGCCGCGATGGGGCATGGGTGCCAAGAATGGTGAATCTGTCTCGACGAGAAGAAGGTCGAGCGGAACTAATTTCAAAGCTTCCCGGAGATGTGGTGCGTTCTTAAATGTGACGGTTCCAGCAAAGGAGAGAAAGTAACCCTTCGCTACACACTCTTGCGCCATCTCAGCATCGCCGGAGTAGCAATGAAAGATCGTCTTTTCAGGAGCCCCGACTTCTTCTAAAGTGTCGAGTACTGCTCTATGAGCATCGCGATCATGAATAACGAGGGCCTTATTTGTCCGCTTGGCGATTTCGATATGTCGAATGAATGAATAGCGCTGGCGCTCGCGTAGCTCCGGCTCAGTCCTAAAGAAATCTAACCCGGTCTCACCGATTGCACGGACCTTTGGATGCATCGCAAGCTCTTCTATCTTTGCTAGATCTCGTTCTAAATCTTCCACTACAGGAGCTTCATTTGGATGCAGCGCTACAGCAGCCAGAACTCCACTCCAACTCTCGGCAAGACGTACTGACCACTCTGATTGTTCGGCCGAGTATCCAACTTGGACTATGCGATCGATACCAACAGATTTTGCATCAGAGAGAACTCGGCCAATAGCTTCATGATCAGGCGGAGTGTTAGTGACAATCTCAAGGTGTGCGTGAGTATCGACACAAGTTGTGGGAAGTGCTTCAGGTAGTGGAGCTGGCTGGCGATCGAGATCGCGATTATGACGATCTGCCATCAATCAAGCCCGATTATCTTCTAGCCTTGGAAAGAGGATCTCACCTTTACTAATCTTCGAACCCGGTTGAAGCTGGCCCCAATTTGCAACCTCTGAGATTCGCTGTTTTCCAATCTCACCTAGCGTCGAATCTGCACCGAGATATCTCCACAACTTCTCAGTCGAGATGGGCATGATCGGATGAAGGAGAATCGCCAAGGCCCTTAGAGATTCTGCGGTGTTATAAAGAATCGCATCTAACTCAGCTTTTCGAGCTGGATCCTTTGCTACCGCCCATGGCTCCTTGATGGTGACATAACCATTTACCTCTTTACAGAAATCCATAATCGCATTTATTCCACCTTGGAAATCCAGATCACAGATCGCTCTATCGGCGCTCTCAACGGCCTTTGCTAGAGAATTCGAGAGTTCGCTCGATTCAGCGCGTCCCGGAAGCACGCCTTCGCAATACTTTTCGATCATCGCTGTGAGTCGGGATGCGAGATTTCCAAAGTCATTTGCCAATTCACTCGTATATCTAGCGCTCATATCCTCCCAAGAGAAGGAGCCATCGCTTCCAAAAGGAATCGCTCTCATGAAGTAATAACGGAAGGCATCGACGCCGAAATGCGATGTGATGTCAGAAGGTGCGATACCAGTCAACTTGCTCTTACTCATCTTCTCGCCACCAACTAAGAGCCAGCCATGTGCAAATACCTTCTTGGGAACCGGGATACCGCCGGCCATCAACATAGCTGGCCAGATAACCGCATGGAATCGCAGGATGTCCTTTCCGACTAAGTGGACATCAGCGGGCCAAGTTCTTGCGAAAAATTTTCCGCTCTCGCTATCGGCCGAATCAGTGAGACCGACTGCTGTGGCGTAATTGAGTAACGCATCGAACCAGACATAGACAACTTGTTTTGGATCCCATGGGACCTTTATGCCCCAGTCAAATGTGGAGCGAGAGATTGAAAGATCAGATACTCCACCTTCAAGGAAAGCCACTACTTCATTACGTGCGCTTTCTGGCTGACAGGCATCTGGATTCTTCTTGTAATGGTCGAGTAAGGGTTGGACAAAAGCAGATAACTTAAAGAACCAGTTAGTTTCCTTTACCATTTCAACGGGCTTTGAATGGATCTTGCATTTGCCTTCATCTAGATCGCCGGGAAGTTTGAACTCCTCACAACCAACGCAATATGGACCTTCGTAATTGCCTTCGTAGATGAAGCCTTTCTCCATCAGCCCTGTTAAGAATTTCTGAACTCGCTCTGTGTGACGGGATTCTGTGGTTCGGATGAAATCATCATTAGCAATATGTAGATCCCGCCAGACCGGTTTCCAGGCGCTCTCTACGAGTCGATCGCACCATTCTTGAGGAGGTGTGTTGTTGGCTTCTGCAGTCCGCATGACTTTCTGACCGTGCTCATCTGTGCCTGTGAGGTACCAGACCGATTCACCTTTCTGACGATGCCAGCGGGTAAGAAAATCTCCCGCGACAGTCGTATATGCGTGGCCGATATGAGGGGCATCATTGACGTAATAGATAGGCGTCGTCAGATAGAAAGATTTCTCTGGCGCGGACATAAGAAAAGTCTATCTACTTATGCGTGACCATGATGTCGAAGACGGTCCGTTTAGGAATGGCTAACTCTTTTGCCACCGTCGCAATCGCTTCTTTTCGGGAAATCCCAGCGCTTTCATAGCGCTTCACTAACTCTGCAATCTCAGTTTCGCTATGAACGACTTCACGCGGGTTGAATCCAGCGATCACAATTGTGAACTCGCCCAACATCTCTTTAGATCTCGACCATTGCAACAAATCGCTAAGGGATCCCCTAACTACCTCTTCATAAGTCTTGGTCATCTCCCGACATATTGCCGCACGTCGATCGGCTCCAAAGACTTTTGTTGCAGAGTCCAAGAATGAATCAATTCGATGAGGCGCCTCAAAGAAAATCAAGGTTCGCTCCTCTTGAGCAAGATCTTCAAAGAAGCGCTCACGAGTGAGATCAGTACGAGGTGGAAATCCTTCAAAAGCGAACCGATCCGAGGGAAGGCCAGATAGAACCAGAGCTGTCGTTACTGCGCTCGCGCCGGGAAGGACTTGAATTGGGAAACTCTTCTCAAGTGCCATGGATATAGCGCGATAGCCAGGATCACTTACGCCGGGCATCCCGGAATCTGTGATGAGTAGAACTTGATCATGTTCATTTAAGGCTCGCTCTAGTTCCAACAAGCGTTCCCTCTCATTACCCTCAAAAAATGAGATCACCTTCGCCTTACTCTCGATTCCAAGATCGCTACACAGCCTTGCGAACTTGCGAGAGTCCTCGGCTGCCACGAAAGTCGAATTTGTAATCGCAGCCTTCAAGCGCAACGTCGCATCAGCAAAATTTCCGATTGGCGCCGCAGCGACTACCAAGGTTCCCATTTGGTAATTCTCGCATCAGTATCCTTAAGCCCGTGCGCCGCCCATCCCCTCGCTTGATTTTGGGCTTGGTCTTATTAGTAGCAGCTCTATTTCGATTCTGGAATATCGGAATACCCGAGAAGTTGGTCTTTGATGAGGTCTATTACGTAGATGGTGCCCAGGATTATCTCCGCGATGGAGTTGAAACGAATGATGGGGCTGCTGAATTCGTCGTTCATCCACCGGTAGGAAAGTGGTTGATTGCCCTGGGAATCCAGATAATTGGTGATACTCCAGCTGGTTGGAGATTCTCTGCAGCGCTATTTGGGACGCTCTCGATTCTCTTGATCTACTTTGTCGCGCTCCGACTCTTTAACTCACAGTTCCTTGCACTCATCTCGGCTGGTTTGATGAGTATCGATGGACTCCATTTAGTCATGTCACGTACTGCGCTACTGGATATCTTCTTGATGTTCTTCTTGCTCGCTGCCTTCTTAGCGCTTCTCTACGAGAGGCATATCGCCGCAGCGCTTCTTCTTGGACTCGCCCTTGGTACAAAGTGGAGCGCTATCTACTTCATCGCCGCTCTTTTGATCTACCTTGCTTTCACAAATCGCAAGAAGCTAATCCAATACATACCGATAATTCCAATTACTTATCTATTCACTTGGAGCGGTTGGTTGATCTCAGAGAAGGGCTGGTCACGCGACTCTTCCAGCAATCCTCTTATCTCTCTCTACAACTACCACCGCGAGATCTTGAACTTCCATACTGGGCTTACTACGGAACATTCCTATGAAGCTAGCCCTTGGAACTGGTTGGTGCTCGGAAGGCCTACCTCGTTCTTCTATGAATCGCCTAAGGGTTGTGGAGCAGATAACTGTTCGCAAGAGATCCTCGCGATGGGAACTCCAATCATCTGGTGGTTTGGTCTGATTGCACTATTTATAACCATCGGATATTTCATTCACCGTAGAGAACGTGTAGCGGGATTGATACTCATAGCTCTGCTTTCAAACTATCTGCCTTGGTTCCTCTTTCCGGAGCGCACCACCTTCTACTTCTATGCGATTGCATTTCTTCCCTACCTGATCCTTACAATCACCTATTCGATAAAGCTCTATCTCGAGGATGAACCAAAGCGCCCAAAGCGGATGCAGAATCTCTACGCTGCTTTAGGCCTAACGGCCCTAATTTTCGCTTACTTTGCGCCTATCTATCTCGGAATCGTTCTTACTTACGATGATTGGTACGCCCGGATGTGGCTGCCGAGCTGGATTTAGCTCTAATTCGTTATTCGTTTGCCGCGCGGTTGGTTCTGATCTGCTCTTCAACCTCATCGGCGATGCTCTGATCGAAGATCTCATCAGAACTTGGCTTGAGGAATCGCTTTAACTCTTCCTCTTGCGCAGCGCTCCATGCTCCCGGAATAGTCAGGTCAATTCGACGGCGCGGAGCAGCTTTCGGTGAGTTGGCATAAGTGGGCGGTGGAACGCTGATTGGATCCCAGGTCTTATTGGGAGAACCCTTAGGAATAATTGTGATTCCATGTACCTCAGACTCGGAGCGAGCTACTCGCTCTGCAAGCGGAGTCCAATGTTCATCTGCAAATTCATCTTTACTTCTAGCAACTCGCTTAGATCTCGCGATCAACTCTGAGTACTTACTTGCTGATCTATCGCTCTGCTTTTCCAGGATTGAAGTATTCGCAATCTCTTCGTTTATCGCACTTATCTGGTGGCGCGCATGAACGATATACAAACCAAGTCCTGAGATGGGAATCGTGATGATAGCTGGCGATAAAAATCCAACTAGAGCGAAAAGCCCGACTATGAGAGTCAATCCCAGGATTGATGTGAAGAGAATCCTTCGAATCAACATCTGATTCTCTCTCTTCCGTAGAAGGTCGGTTAGGTCATCAGTTGTATTTCCGGAAGTCTTTCCGACAACGCGCATCGTGGTGGCGAACTTCTCTATTGAACGTCCGGAGACTTCTTCATGATTAGCAATCCAACGCGGGAGGAAATAGGCGATCCACATACCTACGATGATTATGTAGATGAGACCCGAACCCATGAAACCTAACCTTAAAGGGCGGATTCGGACTTTTCGGGTATTTCCCCGGGGATTAGATTCTCGTGTTCTCTTTTACAAAAACGATGTGATCTCGCCATCCGCCATCGATATGTAAATAACGTGGTCTCAATCCTTCAAAAACAAATCCCGCTTTTTCTGCCACTCGCTTTGACGCGCCATTCTCCGGTCGCAACGCAATCTCAATTCGGTGCAATCGCAAATCCTCTAGCGCAAAACGCGTCACTTCTCGGACCGCTCGGGTAGTTATCCCTCTATTGGCATGGTCTTTATCGATCCAATAGCCGATATGAGCTCCACGATAAGCGCCATAAGAGATGCCGCCGAGCGTTATCTGGCCAATTAATTCGCCGTGGAACCAGACTGCAAAGGAGATGGAGCGTCCTGCCTTTCCCTCTCTCTTATGGAAGTTGACCATCTCTACATAGGTAGGGAGGTGTTTCTGCTCCTCAAGTAGCGGCGATGTCGCCTCCCAGGGAGTCAACCACTCTCGATTTCGAGCTCTGACATCTAGCCAGGCTCTTCGATCCCGTATCCGCAATGGCCGTAACGTTATCTCGCCCTCGATTAGGACTATCGGCCAATTCATTCGAAACTATCTCTCTCGTTCAATCCAATGGTTAATTGAAACGTCGCTCCAACATAAGCACATCGACCTCTTCGCCAGCTTTGTAGATCGTTGCTTCCTCACTCATGACGATCAAGCCGGTGGCATCCGATAGTCCAATCAAGTCATCTTGATTGGGAAGCGCTGTGACGAGCCGTCGATTTGGATTATCGGTGGATAGAACGGCTCTTATGAAGGCATGCTTTCCGGTATCGCTCGCAACATCATTTGTGAGGGTGGCTTTGGTGATTGGTCTATGTATGTCATAAAGACCCATCATGTTTCTTATCATCGGACGAATGAAGAGTTCGGTTGAGATGTAGGCAGAGATTGGATCACCTGGCAGAGCAACGACCGGAGTCTTATCGGGACCGATAGTGCCAAAAGCATGTCTTCCGCTGCCTTCGATATTTGGGGTAACGCCTTTTACCTCACCAAGTCGGCTAAGTACGCCGAAGATCAGATCAAATGATTCATCATGGCTCTCGCCACAAATCACGATGAGATCAGCTCGTACTAATTGATCCTCAACTACATCCTTAAGGGCATCCGATGTCTCTGGGATCGTCGTTACGCGATAACCAACAGCGCCCGCTTCTTTTACAGCAGTTGTTAGAAGCCATGAATTAACCTCGAACTCATCACCGTTTCCTAGTGGCTTACCTGGCTCGACCAGATCATCTCCAGCCGAGATGACAACAACACGAGGTTGAGGCCGAGTGGGAAGATGGTCAAGACCAAGCGATGCAGCTAACCCGATTTGCGTTGAACGAATTCTGGAACCAGACCTAAGTGCTAGTCGATCGCCTTGGTACACATCCTCCGCAAGCGTCGCTCCATGGGAATCGAGTAGCGGCATATCAAAAGCCGCTAGCGGCTTGGATAGCGCCAATAATTGAGCCGCAAGGTCTGCTACGCGGATGCTCTCACTCACGCGGAAAAGATACTTTGTATCTACGCTAATCCCGTGGAGAACACGAAGGCGAAATTACGTGATTCAATCAAAGGACGTCGCCGGGATAACCAATCTCACTTTAATCTCAAGTTATTGACCGAATCATCAGAGTTCAAGGATTCTCAGGTAATAGCGAGCTACAGATCTTTTGACCATGAACCGGATACGACATCACTAAATGAACTGATCCTCAAGAGTGGTCGTCAGTTGCTCTTACCTGTTCGCCTTAGTGATAACTCCCTCGAGTTTCGAATCTGGGATGGAAACCCCTCAAACTTAGTTAGAAATGGAAAGCTGGAGGAACCGAGTGGTGAGAGGTATCTCGACCACATCGACTTGATGATCGTCCCTGCATTGGCGGTCGATAAGAGAGGAAATCGTCTCGGACGAGGCGGCGGATCTTACGATCGAGCTCTTGCTAGTTTCTCAGGTCTTTCAATAGCCCTCGTGAACGAAGATGAAGTATTAGGCGAACTTCCAACAGAGAAGCACGATGTACCGGTAAAACTTATCTTGACTCCAGAGAGACTTATTCGAATCTAATTGACTCCAAGATTTCTTGCCATAACGATCCGTTGAATCTGATTCGTTCCTTCATAGATCTGAGTTAGTTTTGCATCACGCATCATCCGCTCGACTGGGTAGTCATTTACATACCCATAGCCACCAAGGACTTGAACTGCATCAGTCGTAACTTTCATAGCCACATCAGTGGCAAAACACTTTGAGGCGGCAGAGAAGAATGTAAGGTCTCGCTCGCCGCGTTCACTCTTGACTGCAGCTGCATAGGTGAGTTGTCGAGCAGCCTCGATCTCCATCGCCATATCAGCGAGCATGAATTGAATCGCTTGGAAATCAAAGATCGGCTTTCCAAACTGACGGCGCTCTTTCGCGTACTTTGCAGCAACCTCAAATGCTCCTTGAGCAATTCCAAGCGCCTGGGCAGCAATCGTTATGCGAGTGTGATCCAAAGTCTTCATCGCAAGTGCGAAGCCAGCACCAATCTCACTGATTCGGCGATCATCGCTTATCTCTACATTATCGAAATAGACCTCACGTGTTGGTGAGCCCTTAAAGCCCATCTTCTTCTCATGTGCGCCAAATGAAACTCCAGCATCGCTCTTCTCGACTACGAAGGCGGTGATTCCCTTAGCGCCCTTTTCTGGATCAGTTGAAGCAAGAACTGTGTAGAACTCAGATACACCAGCATGAGAGATCCACTTCTTACTTCCATTCAATACCCAACCATCGCCTTTTCTTACTGCACGAGTCTTCATCGAGGCTGCATCAGAGCCCGCCTCAGATTCTGAAAGGCAGTAGGAGAATCCTTTTCCTTTTGCTAACTGGGTAAGCCAACGCTCTTTCTGTGAATCATTTCCGCCAAGCATCAAAGGAACAGAGCCAAGTTTGTTCACAGCAGGTATGAGAGATGACGAAGCGCATACTCGAGCTACCTCTTCAATGACGATAACAACACCGAGCGCATCCGCACCCTCGCCGCCGAATTCAACCGGGACATGAGGCGCAGCTAAGCCTGCAGCTTGTAACGCATCTTGTGCTTCCTGTGGGAATCGAGCGTTTGCATCAACGTCATGTGCAAACGGTTGGATTTTCTTATCGGCTAAAGCTCGAACGCTCTCGCGAAGTGCGATGTATTCCTCAGGCAAGGAGAAGAGCGGATCCATGCGCGAATACTACGAGTCCTTGCGACCCTCTGCGAGTCTGCGCAAATAATCGTTGTATTCGGCCAAATCGCGCTCTGAATTCTTATCAGCACGTTTTGCCTCACGCGCATCCGAGCGCATCCACTGGATGAATGTTGCGACTAAGGCGATGATTATTGGTATCTCGCCCATTGCCCAACCAATAGCTGCCCCGCTCTTCTGATCTGCTAGTAGATCGGTTGCCCACGGTCTTTCAAGTGATGCGTAGTAACCACCGTCAATCAAAGTATTCGATGCTTGAAGCGCGATCGAGAAGAAGGCATGGATGCTTATGGCGCCCAAGAGAATCACTACCCGGACAAGATGATGGACTCGTCTCGGATTCGGATCGATGCCGACGATTACATGGAAGAAGAGGAGCCCTGCGGCGATGAAATGTAAGTTCATAAGAAGATGTCCGAAGTGGCTCGACATCAATTCCCCAAATAGCGGTGTGAAATAGAGAGCGAAGAGTGAACCATCGAATATCGCCAATGCGACTAGCGGATTGGTCCAGATTGCTGTGAAGCGAGAATGTAGAGATTCAATCAACCAACCCCTGATACCTCGCTCCTCGGACGTTCGACCTATCGGAAGAGTTCTGAGTGCCAGCGTTATTGGAGCGCTGAGCACCAAAAAGATAGGAGCGATCATGCTCAAGATCATGTGAGCAATCATGTGATACTGGAAAGAGAAGAGCGCATATAGGCCAAGGCCGCCACTGGTGCTGTAATCAAGTAATGAAATCCCGATTGCAAAAGAAATCGTTCGACCAACCGGCCACTTATCGCCGCGTCGAGCTAAAACCACGACTCCTCGAATATAGAGCGCTGTTGCAAACACCAACGCACCAAGCATCAATGCATCTGCTTCGTACTCAAAGAAGAGCTTCTGCCATGTCGGTTCCGCTGGCATCGCTACACCTACGATCTCCCGAACTCGGTCGTATTCGTAATCGCTCTCAACTATGGGAGTGAATCTTGAGAGTATCGAGCCAATAGCGGCAACTGTTAGCAACAACGCCACTTCGAATCGAATCAGACTTGTATCGACTAGATTTTTACGGATCTTCAGCGCAGTGAGAGCTACAAAGCTCAAAAGTCCAACTTTGAGGATTATCAGTGCTCCATAGGTACTTAACCAATCACTCGATAATCCCAATCTCACAATCGAGCTAGCGCTACCGGTCAGAATAATTGCTACGACTGACCAGGTTGCGATCGTCCCAATCCTTGTTATTGCTAACTTCCTTGTTCCTTCATCCATGAAAAGAAGGGATGTGACTGCACCTATCCATGACGATAGTGCAATCACATGAATGATTAAAGATCCGATCGCGAGGCCATGTCCACCAGCCTGGCTTGTATGACTTTGGAATAGTGGAGCTACAACTCCGATCGTCGCAATCAAGTAAGCAAAGAACGTTCCACCAATTTTGCGGAGCGCTCCGACAAGGAGTAACAGAATGAGAGCAGCGATAACTTGAATAAATTGCAATCTTCCTAAAGCTGTCTGCGTTACATAAGAGCGTATTGTGGTTAGGTCCAACATGGAGAAGATTGAAGACTCAAAGAGGTTAGCTAGAGTTGCAAGAAGATTTCCAAGCGAAGCAATGAGCCAGACTCCGAGAAGATAGGGAAGGAACTTTCTTAACTTGCGCGATGAGGGCGAGAGACGACCTTCGACTTCGGGAAATAGGAAGGTAAGCGCTAACAGCGCTCCCATTACGAGAGCTCCTGTGAGTGTGTTTAGAAGATCAAAGATCACGATGCATCTCGTTCGCTAAGCGCCTCGATTAGAAGAAATCTCATCACGTACCTAAGATTACGCTGTGCCGACCTACCAATATCAATGCGAATCTGAGCATGAATTTGAGGTTTTTCAATCATTCTCAGATACCGCGATAGATACCTGCCCCGAGTGTGGTGCAAAGGCGCGCAAGGTCTATTCAAATGTTGGGGTGGTTTTCAAGGGATCTGGCTTCTACAAGACTGATTCGGTCAAGACTGATTCGATGAAGAGCGAACCGAAGAAAAGCACCGAAACCAAATCTGATTCTTAATCGTGGTGCGGGGGCTTATCCCCTTTTATCTCCTCTTCCCGCTTTGCATCAGAGTTCGCATCACTTGATGGGTCGATCTCATCTTGGGTCTTGGAAGGTATCAAGTCGCTCATAAGTCTCCTAGAGGGCACCTAAAGCTCGTTCTACGCCATCCATTATCTGGCGAAGAGCATGATCTTGTTCGCGCTGCAAGATTGCGCGTTGTGCCACTAATACTGCAAGACCGTGTACGGCACTCCAAGCAATCATGGGGGCCGCAACTTCAATCTTCTTATCTAAGAGTCCAACTTCATCTAGTTCCTTTATCGATTCCTGCAAGAGTTCCCAAGCCAAATCTGAGAATTCGCTGATTGGCTTTTCATCGCAATGTATAAATGCGATCTCAAACAACCTTGGGTGCTTCCGTGCATAATCAATATAAGCCTCGCCTAGCGCCTCAAAGCGGACTAATGCATTCCTGCTCTTACCTTTAGAGAGTGGGACTCGATCCCTTCTCGTCTTTAGATACTCACCGAGCTCGATCCTGATCTGTGCCGAGACCTCAGCTTTGAGTTGTTCCAAGTTCTCAAAATGTCGGTAGAGAGCGGCCGGAGATACTCCGGTTGCCTCGGCCACTCTTCTTATTCCAAGTGAATTGAGTCCTTCGTTATCAATCAAGTTCTTTGCAGCCCGGACCGCAGCGTGGCCCAAATCGCCATGGTGATAATCGCTTCGCTTGCGCACGGGTGTTAACATTGTTTACATTATTCACCTCGCACAGCAACGAGTCAAGAGAAGGCAATCTATGTTTGAGAAATTGGGCCATTCAATCGCTAGACGCAGCAAAGCGATCTTCCTCCTATCAATTACAGCGGTCCTCGTATTTGGAACCATCGGAACCCAGGTCTTCTCTAGATTCGACTCAGGTGGTTACTCCGACCCTGGTAGCGACTCCGCGAAAGTATTTGAATATCTGGAGGAACGATTCGAGGTCAAAGACCCGGCTGTCGTGATTGCACTTGAATCTTCAGCTGGCTCAGTCGATAACGAAACAACGGTTGCAGCAGCGACCGCTCTTGAGAACGAACTCCGTTCTGAACCAAGCGCTGAGAGTGTCATCTCTTATTGGAGCGCCGGTCGCAATCCAGCGTTCAAGAGCACTGATGGAAGCGCTGCCTACATCTTTATCTATCTCAAATCGGATGACTTTACCGAGATTGATTCACTTGGTGGTTATTACCAAGATAAATATGAAGGCGAATATCAAGATCAGCGGATTCGCGTTTCGGGCGGCGCAGTCTTCGCCAACGCTATCAATGGGCGAATACAGAATGATTTGAAGATCTCCGAAGCCATTTCAATCCCAATCACCTTTATCTTGCTGGTCTTAGTATTTGGAGCGTTGGTTGCCTCCGCTATGCCATTGATCATCGGCGTCACAGCGATCTTGGGAACATTCTTTGGCCTCTATCTCTTAACTCTTGTTACTGATGTGAGCGTCTTTGCCTTGAATCTGACTACTGGATTAGGTCTTGGTTTAGGAATTGATTACGCACTATTGATAGTGAATAGATTCCGAGAGGAATTGCGCCGAGGAATTAGTCGTGAAGATGCGATTGTAAACACGATGAAGAGCGCTGGAAAGACCGTCTTCTATTCTGGTTTGACGGTAGTTCTTACCTTGATTTCTTTGACATTCTTCCCAATGAACTTCCTAAAGTCGATGGGTTATGCCGGTGCAATCGTCGTCTCACTTGCGGTCGTTGGCGCACTAATTCCACTTCCGGCGCTCTTGATGATGCTCGGTGAAAAGGTGAATAAGGGCGTCGTACGCAAGAGTGGACTTGCTCCTAAAGAAGATGGTGGCTGGGCTCGTCTCTCAAGATTTGTAATGCGCAGACCGGTGCCCGTGGTGGCATTTTCACTTCTTCTTCTAGGCTTAATGATCGCCCCATTAATGAATGTGAAGTTCTCACAGGTCGATATGAGAGTCCTTCCAGCTAGCGATACTGCCTATCAAGCCTCCGCCTTCATCCAAGAGAAATTTCCAGGTGAAGAGAGCAATCCAATTGAAATCATCTTTCCAGGCGGCGCATCAAACCTCGAAGCAGTCAACTCTTACGCTGCCCGGCTTGGGCAACTTGAGAACATCGTTCGAGTAGGAACGCCTGAGGTTAAGGATGGAAGCGTCCGACTTGTCGCCATTCACTCAATGGCGCCGCGAACCCCAGAAGCGCAAGATTTAATCAACCGAATCAGATCTATTGATGCTCCGATAGAGGTACTGGTCGGAGGAGTTGCTGCTGATTATGCAGATACCCAAGATGGAATCGCTGAGACTCTTCCTTGGGTTCTCCTATGGATCACAATCACCGTATTGATTCTGCTATTCCTATTCACAGGTTCTGTACTACTTCCAATCAAGGCGATCCTGCTCAACTTCTTATCCCTTGCTGCAACTATGGGAGTAATGACCTGGGTATTCATCGATGGGAACTTGAACTTCTTGACCGGTGATTTCATAAATACAGGGGCGCTGGATACAAGCACCCTGGTCTTGGTTGCGATCGTGGCATTTGGTCTCTCTATGGATTACGAAGTCTTCTTGCTCTCCCGAATCAAAGAAGAGCATGATGCGGGTCGCTCCAATGTTGACTCGGTTGCACTTGGTCTACAGAAATCTGCTCGTATCATCACTGCTGCAGCCCTAATCCTCGCCGTTGTTTTCGCTGCATTCATGATCAGCGGAGTGACATCGATCAAGTCCATGGGATTTGGAATTGCCTTTGCGATTCTTCTGGATGCAACCCTGATTCGTGCATTCCTTGTCCCAGCGCTGATGCGTCTATTCGGTGATTGGAACTGGTGGGCGCCAAAGTCGCTCCAGAGATTCCGGATTAATCATTAATCTGAATCACTAGACTAAGCGCGTGGAAATCCTCGCCACGCTTCAATGTGAAGATCGAAGCGGCATCGTCAATGCGCTGACCTCTGCTGTCCTAGAGATCAATGGCAACATCCTGGAGAACCAGCAGTTCACCGACTCCATCACCAACACCTTCGTCATGCGCACTCGCTTTGAGACCAAGGCGAGCCTGGAAGATGCAAAAACAAGCCTGGAGTCACAGCTAGCTAAGTTCAACCCGATCTTGCAGATCAGAGATGCCAATCAGCCAAAACGTGCTCTTGTACTTGTGACCAAGGCGAGCCATTGTCTCCGCGATCTCCTATACCTACGCGATCTAAATGAGATGCCTGCAGAATTCCCAGTCGTCATAGGAAATCACCTAGACCTTAAGCCGCTCGTTGAGTC
>DAIOSM010000018.1:0-15422 GCA_036752585.1 Candidatus Nanopelagicaceae bacterium
TGTACAACGCTCGTGCCAACACGATTCTCCACGAGATGGCCCATATGTGGTTTGGAGATCTTGTGACTATGAAGTGGTGGGATGACTTGTGGCTAAATGAATCTTTCGCCGAGTGGTCCTCTTACTTGGCGCTTGTAGAGGCAACGCGTTTCAAGAATTCTTGGGCAGGCTTCAATGCGGAACGAAAGAACTGGGCATATCGCCAAGACCAGCTCAGCTCCACCCACCCCATCGCAGCGGATATGGTCGACATTGAGACCGTCAAGGCAAACTTCGATGGAATCACATACGCAAAGGGCGCATCTGTTCTTCACCAACTAGTGGCACATGTCGGCCGCGATAACTTCATCTCTGCGCTACAGGTTTACTTTGCAAAGCATGCTTACAAGAACACGACCCTAAAGGATCTCCTCGATGAATTAGAGGCTAAGAGTGGTCGTTCTCTTGATACTTGGGTTGCGACCTGGCTTCAGACTGCTGGCGTAAATACGCTCCGTCCTGAGATAAAACTTTCTGGCGATAGCTACGAATCTATTTCGATAAAGCAAGAGCCACCTCTTATTCCAGCGGGATCAAGCGAGAAGCGACCTCACCGATTAGCAGTGGGTCTCTATGACTTGAAGGGCGAAGTTCTCGAGAGACGAACCTCGGTGGAACTTGATGTAGCTGGAGAGCTAACTTCAGTAGACCAGTTAAAAGGAGAGAAGGTCGCTGATCTTCTCCTTATCAACGATAAAGATCTTTCATACGCCAAGATCAGATTTGATCAGCGTTCGATTGAGACCTTAAAGTCTCACCTTGGAAAACTAAACGATAACTTGTCACGAGCGCTCTGCTGGTCAGCAGCTTGGGACATGCTTCGAGATGCCGAATTGTCCGCATCTGATTTCATCGATATAGCAATCGCAGGACTTCCTGGTGAAGATGATGTGACAACCATTACCGCGCTTGGAAATCAACTAGCTTCCGCGGTTGAAGTTTATGCCGCACCAAAGAATAGAGATGCGCTCCGTGAAAAGATTGCAGGCGTTATTGGGCAGCTTCTAGATAAAGCAAAGCCTGGCAGCGATCACCAACTGCAATTCGCAAGAACCTTTGCCTCGTTGGCTCACACTCCAACCCAAGGTGCCAAGATCAGAGATTTGCTTGATGGGAAGCTCAGTGGGCTTACTATCGATGCCGATCTACGTTGGCATCTACTAATGTCCCTTGTTGAGCGTGGTCTGGCCTCAGTAGCCGAAATCGACGCTGAGCTACAGCGCGATAACACCTTGACTGGACAGCTCGCTCATGTGCGCTGCATGGCTGCGTTACCAAACATCGAAGCGAAAGAGAAAGCCTTCAAGACGGCGACTGAGAACTTCGAGATCTCTAATTGGATGCGACTTTCCACAATCCAAGGCTTTGCTCGCCCTCTTCACCGTGATTTCCATGCGAAATTCATCGATCGCTACTTCGGATTGATACTAGATATCTATAACACCAAGTCTTACGAGGACTCATCGAACATTATCGACCTGCTCTTCCCGAGTTACGTCGTATCGAATGAGACGCTCTCAAAGACTGAGGCGTGGCTAAATTCGACTGGAAAAGATGCTCACCCAACTCTCCGTCGCCATGTGATGGAGGCAAAGGATGCGCTAGTTCGTGCGCTAAAGGTGCAGAGCGTAGATCGCTAGATCACTCGTTAATGCGAGTGATTACATCTTGCTTATGGCGATTGCGCTTTGACTTATTGACGTTCTCAGCCGCTACGACCAAAACCCATACTGCGAGGAAGATGACGGTAGGTGCGACGAAGAACCAGAGAAAGCCTTCAAAGAATGGCAGCGGTTCTCCGGGCAAGGAACCATCTTCATTTAGCGCAAGAATCATGTGCGGAGTCTAAGCAGTAGCGGCAACGACGCCAAATGGTTCTAGATATGGAACCCAGCGCTTCTCGGCTCTGCCAGTTCCAAGAATCCTCCAAGCAGCTCCAACTGGTTCGCGTGGCAGAGATCGCAATCTCCAACCCAATTCTTTAAGGGTCTTATCAGCTTTGAGGTGATTGCAACGATGGCAGGCGCTGACGACGTTCTCCCATGAGTGATCGCCGCCACGACTTCTTGGTACTACATGATCGATAGATGTCGCAGTCGCGGCGCAATAAACACATCGGCCTCCATCACGAGCGAATATCGCTCTCCTTGATAGAGGGACTGTGTGTCGATAAGGGATCTTCACAAATTTATGTAGTCGAATTACTGCTGGGAGTACTACTGAACCCGACGAGTAACGCAATTCGATATCGGATTCTTCGACCATTGTTGCGCGATTGTTGAGAACCAAAATAAGCGCGCGTCTATCAGAAACGACACCCAGTGGCTCGTAGGTGGCGTTTAGAACTAAAGTCCTTCTCGTCGTCACCGACACTTTGCTAAACCCCTTTATGCAACGCGTGGCTCGCGTCGTGGGGGAAATCCTGCCTGAACTCTCTCGGAATTGTGCGGAATTCGGGTTAAATTCTTATAAAGTCCCGCTCAAATGGAGCTCAATTTCAGCGCGAAGGAAGCCCTCGAATGGTTCTTGGGCGCCCCCGTCCGCATATTGGTCATTCTGCTAATTGCTGTGGTTCTCCAACGGGTCGCATCACGAGCAATCATGAAAGCCCTCTCCAAAGTAGCCGAAGCTGATTTCATCCCCGGCGAGCGTTCTCAAGCAACAAGACAACGTGAGCGAGCTCGAACCGCTGCTTCCGTTCTAAAGAGTTCTTCAAAGGCATTGATAGGTCTAATCGCAGGTGCAATGATTCTTGGCGAGTTAGGTGTTGATCTTGGTCCACTAGTCGCATCTGCGGGTGTAGTTGGCTTTGCCGTAGGTCTTGGCGCACAGACAATCGTTCGGGATGTCTTCTCTGGAATTATCATGTTGGTTGAAGATCAATACGGAGTCGGCGATCAAGTTGAAGTCTTAGATGTTAAGGGAAGGGTTGAAACGGTCGGATTAAGAATTACAACAGTTCGAGATCGCCAAGGCACTCTCTGGTATTTGCGAAATGGTGAGATATTGAAGGTTGGAAATAAGTCTCAGAAGCCTCGCGGTTGATTGACCATCGAGTTAGCAGCCATCACTAAGTAATTCCAAAGTTCTTCCTTTAAATCGCCCCTCATTTCAACTTCATCAACCGCCGACTTCATATGGCGCAACCAAACATCACGCTCCATCTCACCGATATGAAAGCCGGCATGGCGCATGCGCAATCTCGGATGGCCTCGTTGCTCGCTATAGGTAGTTGGACCGCCCCAGTATTGCTCAAGAAACATCAATAACCGCTCGGCTGCTCCCTTCATATCTTCATCGGGATACATCGGCCGAAGAACCGGATCTACCGAAACAAGCGCATAGAAATGCGAGACTATCTTTTCGAAAGTATCTCTTCCGCCCATCTCTTCATAAAGGTTCATTTGCTATCAAGTTTAAGCGACCAGATACCGAGCAGAGATACAGGTATTGCTGCAAAGAGACAGAGCCATCCATATGAGAGCGTTCCGATAATCACTCCTGCTAAGGCTCCCCCGCCCGCACCAGAGAGATTCATAACCAGGTCACTAGCTCCTTGTGCAGAAGTCTTCACCTCTGGAGATACCGACTCCGTTAAGAATGCAGACCCAGCGATTAGGGTGAATGACCAACCTAGTCCGAGCAAGAAGAGTCCAACTCCAAGAGTTATCGCATCATCTGCAGCAGCAAGCCCAGAGATGACCGATGAGAGCAACAAGGTAACTACGCCAATTTTTATTGTGTTGATGCGTCCAATCCGATCGCTAATCGATCCCACAATAGGAGAGAACGCATACATTCCAACTACATGGATGCTTATTACTAATCCAATGATCGTAAGCGTCACATCAACGTGGGCCATATGTACCGGTGTCATGACCATAATTGACACCATCGCAACATGTCCGATTGCAATTGAGAGAATTGCAAATAGTGCCTTTTCATTTTTTCTAATGTGAGCAAGAGCTTCCTTAGTGGAACGTTTAGCTGCAGTGGTTAGAGCTGATTCTCTTTGTGCCAAAAGGTAGGGATCTGGGCGAAGGAATATCTGAATCACCAATGTAGCAAGGAAGAGCGCTACGGCAGAAATCAAATATGGACCAACCAATCTTGGCAAACCAAGGCTTTCAGCGAGATTTCCAGATGGTTCCATCAGATTCGGACCAGCGACTGCGCCAATTGTTAATCCCCAAACAACAAACGAGAGCTGCTTGGCTCGAGTTTCGTTGGTTGCAAGATCAATAGCAGCAAAGCGAGCCTGGTATCCGGCAGCAGATGCAGCTCCAACAAAGAAAGTTCCAAGCAACATAAGGATCAAGTTCTCTTCAGCGCCGCCCAGAATCGCAAAGAGCGAGCCAATTACTCCTGCTACATAACCAATTGAGAGCGCAAGCCTTCTCCCCCCTTTTGCCGTCAATCGCGCCAACGGAAGTGCTAGCGCAGCAGCTCCTAGGACTGAGGAGGTTTGGGCTAAACCGGCAAGCGTCTCTGAATCAGTTATGGAGGCAACTAAAAGTGAGCCGGCAGCAACTGTTCCTGCTACACCTAGTCCATTTAGTACTTGTGCAGATGCAAGAACCTTTACCGTCCTTGCTTGCTGCGTAGCAATCACTTAGTGCGCATCCAAACTGCGGTATCTGGTGGGAGTTTGAAATCTCTAATGGGTGAGCTTGAGACTAACAACTCTCCCTCAGGAAGCTTAATCTCTCCCCCAAAATTGACCAGACAGAGAAAGTTTCCAGGTCTACGGAAAGCAAGAACATCGGAACCAAAATCAACCCATTCCATTTCGCCATCACCAAGACCAGCTTCTTTATGTCTGATCTCAAGTGCTGTTCGATACATGTTTAAGGTCGATGCAGGATCTTTGTCCTGTGATTCGACTGAGTAATCGCCCCACCAGTTAGGTTGTGGCAACCAAGCTTGATCCGCCGAGAGATTCGCAGTTCCGGAGAAACCGAAGGCTGATTCAGATGAACTCTTCCATGGAAGTGGAACTCGACAACCATCTCTACCTTTATCGGTGTTGTTAGACATGTTCCAACGTGGATCTTCCAATCGGTGTTCTGGAATGTCACGAACCTCGGGAAGAGCTAGTTCTTCACCTTGATATATGTAGGCGCCACCGGGTAATGCCAACATCAATAGCGCTCCAGCGCGTGCCCGCTTCCTTCCCAATTCAAGATCCAATTTAGATACATCGCCATGTCGATCCAGAGTTGTTTCGCCAGTTCCCGGCTGAAGACCGAGTGCGAATCGATCAACGGAGCGAACAACATCGTGGTTATTAAATACCCAAGAAGCTGGCGCACCCACATCTTGAATGGCTTGTAGCGATGAATCGATGTTCTTCTTCAGATCCTTTATCTCCCACTTAGAAGTTAGGAAATCAAAATTGAAAGAGTTCGCTAACTCATCCTTACGAAGATAAAGAGCGATACGAGAGGCTGGAGATACCCAAGCTTCAGCGACTGCCATTCGATTTCCTTCATAAGAATCGAATATCTTTCGCCACTTCCTGTAAATCTCGTGAACTCCATCTTGATCCCAGAATGGCATCCGTTGTGCAGCGAGCATCTCAGGCGTAGCGCTCTCTTTATCAAGAACATCGGGCAAACCTGGAGCTTTCACCATTCCGTGTGCAACATCGATTCTGAAACCATCAACTCCACGATCCAACCAGAAGCGGAGCGTCTTCTCGAAATACTCATGAACCTCAGGGTTCTCCCAATTGAAATCTGGTTGCTCGACAGCAAATAGATGTAGGTACCACTGACCTAGTGATCCGTCAGCTTCGGTAATGCGATGCCATGCAGGACCACCGAAGACTGCTTGCCAATTGTTCGGCGGGAGTTCTCCATTAGCGCCTTTGCCGTCACGGAAGATATAACGATCGCGCTCTTTCGAACCGGGTTTGGAATTAAGCGCTTCTTGGAACCACTTGTGTTGATCTGAAGAATGGTTCGGAACGATATCGACTATGACGCGAATTCCCATCGCATGAGCTTCCTTGATTAACAACTCTGCCTCTTTGAGAGTTCCATAATCAGGTTCGATATCCATGTAGTCAGAAACGTCGTATCCATGATCCTTCTGTGGCGATGGATACCAAGGCGTAATCCATATCGCATCGATGCCGAGTCGCTTTAGGTAAGGAAGGCGTGAGCGAATGCCTTCGACATCGCCCTTTCCATCCCCATTTGAATCTGCGAATGAGCGGATATAGATCTGGTATGTAACCGCATCGCGCCACCAAGGGCGAGCGTTACGTGGGATTGAACTCGCCACTTATCCCTCCTGGATTAGGTATTGCTCGAGGAATTTACGTTCATCCTCATTAAGTGGTCTCGACTTTGAGACTGTTTCGTCAACGCCAACTTGAACAGTTCGAATCCTTGCACATAGCTCCTCGCCATTTCGGATCTCATAGACCATATTGAAAGAGGAGTTTCCGATCTTCTCTACCCAGAGATCGACGTCGACAAAGATGCCGCCCAGTGTGATTCCCTTGAAGAAATCAACCTCAGCTCGCGCGACCACCATCGCCATAAGACCTGGCATCTCGCCTTTGGAGTGGTGTTGCATGAAGGACCATTCAAACCGCGCTTCTTGGGCGAAGGTTAGGTACTTCGCGTTGTTGACATGACCCATCGCATCTAAGTCGTCCCAACGAACAAAAGCTTTATGCGAGTACTTCATCGAGTCAATTTCCTATAGGTAACACGATGTGGTCGAGCCGCTTCGGGTCCAAGTCGCTCAATCTTGTTCTTTTCATAAGATTCAAAGTTTCCTTCAAACCAGAACCATTGTGAGTCACCTTCATAAGCCAAGATATGTGTTGCGACCCGATCCAAGAACCAACGATCGTGAGAAATCACAACAGCACACCCAGGAAAATCCAAGAGCGCATTCTCGAGCGATCCCAGAGTCTCAACATCAAGATCGTTTGTAGGCTCATCAAGCAATAGAAGGTTTCCGCCCATCTTCAATGTAAGGGCGAGATTCAATCGATTTCGCTCTCCACCAGAGAGAACACCTGCTGGTTTCTGTTGGTCTGGACCTTTGAATCCAAATGCAGATACGTATGCACGGCTCGGCATTTCGACCTGGCCAACCTTCATAAAATCCAAACCATCAGAGACGACTTCCCAGAGCGATTTCTTCGGATCGATACCTGCGCGCGATTGATCCACATAAGAGATCTTGACTGTTTCGCCAACTTTGATGCTTCCAGAATCCGGCTTCTCTAATCCCAGAATCATCTTGAAAAGAGTGGTTTTACCGGCGCCATTAGGGCCAATCACGCCAACGATTCCGTTTCGAGGTAGAGAGAATGAGAGGTTATCGATCAACAATCTCTCACCAAAACCCTTACTTAGATTCTCGACATCAACAACGATGTTTCCAAGTCGTGGACCCATGGGAATTTGGATCTCTTCGAAATCAAGCTTGCGCGCCTTTTCAGCCTCGGCCGCCATCTCCTCATATCGCGCTAGACGTGCCTTGGATTTCGCCTGGCGACCCTTGGCGTTCTGGCGTACCCAATCAAGCTCTTCTGCCAGGCGCTTCGCTCGCTTCGCATCTTTCTGTCCCTCAATCTTCAGGCGTTGCGCCTTAGTTTCGAGATAGGTCGAATAATTTCCTTCATACGGGTAAGCACGACCGCGATCCAATTCAAGAATCCATTGTGCGACATTGTCCAAGAAGTAACGATCGTGGGTAATGGCGACGACCGTGCCCTCATATTTCGAGAGGAACTGTTCTAGCCAGAGAACTGATTCAGCATCAAGATGGTTGGTGGGCTCATCAAGAAGTAAGAGATCTGGCTTCTGCAATAACAACTTACAAAGAGCAACGCGACGGCGCTCTCCGCCCGAGAGTACCTTCACATCCGCATCCGGAGGTGGACAACGGAGCGCATCCATCGCTTGTTCTAGTTGCGAATCTAAATCCCATGCATTTAAGTGATCTAACTTCTCTTGGAGAGTTCCCATCTCAGCTAACAACTTGTCGTAGTCGGCATCAGGGTTTGCCATCTCTTCTGACACCTGATTGAAGCGAGCTAGAAGTGCAATCGTCTCAGCTACACCCTCTTGAACATTCTCGAGAACATTCTTCTCATCATTTAGTGGTGGTTCTTGCAGAAGAATTCCGACGCTATATCCAGGAGTCAGATATGCCTCACCGTTGGAAGGTTGCTGGAGTCCGGCCATCATCTGAAGGACAGTTGACTTACCTGCGCCATTTGGGCCGACAACGCCGATCTTTGCTCCAGGGAGGAACATCAGGGTTACGTCATCGAGTATGACTTTATCGCCGTGCGCTTTGCGCACCTTCTTCATCGTATAAATGAACTCTGCCACGAGGCGAAACCCTATCGCTTCAGTGCTCGGTAGACTTCGACCAACAATTGCGCCCGTAGCTCAGTCGGATAGAGCACCCGCCTTCTAAGCGGGTTGTCGCAGGTTCGATTCCTGCCGGGCGCGCCAAATATTTCCTAAGTCACTTCATTTACAGAGTGACTGAAAAAAGAAGTCCGGAGCCCTTTTCAGACCCCGGACTTCTATGCCTAACTATTAGCTAATCAACCCCTCGAAATTGATTAGCCGATTCTTGCGATCAACTTCTTGTTGAAGTCATAGAGCGGACCTTCGATGACAGCGAACTCTGTCTCTGGGAATCGCTTTGCGCACTCATCCAAGATGAAGGTCATCAACTTCTTAACCGCGGCGCCCTTCGCCTTGTCCCTGTAGTTAGTAAGGACCAACGCGTAGGAAGTCGAACCTAGAAGATAAGCAGATGGATTATCAGTCTTGTAGTCCAAGGTGATTGTTCCATTGCTCTCATTAAAGGTAGCTGAGCCAAGGAAGGCTGATGTTCCAGCAGCACCTGGATCGACTGCGACATCAGCATTGTTGTAAAGCTTTGCAAAGCTCAACTTGTTCTTAGCAGCATAATCCTTCTCAGCGTAGGTGATTGCACCTGGAGTTCTAGCAGCTAGAGAAGCAACGAGCTCTGAACCACGAGCGCTCTGAATCTTTCCAATGTTCTGTGGAGCATTGATGTTTCCTGGGAAGGAAGCATCGAAGGCGTTATTTCCGCTCTTGGTCCATACAGATGGAACAGCCGCGCGGAGGAAGTTGGTGAGAATTCCACTTGTTCCCGAGGAATCTGCTCTGTAGATAACGACAATGTCCTGCTTTGGAAGGCGAACATTGATGCGCTTTTGGGCATATCTCTTAACAATCGGATTTCCCTTTGCGTCTTTCTTTGTGATTGTTGTGGTAGTCGTCTGACCGCCAACAGAGGTTCTTACGCGCTCAGTTTCGAACACCGGAGTTCGCACGACACGGCTGTTGTCTGCTCTGATCGCTGGATCATCCCAACGAGTGATTTCGCGTGCGAAGATCTTTGCAAGAGTTGTGGGTGAAAGATGTAGTTGGCCACGCATTCCTGGCACGTTGTAAAGAATCGCAACTGGTGCAGCAACCACTGGAAGGTGAAGCATGCCTGCAGGTGCCGTTGAACCAAGGTGTGGCGTATCAGACCAGCCAAAATCAAAGTCACCCTTATCGATTCCCGAGCGACCAGCGCCAGAACCTAAAGAGTTATATACGTAGCTATCGCCTGTGGCACGAGCGTATTCAGCTTTGCATGCGTCAAGGATTGGGTTTGCGAATGTTGCACCACCGCCAACGAGATTTACTGCATGGGCAGGAGCAGCGATCAAGGAGAAGACTGCAGCGATAATCGCTATTTTCGATAGAGCCTTGCGGACCAATTTGGTCTCCTTTTCTAGTTATTCACTTGGTATTTCGAGACAAACCTAAGAGGGAGAGTAGAACGGGACCAATAAGACGACTGAACGAAATCCAAACGGAAAGTGAACAGTTTCCTAACCAAAACGGCCAGTTACGTAGTTCTCTGTCCGCTTATCTTTAGGGTTCGAGAAGATCTCACTTGTAGGGCCAGTCTCAACCATTACGCCTGGGTGGCCATCGGCAAGGAAGAAAGCTGTGTAATCCGAGATTCGCGCGGCCTGTTGCATATTGTGCGTAACGATAATGATGGTCATCGTCTCGGAGAGTTCCCGAATCGTCTCTTCAATTCTAAGCGTTGAGCCTGGATCGAGAGCAGAACATGGCTCGTCCATTAGAAGTACTTGTGGATTCACTGCCAGAGATCTTGCGATGCAGAGACGCTGCTGTTGGCCACCTGATAGCGAGCCCCCATGGGCATCTAGGCGATCTTTCACTTCATTCCAGAGGCCAGCTCTCACCAAGCACTCCTCCATCAATTCATCTTTGTCACTTCGCTTCAATTGAGCCAACTTCAGTCCAGATAAAACATTCTCACCGATAGTCATCGAAGGGAATGGATTTGGCTTCTGGAAGACCATTCCGATCTTCAAGCGGATCTTCGTTACATCAATTCCCGGTGCATAAATGTCTTTTCCATCTAGAAGAACTTCGCCAGCCATCGCGGCCGTAGGTATGAATTCATGCATCCGGTTTAAGGTTCTGATGAAGGTGGACTTTCCACAGCCAGAAGGTCCGATCAATGCAGTAACAGTGCCGGCGGCAAAGTCGAGTGAGATATCGGAGAGAACATGATTCTTTCCAAACCATGCGTGGACATTCCGAGCCTCCAGGCCGGTGCCGAGAGCACTTCTTGCGGGAGCTCGGTTCGCGTTACCGGCGGCAACGCTAGCCAGCGAAGATGGTTGCACTTTTTCTGTCATTTCTATCTCCTGACCTTACCGAGGCGACGAGCCGAGAAGAACAAAATCATTACAAGAACTAGAAGTACGAGAATTGATGCCCAAGCACGAGCGTTCGACTCTTCAGAACCAGAGATGAGCGCTTTCCAGATCGCGAACGGGATCGAACCCATTACGCCATCTACCGGATTCAAATTAGTCACATCTCCACCGCCGGTCGTGAAGAGCAATGGAGCTGTTTCTCCAGCAATTCGGGCAACACCTAAAATTACCGCAGTAATCAATCCACTCTTGGCAGCTGGAACTACAACCATTGCAACGGTACGCCACTGGGTTGCACCGAGTGCAAGACCAGCTTCGCGCAAATCCTGAGCGATGAGAAGAAGAACTTCTTCCGCGGTTCTTGCCACGGTTGGCAGCATCAGAATTGCCAATGCGAAAGCTCCAAAGAGTCCGTTGAATCCGCGACCAGTTCCGGCTATTACGGCTGAATAGATGAATAGACCGGCAACGATAGATGGAACACCGCTCATGGCCTGAACGAGAAAGCGAATCAGTCGAGTTCCTGGACCCTTGATCTCCGTCAGGTAGATTGCAGTTGAAACGCCAAGTGGAACTGAGATGATTGTTGAGATCAGAATCATCAAGAAGGTTCCAATGATTGCATGCTTAATTCCACCAACATTGAGCGGGTCATTAACGCTGGCAAGACCCATATCGTTGGTGAAGAAGCCAACGTAGATTCCTCGAACTCCTCTAACGAGGACTGTGCCGAGAATGCTAATAACGGGGAATACCGCAAGAAGAGCTCCGGCCGTGATTATCGAACCAACTGCTGCATTCTTAGCGGCCTGCTTTCCGCGCTGCATGCCTGCAATAAACGCAGAGATGATTGTGGTTAGCAATACTGCTGCGATAAATGCGCCGAGCTTGCCTGCAAGACCGGTGAACTCGATAAGCATCCAGGTCCCCAACAAAGTTGCCACGATTCCTAAATAAGTTGGAACTAGTGCACGCTGGGATGGGCGCCATGGTTTCTGTGGTTTAGGAACTGCGGTTGCGTTGAATGTCATGATCAACGGCCCTGCTTTACGGTACGGCTAACAAGTAAGTCCGCCAAGATGTTCACAATCAATGTCAACAAGAAGAGCATTAACCCAGCGGCCATTAACGCCTTGATTTCTTCTGCTGATGCCTCGCCAAATTTCAGAATAATCATCGAGGCTACATTTCCTCCCGCGCCAAGGAGAATCTGGAAATTAGCCTGAAACACGATGTTCAATACGGTAAAGACTGCAACCGTTTCGCCCATTGCTCTTCCGAGACCCAACATTGCGCCACCCACTACACCGCTATAGCCAAATGGGAGTACTACGGCTCGGATCATCGTCCACTTGGTAGCGCCTAGTGCGTACGCAGCTTGAATTCGATCAAGTGGGGTTTGAGAGAAAACTTCACGAGCAATTGAGGTAACGATTGGAATGATCATGATTGCCAGCACCAACCCAGCAATGAATGGCGAGCGTGAGAAGAATGGAGTGGATACATCGAATAACGGGATCCAACCCAGATATTTGTGAAGCAGTTTGGCCCAGTACTCGCCGCTAGGCATAAGAATGTTGAAACCCCAGAGTCCAAAGAGAATCGATGGAAACGCAGCCATTAAATCAATTACTCCGACGAGGAAGCCACGAATTGCATTTGGCGCGTAGAAGTTCAGATACAAGGCAGCTGCGATAGAAATCGGTACACCAATCGATACGGCGATGAGTGCAATGATGATCGTTCCGATCAACATTGCTCCGATTCCATAAACGGAAGGCTGATCCCCAGCAGAACCGTCTGCGTTAACCGAGGAATACCATTCGTAACCAGTTATAAAGGAAAGACCCTCGCGAGCAAGGATTTCAAAGCCTCTTAAGCCCAAGAAGATTGCGATAGCGGCAAGAACAACCAGCGACGAGAGTGCTCCGGTAAATATGACTGCTCGGAATATCTTGTCTGATAGGCGCGGTTTGGTTGTTATCTCGCGCGGTTTTGGGGTCGAAGCGGCCTTGTCCTCGAGCATCGTCACGGCGCGATACTGCTACCTACCTCGGCGAAGGGGGTAGAGGAATAGTTAACAGAAGGTGAACGAGCCGTGAAATCTCATCCGCTCACACCTAGCCCCCTAGCCTTACCCCATGGCCAATGAGAACCCGCCCATCGTCTGGGTTGATTGCGAGATGACTGGGTTGGATCTTGAAAAAGATGCACTGATCGAGATCGCCGTGCTTGTAACTGATGAGAACTTAAATCTCCTTGGCGATGGAATCGATCTCGTCATTCACACAGAGGTTGAGAAGTTAGATGGAATGAGTCCTGAGGTGCGGAATATGCACACGGAGTCTGGCCTAATTGAGAAAATTAAAGATGGCGTAGCAATGAGCGTCGCGGAAGAGAGGATCCTCGAATATCTATCTCAATACACCGTAGCGGGAAAGTCCCCGATAGCCGGTAACTCGATTGGAATGGATAGAAACTTCATAAATAGAGATATGCCAAGACTAGGTGCTTTTTTGCATTATCGATCTGTTGATGTCTCATCCATTAAAGAGTTAGCCCGTCGATGGTATCCAAAGGTTTATTTCAGCGCTCCAAAGAAAACAGGCAACCATCGCGCACTGGGCGATATTCAAGATTCAATCGCAGAGTTGAAGTATTACCGCGAGAACATTTTTATCTCAAACACCTAGTCGATTTAAAGCATCTGCCAGCATCTCGTTTTCGGAAAACTCAGTACTCGAAAATTCAAGTTTAGGCTTTATGGTGTTGGAGAGTCTGAAGATCAAATGACCCGCTGCCTCTTGATCTCCTAGAAGTAGAAGAACAAATGTTCGCTCTCCCATTCGGGCTAAGAGATCTCCGCCTCGTAGTTCACGATTTAATTTGCGGGCACACTCGACCAATAGATCATCGCTCATTTCAGGTAGTTGAATCGCGATTACAGCAAGTGCTTGACCTTTTCGATTCGCCCAAGACTTGATCCGTTTCGCGCTTTCATAAAAATGGAAAGGGGTCATCAATCCGGTCAACTCGTCATACATCAACTCGCTCACTTACCAAGGCTGACGAGTCGTCAAGTGATTAGAAAGGCTTTTCTCATCCCCTATTCTTCGCTTATGAGAGTAAGGAAATTGGCCGCTGCTTTTGCGAACCTCGAAGCGCTCTTTCTCCTATCTCTGGCCGCCTATCTATTCATCCGCACATTGACTTCAGAGGTTGAAGAGCTTGATGCTGTCATTGCGGAGATAATCTTCCTGATTGCTGGAGCGTCTGGACTCTTCTTTGCTGGTCGTGGAATTCTTCGAGGCAAAAGATATGGAAGAGGCCCGATTGTGATGGCAAATCTCATCGCTCTTGGGGTCGCTTACTACATGATCGATGGCGGTCGAATATCTTGGGGGATCACGCTCGGGGCTGTTGCAATTACAACGGCAGGACTGGCCATTGCAGCGATTCCTCGCCAAATTGGGGGTAGTGGCTCGGCATCACTATAGTTTCCCCCGCTTCACGGGTTGTTAGCTCAGATGGTAGAGCAGGTGACTCTTAATCACCGGGTCGGCGGTTCGATCCCGTCACAACCCACTTAGTGTGGTGTCTTACTGGCTGCGCTTCTCTTTATCGCGTTTGAAGTAGATCTTTGTTGCGTCGGTACACCATAACGCCCATAAGACAAGTACCGGCTGGAAGAACAATCGAATTGCTCGCTCCCTATCGGTATCCAATCCAAAGGCATCGATTCCATCTAGGTATTGCCAGATGTTTCCCGGAAAGATTGCAATGAAGAAGATTGCAGTCACTAGGCCGACAATTTGCCTGTAGCGCCAGAGCGTCAATAGAGCGAGGCCGAGAAGAATCTCAATTACCCCAGAAATCACAACTACGAGATCTGCATCTACGGGCACCCATGAAGGCACTTGTGCTTGAAATTCTTCTCTTCGTGTAGTCAGGTGGAGAGCTCCGGCGTAACAGAGCATCACTCCGAGAATTGTTTGTAAGGCCTTTCTCATAAGAGAAACGTACATCCACAGGGTGGCGCCTAGTATTCGAAGGGATGGAGCCTTACCCTCTAGTCTTATGAAGAAGCTAATTGGCCTAACTCGATACGCAGTCTTTGTGCCTGCGATTGCCTCAATAATCGGTGCCATCTTGTTAATGGGTCAAGGGTCATTAGAGATCCTCCAAGTGGTGATCAGCGCCGTCACAAGTGAGTATGGGTTAAAAGAGACAATTGTCGAAGTTTTGACTGCGGTAGATGCGATTCTTCTTGGAACAGTTCTATTGGTTATTGGTTATGGCTTATATGAATTGTTCATTGACGCTGAGATCGAAGTTCCACTCTGGTTGCGGGTAAGGGATCTCGATGACCTTAAGTCGAAGCTAATAGGCGTTGTAGTTGCCATTCTTGCTGTCGTATTTGTAGGCGTTTTTGTTGACTCGAATAGATCAGAAGATGTAATTTCCTATGGAGTTGGCGCTGGTGCGCTTGTTCTGGGTCTTGCAATATTTGCCTTTGCGACAAAGAAAGCAGATAAGGACTAGCTCTTGCCTGACCGGCAACGGTCGGAGCAGTACTTAACGTTCTCCCAATCTCTGGCCCACTTCTTTCGCCATTCAAATT
>DAIOSM010000019.1:0-14636 GCA_036752585.1 Candidatus Nanopelagicaceae bacterium
CACCAATCTTGTCGCGGAGCTGGTTGATGAAGATTGCGGTGGTCTTTGATTGGCTTAGAGCTCCGGTGATCTTTCGTAGCGCTTGGGACATAAGTCTTGCTTGAAGACCCATATGGGAATCGCCCATCTCGCCTTCAATTTCAGCTCTTGGGACAAGAGCCGCGACAGAGTCGACAACAATTAGATCGAGGGCGCCGGAGCGAACCAACATGTCAGCGATCTCTAGCGCTTGTTCACCAGTATCTGGTTGAGAGACTAGAAGGGCATCGATATCAACGCCAAGTTTCTTTGCGTATTCAGCATCAAATGCATGCTCGGCATCGATAAATGCAGCGATACCGCCAGCACGTTGGGCGTTAGCAATCGCATGGAGAGTGAGGGTTGTTTTACCTGATGATTCAGGTCCAAAAATTTCAATGATTCTTCCGCGTGGAAGGCCGCCGATTCCAAGGGCGACATCGAGTGCAATCGAACCAGTTGGGATTACCTCGATAGGTTGCGCGGTTCGCTCGCTCATCTTCATTACGGAGCCCTTACCAAACTGACGCTCGATCTGGGCAAGCGCGGTATCTAGGGCCTTCTGCTTTTCAGGGGCTGGTTGGTTCTTATTTTCTTCAGTTGGATCTTTAGCGGGTTTAGCCACTTGTCTTGCCTTTCTCTTTATCGTTAGTTGGTCCAGAAGGTACGGACTACCACCGACGGCCCGAGCTAGCTCGGGCGGAAGTGTGGAACCGCTCTGGTTGGGCCTAACAGCTCAGCGCTGTTATTGACGGATAGTTTACCGAACATTTGTTCTAATGACTTCCGGACACGCTCGTCTTACCTTTCCTCATGGCCATTACCCCATTCACCGCTCCCAGGCCGGCCGAATACCCACCCATCCCCACCCCCTTGAGGCGGCGAAACATCAAGGGACAGTCCATCCCCGAAGGGCCTAGATCTCCTCTCCTAACTCTGCAGTTCCAGAAGGACACTCCAGGCTTTCTTAAGAGCGCACGCGATCAATTCGGAGATCTGACTTCGTTCTTCCTTGGCGGTCAACTCTTCTACGGCGCCTTCGCCCCCGAGATGGTCCATGAAGTGACCGTTAGTAAACAACATAGCTTTATCAAGGGTGTTGGTTTTGAACGGATGCGCAAGGTCCTTGGGACGGGCCTTTTAACAAATGAAGAGCCGATACATCTGCGCCATCGCCGCCTGATGCAATCTCCCTTTCATATCAGCAAGATCTCGTCATATGCCGAGACCATGTTGGCGCTGACGGAGAAACACATTTCAACTTGGCGTCCAGGAAGTCAGATTCTCTTGGGCCCGGAGATGATGTCCCTTACCTTCGACATCGTCGCAGAGATTCTCTTCGGCACTGACATCTCCAAAGATACCGAGCGGGTACAACGCTCCATGCATATTGCAATCGATCGGATTGAGCGAACGATGTTGCCTGGACTTGATCGTATGGATAGTTGGCCGATCCCTTATTTCCGAAAGTTTCATTCAGCCGCCGATGACTTAAACGAAGTCGCCACAAAGATAATCCGTAATCGGATTGAGCAAGGAATCAAGCGCGATGATCTCTTAGGAATTCTCTTAGAAGCAGAGACTCCTGATGGCGAACGACTTACCGCTGAAGAGATCTCCGACGAAACTCTGACCTTGATACTAAGTGGCCATGAAACAACTGCCAATGTCCTGACTTGGGTCTTCTCCTATTTGAGTGAATACCCAGAGTACTGGGAAGAGTTAGCCACTGAAGCTGACCAAGTTCTAGCAGAGCGCGGAAGCGAGCAATTCGCTTCGCGGCTTTTCGCAGCGCCAGTTAGTTCAGCGATTTTCAATGAAGTTTTGCGACTCTGCCCACCGGTCTGGGTCGCGCCTAGACGAGCCCTAGAGGATGTGGAGTTGGGCGGAAGGCTCGTACCGAAAGGTGCACATGTTCTGGTTAGCCAATATGTGACGCATCGCGATCCTCGTTACTTCCAAGATCCCGAGGAATTCAAACCAGAACGTTGGCAGAATGATTTCGAAAAGAGCCTGCCGAAAGGCGCTTATTTCCCCTTTGGAGCTGGAACTAGGAAATGCCTGGGGGATCAATTCGCAATCCTGGAAGGCCGAGTAATCATTTTGGAGATAGCAAGGCGTTTCCGATTAGAACTAAAATCTGGTTTTCCTAGCGCTCAACCACGCGCTACCTATCGACCTAAGGGCGCCGTTCCAATGAAAGTCAGCGCAGCTCGCTCTTGATATCTGGATTCTGCTTGAGAACTGCGCGCCAGATGTCGGCTGGCTCCATCCCCATGGCGAGGGCCTGATCGATTGTCTGGCCACCGAGCTCTGCTAGGACAAAGTCTTTTGAGTATGAAGGTGCCCAATCAGGACCAAAGTGTTCAGTAAGGCGACGACGAAGTTCAGTGATCCGCATTTAGCGCTTTGCTAAAGAATTGAGGCGATGCGATTTGCTTGTTCGCGAGAATGTTCATCAGAGAGCGGTGCAGTTACCTGGCCCATTAACCAGCGTAGGATTAATCCGACCCCAACGACATCAGTTGCAAAAATCTTTGAGAGTTGGGCATAGATTTCAACCCAAACTTTGTGATCTCGAGCAGTAAGAGCGGCAGCCATCAGATCGCCATCGCGTTCAATCGCTCTTCTAAGTCCATCGTGTTGTGAAATCTCTCGAGAAATCATGTAAAGCGCCTCAGCTCTTGATTGCGCTACTAGCGCCAACGTTGCAATCCGCTCTATCTCAGTCTCGACTAGAGCAACAAAGACTTCGTGCTTATCTCGAAAATGATTGTATAAAGATGCGCGAGATACTTGGGCGCGATCTGCAATATCAATCATGTTGGTCGCGCTAATCCCACTTTCGCCAAGAAGCGCTCTAGCGGCACCCATGATCGCGCCGCGGGTGCGACGATGAACAGTTGATTGGTGTTGGTAGCTAGAACGTGCGCTGGACTCGACCACAGCGAAACCTTACGCGGCGTTCGTGTCGACGACCGTAAGTACTGGGGTTTCGTGAAGCTTTATTTGAGTCGCTACTTCAACGAGTACTGATGAAAGGGTCAGATTCAAAGCCAAGCAGATGGAATTCAAGAGCTCTGATGACGCTTCCTTCTGGCCACGCTCGACTTCAGAGAGATAACCAAGGGAGACACGCGCCTCTCTCGCAACATCCCGAAGGGTTCGACCCTGGGTGGTGCGGGCAGCACGGAGCGCGCTACCGATATGGGTGCGCATCAATTCCATTAGGCAAGGATACGCGCGAAGGTGGCAAGAGCGCTCGCTACCGCGCCGGAGCGGATCTCACTCCGCGTGCCTTCGAGCTTTAAATGCTCGACTTCTCGAACCCCAGCCCCAACGATCGCAATCCAGAGGTTTCCTGCAGGAATTCCATGAGACTCACCAGGACCTGCGACCCCGGTCGTTGCAATCGCCCAATCGCTTCCAAATCTTCGCTTAACTCCATCTGCCATAGCTAGCGCGGTGGCTTCTGAGTAGACGCCATCTTTATCGATTATTCCTTGAGGAACATCTAGGTCATGGAGTTTGCTTGCAACCGAATAAGCAATCACGCCACCCAAGAAGGCATGCGAAGCGCCCTCACTATCAGTTATCTCCTTAGCTAAAGATCCACCTGTAAGAGACTCAGCGACCGAGACGGTCTCGCCTCTAGTTCTTAGAAGTGCAACTATTTCTTGACCCGTGTTCACGTCAAACTCTCTTTAGCGCACTTCGGAAATACTCAAAGCCAGTCCAAAGAGTTAGCGCAACTGCTAATCCAAGCAAGATATCTCGCGGAAGGAATAGATATTCAGGTAATGGCAGGATGTAGAAACCGACTGAGAAGTTCTGTAGCAATGACTTTATCTTTCCACCTCGATTGGCAGAGATTACCTCTCGCTTGATTACTGCAAATCGCAAGATAGTCACTCCAACCTCACGCAACAAGATCAAAATTGTGACCCACCAAGGGATCTTGCCGAGAACTGAGAGTCCGATTAAGGCGGTTGCTATGAACGCCTTATCTGCAATTGGATCAAGAATGATGCCAAAGTTAGAGATCTGATTTCGCTTCCTTGCAATCCGCCCATCTAGTACATCGGTCATTCCGACAACGAAGAACATCAACCAGGCGATGATCTGCCAAGTTGGATCTTTGCCTTCCTCTTGAAAGAGCGCCCAGGCGCAGAAAGGCAGAGCCAGAATGCGAAAAATGGTCAGCGCATTGGGAAGATTCATAGCGGTTGCGCCACCAGATCTGCTCCAGCCACATCGCTAACTATTGCGTCTACATACTCCCCGACTCTGAATTTAGTTCTTGGTGAATCTATGAAAGTTGTGGAATCCACTTCTGGGCCTTGATGCTCGGCTCGTCCTTCACCAGTCTCGCTCTCCTCGATCAGGACGCGAACACGTTCCCCTATTCGCTCTTCAGCCCGCTCATAAATCAGCTCTTCGGATATCCGACGTAAGGACTCAGTCCGTTCAGCAATTAGCGCTTCATCTAGCTTGCCGTCGAGAGTTGCAGCTTCAGTCTTATCTTCATCTGAATATGGAAATACCCCGATAGCGTCCAGTCTTGCCTCACTTAGGAAGTCCACCAATTCCTGGTATTCATCCTCTGTTTCACCAGGGAAACCTACGATGAAGTTGGAACGGATTCCTGACTCAGGGTTCAACGCCCGAATTTGTGTGAGCAGATGTAAGAACTTCTCACCATCACCAAATCTACGCATCCTTCTTAACAACGATCCCGAAGCGTGCTGGAACGAGATATCGAAATAAGGAACTACCTTTGGAGTCGAGACCATCGCTTGGAGTAATGTCGGTCGTATCTCAGCAGGTTGTAGATACGAGAGTCGAATCCGTTCTATGCCATCAATCTCGGCAAGATCCGGAAGTAGTCGCTCCAAGACCTTAAGGTCGCCGAAGTCTTTTCCATATGAAGTGGTGTTTTCGCTGACCAAGAAGATCTCCGAGACACCATTCTCAGCTAACCATTTAGCTTCATCGAGGATTTCTGTCGGTCGACGAGAGACAAAGGCGCCACGGAATTGTGGAATGGCGCAGAATGTGCAGCGACGATCGCAACCCGAGGCAATCTTCAATGGCGCCAGCGGAGAATTACCAAGTCGTTTGCGAGAAAAACTACTTCCCTGACCCATAGATGTCTTTAGCGAGCCGCTCTTCTCCTCTCGCTCTTGCTGGCGAGAGACCGGGGAGATTGGAATTAAGGAGCGGCGATCCTTCGGCTTGTGGGTCTCTATCTTTTTTCCATCCAAGATAGTGCGAAGTCGATTAGAGATATCGGTGTAATCATCGAAGCCAAGGATTGCATCCGCCTCAGGAAGCGCCTCGGCAAGTTCATTTCCATAACGCTCTGCCATGCAACCAACCGCAACTACAGCTCGTAGCGTCCCATCGCTCTTCAGCGAGTGAGCCTCAAGAAGCGCATCTACAGAGTCTTTCTTAGCTGACTCAATAAAGCCACAGGTATTTACGACCGCGATATCGGCGCTACCTACATCACTTACAAGTTGCCAACCATCTTCTGCCAGTCGACCAGCCAACTCTTCTGAATCGACCTCGTTACGGGCGCAGCCGAGAGTTACAAGTGCGACAGTTTTGAGATTTTCGCGAGTGGCTGACACTCGCAGATTCTACCGAGGACGCTTATCAACCTTGGTTAGCTAGGGCTTGTGGGCCGAACTCTAAGCGTAAAACTTCTCCGACTCTGCCGGGAATCCCAAGATCTTCACCATTTACTATCAGTTGGATCGCTCCTGCATTTCCTATAACCAGATAGAGCAATTGATCATCTTTGAAGGTTAGTTCCTCGCCCTGACGGATTCTGCCACTGAATTGTGTAGCGCCCGAGCTATCACTTACTGCAACCCATGAGAGTCCATTAACGCCACGGAGTGTTACCTGAACCCCGTCGACATTCTTTGCTACCGGTCCGGTCTCTTCGATCTGCTCTTGGGTAGTTGATGCAATCTCTTCGTTTCCGCCAGTCGTGAAGAGAGCGCCACCAAACACCAAAAGCGCAACAACTCCTGCGGCAACGCCAGTCAATCCCTTCCAAGAGATCGGCTTTCTTACTTTTTTAGGAGTAGTTGCATTTGTATCGTTAAGAAGTTCTCTAATTGATTTGTTCAACGGAATTGTCTGGGATTCGAATTGAGTGAGAATCGATTCAGCATCAACTCCACAAATTCGCGCAATGTTGCGGATATGTCCGCGCGCATATGCAGGTCCACCACATGTGTTGAAATTGTCGCGCTCTAAATCCTCGATGACGCTCTCTGGAATGCGGGTACGTTTCGAAAGTTCGCTGGTAGACAGACCGGCTGTCTTGCGAACTTCGCGTAGTGATGTACCGACAGACATTTAAACCTCACGGATCGGGAGTGCGAATTTTACGCGCCTTTTCCGACTCTCAACAACCCCCAGCAATATTCGTGAGAGTGAACTAACCCTTCAACTCACCCCTGGAGTACAGCCAAGACCGAAGCTAGGTCTTCCGGTTTAACGAGAACTGTGCGCGCCTTTGAACCTTCTGAAGGTCCAACTATTCCGCGACTCTCCATCAGATCCATGAGGCGCCCTGCTTTGGCAAAACCAATCCTGAGTTTTCGCTGGAGCATTGATGTGGAGCCAAACTGGGTCGAGACAACCAGCTCGACGGCTTGGATAAGTAGATCTAGGTCATCACCAATCTCATCATCAATCGAACGAGATGTAGCAACCGGTTTGAGAATATCTTCGCGATAGACGGGCTTTAATTGTGATTTCACATGATTTACCACTGATTCAATCTCCCGCTCGGAAACGTAGGCGCCTTGGATTCGAATTGGTTTACTTGCACCCATTGGGAGGAATAATCCGTCGCCTTGTCCCACTAGTTTTTCAGCTCCAGGTGAATCAAGAATAACTCTCGAGTCGGCTAAGGAAGAAGTTGCGAAAGATAATCGCGAAGGCACATTAGCCTTAATTAATCCTGTGACGATATCAACGCTAGGGCGCTGAGTTGCAATTACAAGGTGGATTCCTGCCGCTCTAGCTAATTGCGTGATTCTTACGATGCTATCTTCGACTTCACGTGCCGCTACCATCATTAAGTCTGCCAACTCATCAACCACAATCAATAGATACGGATAAGGCTCTAGTGGCGATTCTGCATCAGGTGCAGCAGTCAATTTCCCGGAGCGCACCGCCTTATTGAAGTCATCGACATGACGGAATCCGTATGTAGATAGATCGTCGTACCTCATCTCCATCTCGCGCACTACCCAGGCAAGCGCCTCAGCTGCTTTCTTGGGATTAGTAATAATTGGTGCAATCAGATGTGGAATTCCATCGTATGCATTTAACTCAACTCTCTTCGGATCGATGAGTACCAATCGGACATCGTTTGGAGTAGCGCGCATCAAGATTGAGGTGACAAGGGAGTTGACCATTGAAGACTTTCCTGCGCCGGTGGCGCCCGCAACCAACAAATGAGGCATCTTCGCTAAATTGGCACAGATGAAGTTGCCTTCAACGTCCTTGCCGAGGGCTATGACCATTGGATGGTGGTCGTTACCAGCGACGCTAGAGCGCAATACATCTCCCAGAGAAACTATCTCTCGATCAGTATTTGGGATCTCAATTCCTACCGCAGATTTTCCAGGAATCGGCGAAAGTATCCGCACATCGCTGCTCGCTACTGCGTAGGCGATGTTCTTAGATAGAGCCGTTATCGCCTCAACTTTCACACCAGAACCAAGCTCAACTTCATATCGGGTTACTGTCGGACCTCTCATAAAGCCCGTGACTTCACAATCAATATCGAACTCTTTGAATAGCTCTGTCAAAGCCTGGACTATCGACTCATTCGCCTTGCTCTTGCCCTTTGATGGTGGACTAGTTCGAAGAAGCTCCATCGATGGAAGCGCGTATGAATCAGTAGAAGTAAGTACTAGTTGGACTGGGCGCTGTGGCTTAGCGGGCTTAGCAATCTCTTCTTTTGGAATCTCAACAGTGAATTCCTCGTCAAAGCTCTCTTCATCAATCTCAACGTCATCTTCCTCTTGATCGCTCTTTGTAAACTCTTGCACGAGTGGAGTTTCAAATGGCGGGGTCTCGGAGATCTCAAACTCCTCGATCCTTCTTTCGCGACGTTCCTCAATAGCTCCGCTGACCTTATCCTTCGCGCCACTAAAGAGACCAGTGACAAATGAGATAACGGTAGAAAATGGCGTAGCTGTGATTACCAATATGCTAAATAAGAATACGAGAATCAGAATCGGTATAGCGAGTACATCTGTGACAAGAGCTACTAAAGGAGTAGATATTCCATAGCCAATCCAGCCGCCACCTTCGCGCATTGCGGTGGCTCCAGTATTGATAGAGCTTGGATTGATTATGTGAACTAGGCCGGTTGAACTTAGAACGAGCAATAAAGAACCAATGACCAGCCGTCCATTAGCCGCTTTATCTTGAGGGGCGCGGAACAATCGAAACGCAAAGTAGCCAAAGAGAATAGGTGTGAGTATCGCGAGCCTTCCAAAGCCGCCAAAGAAGAAGGAGTAAGCAGTATTTCCAAACCAGTTATCGAGCCGCCACCAGGAGGTAGCTGCAGAAATCAGGGCAACTATAAGTAAGAGTAAACCGATTCCATCTCTTTGATGTTCGGGGTCAAGATCTCTCGCACCTTTCGTGATTGCGCGAATTGTGGCACCCAGAGCCTTGGCGATAGCTCTCCAGATACCAGAGAGCGCACGAGAAATTCCACCGAGTATCCCGCTCGCTTTTTTTCCACTTTTCCGTGCCACAACGAAAAATCGTATGGCAAATGAAAAAACTAGAGAGTGAGGCGCGCCGTCATACTTCTATTACAACCGGCACAATCATCGGACGACGACGATGTTCGCCACCAACCCAACTACCGACTGTTCGTCGAACCACTTGTGAAAGTTGATGCGTTCCATTGATTCCACTCTTGACTGCTCCTGCAAGAGCTTGCTCTATGCGGCCCTTCACCTCATCAAAGAGTTCTAGATCTTCAGCAAATCCGCGCGCATGAATGTCAGGACCCGCAACGATCTTTCCAGTTTGTGAATCGATCACGACGATTACTGAGATGAATCCTTCTTCCCCAAGAATCCGCCGATCCTTAAGTGAATCTTCAGTGATATCCCCGATGCTCTGTCCGTCGACGAATACAAATCCACATGGAACAGCCCCGACAATCGAAGCCTTCGAATCAGCAAGATCTACTACGACGCCATTCTCGGCTATGACCACATTCTCTCTTCGAACTCCGGTTGAGATGGCAAGATCAGCATTTGCTTTCATATGACGCCACTCGCCATGCACCGGCATAACGTTCTTTGGCTTTACGATGTTGTAGCAATATAGCAACTCGCCTGCTGCGGCATGTCCAGATACATGAACTAAGGCATTCCCCTTGTGCACTACTCGTGCGCCAAAGCGAGTTAATTCGTTGATTACCCGATAGACCGAATTCTCGTTCCCAGGGATTAATGAAGAGGCAAATATGACGGTGTCACCAGGACCAACTTTGATTCGGTGATCCCCGTTGGCCATTCTCGATAACGCTGCGAGTGGTTCACCCTGAGAACCGGTTGAGATTAAGACGACATCATCACCATGATCATCTATCTCGTCATCATTGATCAATGTATTTGGCGGAATGTGGAGATAACCAAGATCCGAGGCAAGTGTCATGTTGCGAACCATGCTTCGACCGATGAATGCCACTTTCTTTCCATGGGTGTACGCAAGGTCGATTACCTGCTGGATGCGGTGAACATGTGATGCAAAGGAGGCGACGATGACTCTCTTCTTCGCGCTCGCAATTACCCGATCTAGCACCGGCATGATCTCGCGCTCTGAGGTTGTGTACCCCGGTATATCGGCATTAGTTGAATCAACCATGAATAGATCGACGCCTTCACGTCCCAACTCAGCGAACCTCGCCAAATCAGTAACTCTTCCATCGAGAGGTAATTGGTCCATTTTGAAGTCGCCTGTGTGAAGCACAGTTCCAGCTGGAGTCCTAATTGCTACTGCTAGAGCATCTGGAATTGAGTGATTGACTGCGATGAATTCCAATTCGAAGGCGCCAACTTTTCGTCTTTGCCCTTCGCGAACTTCAATAGTGATTGGCGAGATTCGATGTTCACGTAACTTCCCCTTAGAAAAGGCAAGAGTGAGCTGTGAGCCGATAACCGGAATGTCTTCACGTTCGCGGAGGAGATAACCGAGGGCGCTGATATGGTCTTCGTGGCCGTGCGTTAAGAAGACAGCCTTTACATCTGCAAGCCTCTCTCTTATGTAAGAGAAGTCAGGCAGGATCAAATCGACTCCAGGTTGATTCTCTTCCGGGAAGAGGACTCCGCAATCAACAATTAGTAGCTCGCCTTCATATTCGAAGACCGTCATATTTCTGCCAACTTCAGCTAAGCCGCCAAGAGCAACGATGCGTAGGGTCTTTGCAGGAAGTTTTGGTGGCAACCCGAGATCGGGGTGCGGATGATTCATTAGTTGAGTTTAACTCCACCTTGTTTCAGATCTTCACGGAGTTGTGAGATCTGTGATTCTGTTGCATCCACAAGAGGCAATCTAACTTTGCCGCCTGGTAATCCCATCATCTTCAAAGCAGCCTTTGTCAGGATTGCGCCCTGTGTACGGAAGGTTCCGGTATAAACGGGAAGCAATTCTTGATGGATCTCGAGAGCTTTACCTGATTCACCTTTTAACCAGTGATCCAACATAGCTCGAAGTCGTGAGCCAACTGTGTGGCCACAAACCGAAACGAATCCCACGGCGCCTACTGATAACAATGGAAGATTAAGAATGTCATCTCCTGAATAGACCGGGATTCCAGAGCGTTTTATGACCCAAGAGGTTGAGGCGACATCACCCTTCGCGTCCTTCAAGGCAACTATGTTCTTATGTTCGGCAAGGCGACAGATTGTGTCAGGTTCGATTGGGACACCTGTGCGACCGGGAATGTCATACATCATCACCGGAATATCTGTGGAGTCCGCCATCGCTCTGAAGTGCGCTTCGATTCCAGCTTGTGGCGGCTTGTTGTAATAAGGAGTCACAACAAGTAGTCCATCTGCTCCAGCCTTTGCCGCCATCTCGGCTTGTTCTATGGAATGTGAAGTCTCGTTATTTCCGGCGCCGGCAACTATCTTTAACTTTCCACCCGTCGCTCGCTTGACGACTTTGATTATCTCGATCTTCTCGTCATCGCTCGTAGTCGGAGCTTCTCCGGTAGTTCCATTAACGACAATTCCATCATGTCCAGTACTTTGCAGATGCGCCGCTAACTTCTCTACGCCGTCCCAATCGATACTCAAGTCATCTTTGAAGGGCGTGACCATCGCCGTGAGTAAACGACCAAAAGGCGTTGGGATCGACATGCCCTAAGGCTACTACGGTGCTACTCGACCTGACTTCTCAAATGCCGCGTAGGTAATGGGCATTAAGCGGGCAAAATGCTCTTCCATCTTCTCCGCGACCATCTCGATTTCGCGCTGCGGATAACTTGGGAAGTGTGATCCTTCTCGACTGGTACGTAGTGATAGGAAGTTCATCAGCGCCCGCGCATTCATAGTTACATACATAGATGAGTAGAGCGCGACCGGCAAAACAGCTCGAGCAACTTCGCGTGCAACTCCTGCATCTAACATCTTCTTGTAATTTTGATAAGCCAGTATGTAGGTCTCTTTCATCGCTTTGACGGTGACATCGAACTGTTCATCGGTTCCATCGACGAACACATAGTGGCCAGTCTTTCCAGTCTGAACTAATTTCCGCTCTTTACTTGGGACGTAGAACACCGGCTTCAACTCGCGATAGCGACCACTCTCTTCGTTATAGGAGGCGATTCGATGTCGCATGAATTCTCTGAAGACGAATATCGGAGCGCTAACAAAGAAAGTCATCGAGGTGTGTTCGAAAGGCGAACCATGGCGCTCTCGAGCGAGATAGTTGATTAGACCGGCCGATCTGCTCGGATCTTCATTTATCTCATCCAGTGATTGTTCTCCGGCGGTTGAAACTCGAGCTGCCCAGATAACGTCGGCATCATTTGCGCTCGACTTTACTAGCTCTACTGTGACATCGTCTCGAAAGATGATTTCAGGATAGTTCTGGGATTCACTCACGAGCGCGACCCTATCTGCGCCATGGTTATGAGCCTGAGATTGATGGGGCAAAATAGTTGCGTGTCATTCGATCGCCGCACTGTGTTACGCGACTCACTAAGCGTGGCGATTCCGGTAGGGACCTACGGAGCTGCATTCGGGGCGGCAGCGGTCGCCGGTGGTTTTTCAGTCGTACAAGCCTGTGTCCTCTCTCTTCTCCTCTTCTCTGGCGCTTCGCAGTTCGCAGTAGTCGGAGTAATGGCTGGAGGTGGAACTCCCTTAAGCGCAATTACTACTGGGGCTCTACTTGGAATTCGTAATGGACTCTATGGAATGAGAATGGCTCCGATCTTGAAGCTCTCTGGAGCCAAGCGATTTCTCGGCGCTCAGATAACTATCGATGAGTCGACCGGAGTTGCTCTTTCTCAAGAGGAACGCGGCAAAGAAGCCATGCGCTACGGTTTCTTCGCAACAGGTATTGGTGTTTTCATATTCTGGAATCTCTTTACTTTGATTGGCGCTCTTGGTGCAAATTCAATTGGAGATCCCTCTAGTTGGGGACTTGATGCCGCAGTACCGGCTGCATTTCTAGGTCTAGTTTGGCCACGATTAGTCGATAGAAGATCGCGCCTGGCAGCCCTCTTATCAATCGCGCTAGCACTTGCTCTGACTCCATATCTTGGAGCTGGCCTTCCGATAATAGCCACGGTTCTAATTGCACTAGTTATGGGCTGGAGAGCTAAGTGAGTGAACTCTGGATTGCTACCCTGGGTGCAAGCTTATTCTGTTTTCTCTTGAAGATTCTTGGATATTCACTTCCGGAGACACTGCTTAGCGATCCGAGAATTCAACGGATCAACACTTACATTCCCATTGTGCTTTTGAGCGCATTAGTAGCAGTTCAGACACTCACAGTGGAATCGGAAATCGTGATCGATCATCGCCTCGCTGGAGTCGGAGTAGCAGCATTAGCACTCAAAATGCGAGTCTCATTTCCGCTCATGATGATTTCTGCGGCAATGACATCGGCGCTTGTATATAACTTGTTGTAATTCATTCCTAAACTAGTTGGGTGAGTCTTCCTGGTCTAAGCGCCGAAGAGGCTCGTTCGCGCCTATTGACTGTTGTTACCACCATGGGTATTCGAGCAGCTGGATCGAGAAATGGCTAGAGAAGCTTCAGCGCCTCTAACTTCTCTTTAAGCGCATTATCGGAAGGCTCAGTCAGATGCGTTCCGTCTGGGAAGAGAATGACTGGAATGGAGCGCATTCCGCCATTGATTTCGATTACTTTCTCGGAGGCGCTTGTGTCTGTTTCGACATCAATGTAGTTATAGGCGACGCTATTCTCATCTAGGAATCTCTTTGAGCGGCGGCAATCTCCACACCAATCAGCTCCATACATCGTTATCTCGGCCATGATTACTCCTTATCTAGTTTCAAATAATGTTCCAAACCTACAGTCAGTCCAGGATTTGAACTTACTTCTCTAACTCCGACAAGCACTCCGGGCATAAATCCAGATCTATCAAGTGAGTCATGACGAATTGTGAGCAGTTCGCCTTTATCGCCAAAAAGTACCTCTTGATGTGCGACTAGGCCGCGGAGTCGGACCGAATGAATAGGGACTTCGCCGATCTTCGCACCGCGTGCGCCTTCTAGCGACTTGGCGGTCTTATCTGGCATCTTGCTTAGATTTGCTTCTCGCCTCGCCTCATTTATCAATTCGGCGGTTCTAGTGGCCGTTCCACTCGGGGCATCAACCTTTTCCGGATGATGAAGTTCGATAATCTCCGCAGATTCAAAGTACTTAGCGGCGCTCTTTGCGAATTGCATCATCAATACGGCGCCTAGGCCAAAGTTTGGCGCAATCAAAACGCCAACTTTCGGATTAGCGGTTAGAAGCTTCTTGAGCGTTTCGAGCCGTGGGCCATCAAATCCAGTTGTGCCTACTACTGCATGAATTCCATTCTCGATAGCGAACTTCAGATTTTCCATCACCACTTCCGGTGTTGTGAAGTCGACTATGACCTCCGCCTTTGAGCTCTTTAAGATTTCAATCGAATCATTTAGATCAATCTCAGCGACCAATTCAAGATCGTTAGTTGCTTTAATGGCGCGACAAACTTCTTGACCCATGCGGCCACGTGCGCCGAGTACTCCAACCTTCACAGCCATTACGCCATCACCTTCTCAAAAACCGACTCTTTATTGAATGGGCCAACCAAGGCAAGGGTAGGGCTCTTGGTGAGAAACTCGCTAGCGAGTTCTCGAATGTCGCTCGAAGTAACCGAAGAAATCGCCCCAAGAATCTCATCAAAGCCGAGAACTTCACCATGGACTAGTTCGCTCTTGCCGATTCGACTCATACGAGAACCGGTATCTTCTTGACTTAGAACCAGCGTTCCCTTAACAGCGCCTTGAGCGCGTAGCAACTCTTCGTGAGTCAGGCCATTAATTGCAACATCGTTGA
>DAIOSM010000020.1:0-13723 GCA_036752585.1 Candidatus Nanopelagicaceae bacterium
GGAGTATCACGTTCGCTCTTATAGATCGTCCAGTGATATCCAGATATAGCTGCATTTGTCACCAAGATACCGACTGCGAACCTCATATCTCTGAAGGTGGTCTGCGTTAACTCAGAATTGAGTAAGTCATCGAAGAATAGGAATATCAATGTGATGAGAGAGATAACTGCGGCAACTCCAGCAACGCCGAAGAGCATTAGGAGATAGATGCGCCGTGTTGGTGAGGCAAGATCTTCTTTATCCTTAAGTACTGCGCGCTCGATGCGATTCCAGAAGATCCACCATAGTGGTGCTCCAACAATCAATAGAGTGACAGCCAGAATGAGTGAGTTAGTTCCCTCGCCATTGGTAGAGATATCACTCGGGGTAATGCTCTCGATTGCTGCAACGATAATCATCAAGATTCCAAGAGATGCAGCAATTAGGCTGACGCCAGTCACGATGTATTCGTAGATACGCCTTAACTCAGTACGCTCCGTTTCCTCTTGAATCAATGACCGGTGATAGCTCCAGATTGCAAGTCCACTTAATGCAGCACCGACCGCATTCGCAGTAGTAAAGAAGTGTTGGGTTGCCGATTCGCCCTTGGTATCGCCGAGAAACCAGACCATTACGTCATATAGAAGAACGCTGAAGCCCGCAACAGTGGTGATAAAACTGGCTGCAATTCCAGCGAGGAAGACATAGGCATGCCAGAGGAAGTCCCGAGTGAAGGTGAGAGCGCCGCGCAACCAATAGATTGCCCAGACTGGAAGCCCCATTAATAGGGTAATCGCGCTGTTGAGAATCGGATCTGTGCGTTCAATCGAGATAATCTCCTGATTGGCGTTAATCAGTTGTTCCAAGGTATTTGCAACTAGCCCGCCGAGGCCAACCGCGAGAATCGATAGACCGATTCCTGAACCAATCAGATACTGCGCTCGATTAGCCTCACCAGCGTTAGCTGATAGACGCAGATGGAAGAACCAGATTGAAGTCCAGATGACTAATTGAGCTAAAGCATCTCCTCGATAGGGATCGTTACCTATCAACCAAGAGAGAGTGTCATGGAGTCCGTTAAGAGCAATGACTAAAGATGTTATTGATGTGATGGTCAGGTATGCCTGCCACGCCAAGGAACTACGCTCGGTCGTATCTTCGCGAAGATTTTTTATTGACCATCTTGAAAAGAGGTAGACGAGTGGTACACCTACGATTGCGAAGGAGAGATTTCTTGCAAGATCAGTTCTACTCTCAGCAATAACCTTTCCGAAGTCCAACGCCCTTCCGAGTAATCCGCTAACGCCAACACCAGAGATGATTACTGAAAAATAGAGCAATGAGTAGTGGAAGAGTCGCCGTATTGAGAACTCACCACTTCCCCGTCTCCCGCCTCGGCTAAATAACTTGTAGGCACCGAAGAAGAGCAGGCCAAGAAAGAGGATCTGGATGAAAATAGCGGCAATCATTTATCTGCAGTCCCACAATCCCAGAGAGGCCAAGGAATTCCTTCGATTAGCCACTTTCCAGATTCTTGGGTCAATCGATAAGTGTGTGATTCGGTGTATCCATCATCAAAAGGACCACTTGCTCCCGTATTTGCATCAATTTTTACATATGCACTACTGCCATCGATAGAAGTGGAAACAAGGTTGACACGCAAAGTGTCAGAAACATAGGCCCGATCGATATCAGCTGCATCGCAAGTGGAATCAGAGGCGAAGTAAGACGCAGCTTGGTCATTCTTGCCGGCGATGATGGCGGTTAGGTAAAGCTGCACAACCCCTTCTGGAGTATTCGCAGAGAGCTTGACGTCCTCGCGCAGAGCCGAAACTAGAGCTGAGACCGTACTAAGAACTAGGGCTGCGATAACGATTAAAGCAAGGATGCGATTAGAGGTGGCTCTTCCCATGCCCCCATTATCAACCTGATGCGTAACTAAAGGTCGCATTCGTCTAACGGATGGCTAAATGGAGCATTTTGCGAGGCTTAGAAGTTGCTCCAATAGAATGTCGGGGTGAAAGCGGAGCTACAGAAGATCATCCTCTACTACGGATTTGCGCCAGTTGCCGATCCTGAGGCGCTCCGGTTATGGCAGACAACGCTCTGCGATTCTCTGGGTCTAAAGGGTCGAATCCTGATCTCGCGCCATGGCATCAACGGAACTCTCGGTGGAGATATGTCTGCACTTAAGAAGTATGTGAAACAGACAAAACAGTATCCGGGTTTTAAGAAGATTGATTTTAAATGGTCTGATGGGACTGGTAATGACTTTCCACGTCTAAGTGTCAAAGTTCGCGAAGAGCTGGTTTCCTTTGGCGTCGCTGATGAGATTGCAGTCGATGAGACTGGAGTAATTAATGGTGGAAAGCACCTTACCCCGGAAGAAGTCCATGAATTAGTGGAAAAACGAGGCGAAGAAGTCGTCTTCTTCGATGGCCGAAACGCCTATGAGGCGAAGGTGGGAAGGTTTAGAAATGCAGTTGTGCCAGATGTTAAGACAACTAAAGACTTCTTGAGTGAGATTGAGAGTGGCAAGTTCGATCATCTGAAGAGTAAGCCGGTAGTTACTTACTGCACTGGTGGAATTCGGTGCGAAATCCTCTCTAGCGTTATGAAGAAGCGCGGGTTTGAAGAGGTCTATCAGATTGCCGGAGGCATAGTTAGGTACGGTGAGAAGTTCGCTGATAAAGGTTACTGGGAGGGCTCTCTCTACACTTTTGACGGACGTATGACCGTGGACTTCTCTGACGAAACCAAAGTGATTGGCGAGTGCGACCTATGCGGATCACCAACAAAGTCATTCACTAATTGCGCAAATCAATCTTGCCACCAGCTCTATCTCCTCTGCGGCAAATGCCTTTCGAATCCAAAGAATCTCGAGTGCACTCATGTCGCGTCAGAAACTCTCTCCAGCAGATAACAAGTACACCCGCGGTGTAGTAGCGGTTTGCGCTGGTTCAAAGAAATATCCAGGGGCAGCCCTTCTTGCTGTGGGAGGAGCGCGCCGTGGAAATGCGGGATACGTGAAGTTTGTAAGCAATGATGAAGCCCTAATCTCGCAGGTAATCGCGAAATACCCTGATGTCGTTCCAGTATCAACTCTCATTGATGAGCGAGTTGATTCGCTTGTGGTTGGACCTGGTGGAAGCAATCTCAGATCGATACCTGACATTCCACTAGTCCTTGATGGAGCTGCGATCTCTAAATTGAAGGAACTCAAGAAACGAAAGTCGATTACCGTCATCACTCCACATGAAGGAGAGCTAAAACATTTAGGCGTAAAGTTTCAAGGCACTGGGATTGATAGCTCGAGGAGAGAGATATCTGTGAAGATCGCCCGCGAGTTTGGAGTGATTGTTGTTCTTAAGGGCGCTGGGACGATCATTACAGATGGTGACCAATTATTCGTGGATCGGATTGGCGGACCTGAGTTAGCCACAGCGGGTACCGGAGATATCCTCGCGGGTCTGATTGCATCCACTCTTGTATCCATAAAGGATGGTCAAGATGCCTTTGGGCTGGTTTGTGACGCTGTTTCGTTACATTCAAAAGCTGGGCGCCAGGCTGCGAAGAAATTCACATCGGTTACAGCGGTAGAAGTCCTTGAGGAGCTACGCAACGTTTGAGTGACCCCGGGGGCAAGTGATTAGATTGCGATATGTCTGAGACTCTCCCCAACCCAGAGCGTGGAAAAGAAGTTTTTGATCTCGACCGAAAGTACGTCTTTCACTCTTGGTCAGCTCAAGCTCAAATCTCGCCGCTTCCAGTTGCTGGGGGTAAAGGTTCTTACTTCTGGGACTTTGATGGGAAGAAGTATCTGGATTTCTCATGTCAATTAGTCTTCACAAATATTGGCTTCCAGCATCCAAAAGTAATTGATGCAATTAAGAAGCAGGCAGACGTTCTCGCTACTGTCGCACCACAGGTGGCAAACGATGTACGAAGTGAGGCTGCCAAACGAATAGTCGAATTGGCTGGAGCAAAGTTTTCAAAGGTCTTCTTCACAAATGGTGGCGCAGATGGAGTCGAGAACGCTATCCGTATGGCGCGACTATTCACTGGTCGCCACAAGGTCCTCTCCTTCTATCGCTCCTATCATGGCAATACCTCAGCAGCTATTTCAGCGACTGGTGATCCCCGTCGTTGGCCAAATGAATTTGCTTACGGCCATGTACATTTCTTTGGGCCATATCTGTATAGAACTGCCTTCTGGGCGAAGAGTGAAGAAGAGGAGTGCGCTCGCGCTCTTGAGCATCTTGAGAACACCATCATCTTCGAAGGCGCAAAGACGATTGGTGCAATCCTTATCGAGTCAGTAGTAGGAACTGCTGGCGTATTAGTGCCGCCAAGAGGTTATCTAGAGGGAGTTAGAGCGCTCTGCGATAAGTACGGAATTCTCTGGATTGCAGATGAAGTTATGGCTGGCTTTGGTCGGACTGGTAAGTGGTTTGCCTATCAACACTCCACCGTCGAACCCGATTTGATTGTCTTTGCCAAGGGAGTTAACTCTGGCTACGTTCCCTTAGGTGGCGTTGTCATTTCATCTCCAATTTCAGAGTCTTTCAACGAGCGCGTCTTTCCTGGAGGACTTACATATTCAGGCCATCCACTCGCTTGCGCTGCTGCAGTTTCGACAATAGACGTTATGAAGGAAGAGAAGATTGTCGAAAACGCCGCAGAAATCGGTGAGAAAGTAATCGGGCCAGGCCTTCGTGAATTGCAGAAGAAACATAAGTTGATCGGTGAAGTACGTGGTCAAGGCGTTTTCTGGGCTATGGATCTCGTAAGTGATCGAGTTACACGAACTCCACTTGCGCCATACGGTGGAACTAGTCCTGCAATGAGTGAGCTGGTGGCTGAGTGCAAGAAGCGAGGCCTGATGCCATTCACTAACTTCAATCGCATGCATGTAGTCCCGCCATGCAACATCAGCAAAGATGAAGCTCAAGAAGGTATAGCAATTATCGATCAGGCTCTTGAGAGCATCGCAAAGTACTACGAAGGTAAGGACTGATCTTGAGCGCTAAGCGAATCACCCATTACATAAACGGTTCTTCATGGAGCGGTAACTCTGAGCGAAGCGGTGATGTATTCAATCCAGCCACCGGCGAGGTGAGCGCTAAGGTTGACTTCGCCTCATCGGCAGTGGTGGATGAAGCGGTATCTGCTGCAAAGAGCGCTTCAATTGAATGGCGGAACACTTCGCTCGCTAAACGAACACAGGTTCTCTTTGCTTTCCGCGAGATAGTAAATGCCAAGAAAGAGGAGTTGGCCAAGGCCATCACTCTTGAGCATGGCAAGGTCTTATCGGATGCGCTCGGTGAAGTTACTCGTGGATTGGAAGTGGTCGAATTTGCTTGTGGAATCCCTCATCTATTGAAGGGTGGATACAGCGAAGGCGTTTCGACAGGAATTGATGTCTACTCCATACGACAACCACTTGGAGTAGTAGCAATCATCTCCCCTTTCAATTTCCCAGCCATGGTTCCAATGTGGTTCTTCCCGATTGCAATCGCGAGCGGAAATGCTGTCGTTTTGAAGCCAAGCGAGAAGGATCCGACGCCCTCGTTATTGATGGCAAGGTATTGGAAAGAGGCTGGGTTGCCCGATGGGGTTTTCAATGTCGTACACGGCGATAAAGTGGCCGTTGACCGCATCTTGGAACATCCTGATATCGCTTCTGTATCTTTTGTTGGTTCAACACCTATCGCTCAATACATCTATGAGAATGGCACTAAGGCTGGAAAACGCGTACAGGCTCTAGGTGGAGCGAAGAACCATATGTTGGTCCTTCCAGATGCAGATCTAGATCTCGCAGCTGATGCCGCTGTTAATGCAGGTTTCGGGTCCGCCGGTGAACGCTGCATGGCGATATCAGCACTTGTTGCTGTCGAACCTATCGGCGATGAATTGGTTAAGAAGATATCTGAGCGGATGAGCAAACTCCGCACCGGCGATGGAAGTGCAGGCGCTGATATGGGGCCATTAGTCACATCTGTCCACAGAGACAAGGTTGCATCATATGTCGACGCCGGTGAGCGTGAGGGCGCAAAGTTGGTAGTTGATGGACGTAACCCGAAGGTTGATGGATCGGCAAATGGTTTCTGGCTAGGCCCAACGCTCTTCGATCATGTAAAAACAAACATGTCCATCTATAACGATGAGATTTTCGGACCCGTTCTCTCAGTCGTACGAGTGAAGAGTTATGACGAAGGTTTAGCGTTGATAAACAGCCACCGTTATGGAAATGGCACAGCAATCTTCACTAACGATGGCGGGGCTGCACGTCGCTTCCAGAATGAAGTCACAGTAGGAATGATTGGGATCAATGTTCCGATTCCTGTACCGACGGCCTACTACTCCTTCGGTGGATGGAAGAGTTCACTCTTCGGCGACACTCACGCCCACGGCACAGAAGGCGTTCACTTCTTCACCCGTGGAAAGGTAGTGACTAGTAGGTGGCTTGATCCAAGTCATGGCGGAATCAATCTCGGATTCCCCCAAAACCGCTAACTCTTCTTTACAAAGTACTCCATTAGCTCATTTACGGGAGTGTTAGCTAACTTCTCATAGTTAAGAGTTAGCTCGGCGATCTTCTCCTGTTGGGCTTTATCAAAGATTCGAGCGAGATTGGTTCGATACTTCTCAATGAGTAGCGGAATTCCCTCATCCCGGCGGCGCTTATGGCCAACCGGATACTCAATCGCTATCTCATCGACTTTACTTCCATCTTTGAAGTAGACCGTAACTGCGTTTGCAATCGACCGTTTTTCTGGATCGTGATAATCCTTAGTGTATTGAGGATCCTCGACGCACTTCATCCGTTCACGGAGAGCATCGATCCGGGGATCGGCTGCGATATCGTCTTCGTAATCGCGCGCAGTCAAGCGACCAAAGATCAGAGGAATCGCAACCATATATTGAATGGTGTGGTCCCGATCGGCTGGATTTCGAAGTGGGCCCTTCTTATCAATAATGCGAATACAAGCCTCGTGTGTCCGGATTTCAATTCTTTCAATATCTGATTCGTTCTTGCCGCGAGCAACCATCTCTTTATGGATCCTCAACGCTGCTTCCACCGCGGTCTGGGCATGGAATTCAGCCGGGAAGGAGATCTTGAAGAGCACGTTCTCCATCACATATGAACCATATGAACGTTGGAATTTAAACTTATTGCCCTTGAAGGAGACATCGTAGAAACCCCAAGTCTTTGCGGTTAACGCGGATGGATATCCCATCTCGCCGGTCTTGGCGATAAGTGCAAGTCGGACTGCGCGAGAGGTGGCGTCACCGGCTGCCCACGATTTCCTTGATCCTGCATTTGGGAAGTGACGATAGGTTCGTAGCGATTGACCGTCCACCCAAGCAAGCGATACAGCGTTGAGAATCTGTTCTCTAGTAAGACCGAGTAACTTTCCTACTACTGCTGTAGATGCAACCTTGACCAAGATGACATGGTCTAAACCGACTTTGTTAAACGAATTCTCAAGCGCAATACATCCTTGTATCTCATGAGCCATGATCATCGCGTTAAAGACATCGCTCATTAGAAGTGGCTTTCCGCCTCTTGCTACAGCATTTCTTGATAGCCAATCCGCGACCGCCAAAATTCCACCGAGATTATCTGAAGGATGGCCCCATTCAGCTGCTAACCAGGTGTCATTGAAATCCAACCATCGGATAGCAGCTCCGATACTGAATGCTCCTTGGACAGGATCCAATTCATAATCGGTTCCAGGAACCCGTACGCCATTTTCGATCCTTACGCCTGGGACGACTGGTCCAAGGAGTTTTCGACAGGCTTCATACTCTAGAGACTCTAAACCGCAACCAATCGTGTCAAGAAAGCAATACCAAGCAGTCTTCTTCGCCAACTCAGAATCAATCTTGTAATTCAGTACATAGTCGACGATATCAACAATCTCTTGATCAAAAGGAAGTTCTGATTTGGTGAAATTGGCAGACATTTACCGATCCTCCATCCTCACAAAAGCTCTATTTTCGGGGCCGACATAGTTTGCACTAGGCCGGATTATTTTGTTGTCATGACGCTGCTCAATTATGTGACCTGCCCAACCTGTTATTCGAGCGAAGATGAATATCGGTGTGAAGAACGAGGTAGGAATACCCATTTCCTTGTAAGCCACAGCAGAGAACCAATCTAGGTTTGGGAACATCTTCTTCTGCTCCCACATAACTTTCTCGATTCGTTCTGCAATCTCATAGATACCTTGGCCGCCAGAGAGCTCTCTAGCGATTGACTTGATGATGGGATTTCTTGGATCGGCCACTGTATATACGGGATGGCCAAATCCGATTATCACTTCTCTATTGGCAATCCGCTTGGAAATATCTGCTTCAGCTTGGTCAGCTGAGGAATATCGCTCTTGTATCTCAAGGGCAACCTCATTTGCACCGCCATGTTTCGGTCCACGGAGGGCTCCAATCGCTCCCGTGATGCTCGAGTACATATCTGAACCAGTTCCTGCAATAACACGAGCAGTGAATGTGGACGCATTGAACTCATGCTCCGCATAGAGAATTAGCGATGTATGCATGGCCCGAATCCATAGAGCAGATGGTTTCTTATCGTGAAGTAGCGTCAAGAAATGCTCACCAACAGAATCTGCTTCGGTTTCGAGCGAAATTCGTTTTCCATTGTTAGAGAAGTGATACCAATAGAGAAGCATCGAAGGGGTTGAGGCAATCAGGCGATTTGCGACCTCTAGCGCCGCTTCATCATCATGGCTACTTAACTCAGGGTTGAGACATCCAAGAGCGGAGACTCCAGTTCGCACCACATCCATTGGGTGGGCACTTGCCGGGATGTTCTCCAAGATAGTTAGAACCTGTGATGGGAGTGTGCGTAGCGACTTGAGTTTCTCTTTATAAGAATCTAACTCGCTTTTGTTCGGTAATTTTCCATAGAGAATCAAAAAAGCTACTTCTTCAAACTCGCAGTTCTCCGAGAGATCCTTTATGTCATAGCCAAGATAGTGAAGTTCATTCCCATTCTGTCCAACAGTCGAGAGTGCGGTATTTCCAGCGGGTACTCCAGAGAGCGCGACCGACTTCTTTGACTTGAATTCGCTCATTCCCCGCGCTTCTCAGCTTGAAATTCATCCAACGACTTCTCATATTCATAGTAATTGATCCGCTCATACAACTCTTCGCGAGTCTGCATCTCGCCCAAGATTGATTTCTGGGTTCCTTCTTTGCGTATGACTTCAAAGACTCGCTCTGCAGCTTTATTCATCGCGCGGAATGCAGATAATGGATACAGGGCCATCGCGATTCCGGCTCCTTTTAGCTCTTCTAGCGTGAAGAGAGGAGTAAGTCCGAACTCAGTTATATTGGCAAGGACTGGAACTTCTACCTCGGAAGTGAAGCGTTTGTAATCCTCGAGGGTACGGATAGCTTCGGCAAAAATCGCGTCTGCGCCCGCTTCTACATATGCCTTCGCCCGCAAGATCGCGCTATCTAGACTTTCGACAGCGACTGCATCAGTTCTAGCAATCAGATAGAAGGAATCGCTTCCTCTTGCGATATCGGCCGCTCTGATGCGATCTACCATTTCCTGAGTTGAGACCACCTCTTTGTTTGGACGGTGACCACATCGTTTTGCTCCGATTTGGTCCTCCATGTGTGCAGCTGCAGCTCCCGCATCTATCAATGATTTTACGGTGCGTTGAATATTGAATGCAGAAGGACCAAAACCAGTATCGATATCAACTAGTAAGGGAAGATCACATACCGCAGTTATTCGTCTCACGTCGACTAAGACATCTTCCAGCGTTGTTATACCAAGATCAGGTACGCCTAGAGAACCAGCAGCGACACCACCGCCAGAGAGATAGATGGCGCGATAACCAGCTCTCTTTGCGAGTAGCGCATGATTCGCGTTGATTGTTCCGATTATTTGTAGCGGTGACTCACTCTTTAGTGCGGCGCGGAACTTTTCACCAGCTGAGCTCACTTCCTCAACCTACCATCTAGCTCACGCTTTACGCGAAGAAGTTCAAGCGCAGCTAATGCGCTGTCATAACCTTTATCTTCCTTACTTCCAGGAACTCCACTTCTTGCAATCGCCTGTGCGACCGTATCCACAGTAAGAACACCGAATCCGATCGGTTTATCCAAGGCGAGCGAGACCTGCATCACGCCATCAGTCACACCCTTGCAGACATAATCAAAGTGTGGTGTCTCGCCGCGGAGCACAACTCCAACAACGACTGCAGCATCTGCTCCGGCCTTTAATGCGAATTGGGCAGCTAGAGGTAACTCAAATGAACCAGGAACATGAATTTTCTCTATGTCCTTTACGTGCGCCTCAATCAATGCACGTTCAGCTCCAGCAACCAAGGCATCACAGATTTCTTGATGCCACCTCGCTGAGATGATCGCTACCTTCGCTCCAGTAAGTGATGGAACTTCTACTTTTGGCGCATTTCCCGACATTAGGAGCCCTCTCTAGTTTCACTAATGGAGTGGCCCAGTCGCTCACTCTTAGCTCTCAAGTAATTGATGTTATGAGGATTTGGTTTACTGATAAGTGGTTTTGCCTTTACTTTTATTCCTGCTGACTTTAGCGTCTCGACCTTCACCGGATTATTTGTCAACAGAGTTACATCTTCGAGACCTAGATCTCTCAGGATCTCGACGGCATCCTGAAAGTCACGTTCATCTATCCCATGACCTAATGCAAGGTTCGCGTCTACGGTATCTAATCCTTCATCCTGTAATCGATAAGCCCGAATCTTTTCACCTAGTCCAATACCTCTTCCCTCGTGTTCACGGAGATATATGACTAGACCTGAACCGACTTCTTCGATCGCCTTCATGGCTTCTGCAAGTTGGTCGCCACAGTCGCAACGCATAGATCCAAGAACATCTCCAGTTAGACATTCTGAGTGGACCCGCACCAGCGTTTCTTTTTTGTTTGTGTCACCAAGCGCCAGAACTGCATGAGTAACTCCACCTTGTCCGGAATGAGTTGCAATTCGCCACTCTGAATTAGCACGAGGCAGCTTCGCCCATTCAAGTTTCTCACTAACTTTACTTCGGACAGGAGCGAGGGACTTTGAAAGCTCTTCGATAGTAATCATCGGGATCGCGTGCTGGCTTGCAAAGTCAACGAGCTCCTTGCCCCGCATCATCGATCCATCTTCATTGACCAATTCGCTGATTACTCCTACTGGAGTTTCGCCGGCCAGATAACAGAGTTCAACGATTGCTTCGGTATGTCCCCGACGTGCCATCAATCCACCTTCATCAGCGATGAGCGGAAAAATATGCCCAGGGCGGATGAAATCCTCAGCCGTAGATCTTGCATCAGCTAGCGCCCGAATAGTGTTGGCGCGCTCTTCTGCGCTGATTCCGGTCGTAATTCCATGCTTTACATCAACAGTCACTGTGAATGCTGTTCGCTTCGTATCTTGGTTCTGCTTGACCATAAGGGGTAGGTGAAGTTGTCGAGAACGCTCTTCGGTCATAGCGACACATATGACGCCCGAGGTGTATCGGATCATGAATCCAATCTTCTCGGTCGTCGCCGCACTAGCTAGAAGGAAGAGATCGCCTTCATTCTCTCTATCTGCATCGTCGGTGACTATTACAAATCCGCCACTTCGAAATTCCTCTATCGCCTTATCTAGTTCACTTCGCATCAGAACCACCGCGATTCATAAGCTTCTCGACATACTTTGCAATCACGTCCACTTCTATATTCACCAGATCTTCACTCTTCTTATCAGCAAGGTTTGTCTTTTCGAGCGTCTCTGGAATTAGCCAGAGAGTTACCGAACTACCGAGTATTTCGCCAACCGTGAGGGAGACTCCATCGATTGCAATCGAGCCCTGGTTTACTATGTACTTAGTTAGATTTTCTGGTACCGAAACTACGAACTTATTCCACTTCTCCCCTTGTGAGTTCTCTCGAACTTTACCTACGCCATCGACATGTCCCTGGACGATGTGTCCGCCGAGCCTCGAATCAGCTCTTGCTGCCAGTTCAAGATTTACGGGATCTCCTACCTTTAGAGAGCTAAGACTTGTGATTCGAAGCGTTTGAATCATGACATCGGCCTCAAAGGATTGTTCACCCAGAGAGATGGCAGTCAAACAGACACCGTTAACGCTTATCGAGTCGCCAATCTTGATTTCGGCAGTTAATTTACTTTCAATCCTAAAGAGAGCTGATTCGCTATCCTTCTTAATCTCAAGGACTTGGCCCTTGTCGGCAACTAATCCAGTGAACATTATTGAGTCACCGCCAATAGATGTATCCGCAAGTTCTTCTCTACCTCACCAATAACTTCAGAGGAGTGGAGTTCTAGGTCAAGGCGCTCCTGGATATTTCTCACTTCAAAGTCTCCAACGAAATCAAAGTTGCCTCCGAGAAGTGTTGGAGCCTGATAGATGAATAACTCATCAAAGAGTTCGGCTCTTAAGAATGCGCTGGTCAACTTAGGTCCCGCTTCCACAAGAATCCGGTTCCAGCCCCTCTCTTCTGCCAGCTCGAGAAGTGATGAGAGATTGTGACTCTCGATATGAACTGTAGATGCGCTCTCGTCTAGGATCTTTGATCCTGCAGGAATTGCTCTTTTACCCATGACGACGCGAGTCGGTTTGAATTCAAAGTTGTTCCTATCAACCCCTCTAACGGTCATCGCTGGATCGTCAGAGATGACCGTTCCGGTACCAGTCACGATTGCGTCACACTCACTTCTTAACTTCTGGACATCGAGGCGAGAAAGCTCGCTGGTTATCCACTTCGATGATCCATCAGATGCCGCGACTTTGCCATCCAAGGAAGTCGCAACTTTTAATGTTATGTAAGGACGAGAACGGTTTATCTTCGTCAACCATGCTCTATTCGTGAAGCTAACTTCATCCGCTAGTAGGCCACCTTCAACTTCGATTCCGGCTCGTCGTAAAGTATCTGCGCCTCCGGCAGCTTTAGGATTTGGATCGGTTACCGCAAATATCACTCTCTTTATTCCTGATGCCATGATCGCTTGAGTGCAGGGAGGAGTCTTTCCATGATGATTACAGGGTTCGAGAGTAAGGATCAAAGTTGCACCTTGGGCGCGAGCACCAGCCGCTTCTAATGCGACTATCTCTGCATGTTTGCCACCAAACTCGCGATGGTGGAAACCCTCACTGATTAACTCACCATGATTATCAACAACAAGTGCGCCGACTATCGGATTAGGTGAAGTTTTTCCCAGACCAAGTTTTGAAAGTTGATCGGCGCGACGCATGAGTGTTAATAGATCGGTCATGGTCGTCACCTCCGAAAGATTTCCGGGGTGCGCAAAAGAGCACGCGCAGGGCTGCGCGTATTTGTTTCCTCTCATCCGGACTTTAACCGTCGGTCTTGGAATCTCACCAAGTCCACCGATAGCTGGCTGCTAGCGGGTCGCAGACTTTGACTGCCGGTTCGGAATTACACCGACCCCGGAAACAACAGCGAGAGTCTAGCGGAGGGTTATTGGCCGTTCCAAGCGGCCATCTCTGCCTTAAATGGATCAAGTCCCATTGGTCCGAGATTTAAAACATAGGAATGGAACTTCTTGAGATTGAAGTTAGCCCCAAGTCGCTTCTTGGCATCTTCTCTTGCTTCCATCATGAAGCGCTCGCCAACTTTGTAAGAGATGGCTTGTCCGGGCCAACCTAGATAACGATCAACTTCGCTACGCGCTGAGATGTCATCAAGGAGCGCTCGTTCGTGAAGAATCTT
>DAIOSM010000021.1:0-4646 GCA_036752585.1 Candidatus Nanopelagicaceae bacterium
GGAAGACATTCTTCGCTGGATACAAGCCAGGTGCTAACGGTTCAGCTTCGTCTGGAGCTAATGCAAATGGTGCTAGTGCAAACGGCGCCAGTGCAAATGTCGCAGCTGCTCCCGGAACACCACCAGTTCCGAAGCGTGATTTGAAACAACCAGCTCCATCAACACCAACTCCAGTATCACCTGTTCCAGTGCCTCCAGTTGTAACTCCACAAGTTGCTACTCCACAAGCACAACAACCCGCGCAACAAGTAGTCCAACAAGTTGTTCGTCCGGCTCAGCAACCAACTCCGACTCCAGCGCAACCAATATCAAAACCAGTCCAAGAGATTTCATCTCCATCGGCTGCTCGAATCGAACCGCTTCGCGGAGTTGCTAATCGAGTTGTTCAGAGCATGGAAGCTTCATTATCTGTTCCAACTGCAACAAGCGTCCGCGCAATTCCTGCAAAGTTAATGATCGACAACCGAACCGTAATCAACAATCACTTAAAGCGCGCCCGCGGCGGCAAGGTCTCTTTCACCCACATCATCGGTTACGCCATGATCAAGGCGCTCCGTGCGATGCCAGAAATGAACGCCTTCTTCACTGAGCAAGATGGCAAGCCAGCTATCGGATATCCCGAGCACATAAACCTTGGTATCGCGATTGATCTAGCTAAAGAGGATGGCTCACGCCAGCTATTGGTGCCTTCAATCAAGGGCTGCGAAGGTATGGACTTCGGCCAGTTCTGGGCGACCTACGAATCTCTGGTTAAGAAGGCTCGCAAAGGAACTCTCGCTGTAGAGGATTTCGCAGGAACTACATGCTCTCTCACTAATCCAGGAACCATCGGAACAGTTCACTCTGTCCCTCGCCTAGTTCAAGGTCAAGGCCTGATTCTTGGTGTTGGAGCGATGGATTACCCAGCTGAATTCCAAGGAGCGAGCGAAGAGACTATTGCCCGCCTTGCGATCTCCAAGGTTGTAACGCTCACTTCAACTTACGATCACCGCGTCATCCAAGGCGCACAATCTGGTGATTTCCTCCGGCGAATCCATGAAATTCTTCTCGGGGCCGAGAACTTCTATGAAGAGATCTTTGCAGCGCTACGAATTCCTTACGTTCCAATTCATTGGCACGCAGATATGCAGTTCGAGAGCGAGTCACAGGTAAATAAGACTGCTCGCGTTCAGAATCTAATCAACTCATACCGCACATTTGGCCATCTGATGGCTGATATCGATCCGCTTGAGTATCAACAACGGAGCCATCCAGATCTCGATGTGGTCACACATGGCCTAACGCTCTGGGATCTCGATAGAGATTTCGCAACTGGTGGATTCGGCGGAAGAAATTCAGCGAAATTGCGGAACATCCTCGGAATCCTCCGCGACTCTTACTGCCGCTCGATCGGAATCGAATATATGTATATCGATTCACCTGAAGAGCGTAAGTGGATCCAAGATCAGGTAGAGGTTGGTTCTCCATTCTTTACTCGCGAAGATCAACTCCGAATCTTGCGCAAATTGAACTCTGCAGAAGCATTCGAGACCTTCTTGCACACAAAGTTCATCGGCCAGAAGCGCTTCTCTCTCGAAGGTGGCGAATCTGTCATTCCACTCCTCGACACAATCGCTCGTTATGCCGCAAAGTCTGGACTTGATGAAGTCTGCATCGGTATGCCGCATCGTGGTCGCTTGAATGTTCTAGCAAATGTCGCGGGTAAGTCCTACGGCCAGATCTTCCAAGAGTTCGAAGGCCACTACCAAGAGAACTCTGTTCAAGGTTCTGGTGACGTCAAGTATCACCTCGGAACTTATGGTGACTTCGTAACCGAGAGCGGCGATAAGACCAAGATCTATCTCGCTGCCAATCCATCGCACCTAGAGGCTGTTAATCCAGTCCTCGAGGGAATAGTCCGCGCAAAGCAGGATAAGAAGAATGTGAAGAACGCCTTCTCGGTACTTCCAGTTCTCATTCATGGTGATGCCGCGTTCGCTGGACAAGGTGTTGTTGCTGAGACTCTTGCAATGTCGAAGCTTCGCGGTTATCGCACCGGCGGAACCATCCATGTAATCATCAATAACCAAGTTGGATTCACTACATCTCCAGAAGCAGCGCGTTCATCTCGCTACGCAACGGATGTGGCAAAGATGATTCAGGCTCCGGTCTTCCATGTAAATGGCGATGATCCTGAAGCTTGCGTAAGAGTTGCTCGAGTCGCATTCGAATATCGCCAGACCTTCAATAAGGATGTCGTAATCGACATGGTCTGCTATCGACGTCGCGGCCATAACGAAGGTGATGAACCAAGCTTCACCCAACCACGTATGTATAAGTTGATTGATGCAAAGCGAACTACTCGCGTTCTCTATGCAGAAGCGCTGGTTGGACGCGGTGATATCACTCAAGAAGAGGCCGATGGAATCGCTCAAGAGTTCCAGACCCAACTAGAGGGAATCTTTGCTTCAGTTCATGACAAGCGTCCGGAGAAGCCGAACTTTGATCGACTTGAGGAATTGGATCCAAATAAGACAAATACTTCTATCGCTGAGGAAGTTGCTCGAAAGATCGCCGCCACCCAGGTTGCAGTGCCAGCTAACTTCCAAGTCCATCCGAAGTTAATGCCTCAACTTCAGCGTCGCATCACCATGCTCGATGACGGAACTATCGATTGGTCGGGCGGTGAGATGCTCGCATTTGGCTCATTACTTCTCGATGGCCATCCAGTTCGAATCGCTGGCCAGGATGTTGGCCGCGGAACATTCTCTAATCGCCATGCAATCGTCCGTGATTACAGCGATGGCAGCGAATGGATTCCGCTACGCGCACTTATCTCCGGTGATGCAGATTCGGCTTCTGCAGAGAATCAATTCTTTGTAGTGGAATCGCTCCTCTCTGAGTACGCAGCGATGGGCTTTGAGTATGGCTATTCCTTAGAGCGCGCCAATGCGCTAGTTCTCTGGGAGGCGCAGTTCGGTGATTTCGCTAATGGCGCCCAGACCGTGATCGATGAGTTCATCTCATCCTCACTTCAAAAGTGGGGCGAGCGTTCCTCTGTAGTACTCCTCTTGCCTCATGGATATGAGGGACAAGGACCAGATCACTCCTCAGGTCGAATCGAACGATTCCTGACGCTCTGCGCCGAGAACAATATGACCGTAGCGCAACCATCTTCGGCTGCTTCTTACTTCCACCTTCTAAGGTGGCACACCAAGAATCCGGCTCGTAAGCCACTCATTGTCTTCGAACCGAAATCAATGCTCCGCTTGAAGGCAGCAGCATCGAAACTATCTGATTTCACTGCTGGAACATTTAGACCATTGATTCCCGATAGTGAAGTTTCAAACGCATCACGTTTGATTCTCTGCAGCGGTAAGGTCTATTGGGAGCTATTGGCTGAGCGCGCTCGCTTGGGAGATACAGCAACTGCGATTGCTCGCGTTGAACAACTTTATCCGCTTCCAACTTCTGAGATTTTGGCGGAGATCAACCGTCATCCAAATGCGACCGTTCTCTGGGTTCAAGATGAACCAGCAAATCAAGGTCCTTGGCCATTTGTCTCTGCAACATTAGGTGAAGCGATGAAGGCTGCGAGTATGGCTCGTGAAATCCGCCGCGTCTCTCGTCGCGCAGCAGCAAGCCCAGCTACCGGCAGTATTCATGTACATGAAGAGGAGCAGAAGGCGCTCATTGCTGAAGCCTTCTCTCGTTAGTTAAGACTGCTCTAATTCAATCTGCCTTAATTCAATCTGCCTTAACGAATTCTTCTCTTACTTAATTTGCTCCGGCTCAATTTGCAATAGAGGCTTTTGCAATAGAGGCTTACGATTTCGCTTTCTTCTTTAATCTAAAGAGAACTTTTCCTCGTATCTCGTGACTTTGTATATATCCCCAACTCTTTGAATCGCTCATCCGTTCTTGAATATCCGGGTCACGGTTATCGCCCTCAACCCAATAGGCACCACCATGGGACTTCTGAATTCGTTTTATATAGAAGATCCCAGGTTGAACCTCTCGTTCGATTAATACAACTGTAAGTAACGGCATATCGACGGGAGTCTGCTTGAAGATTCGAACCAAGAGAACGTCGCCATCTTTAAAGGTCGGCTCCATGGAGTTACCCGAAACTCGCGCCCGCCGGTAGGGCCAGAGGCTGGCGAGATGTTTTTGGGCGAAGGAGCGCGATAGGCGAAAAATGGCCATGGCGGGTAGTCTTTCATAACCGAAGTTTGAGGTTTAACTAGATGTATCTGAATAATGGATTCATCACGGAACTGAAGAGAAAGCGAGCTACCAACGATGCTAACCGTCTATGCGCACTGCGACCTTCCATGTGGCGTTTACGATCCTGCACAGGCAAAGATCGAAGCCCTTTCGGTAAAGGCCTGTATGGAGAAGTACGCGGCTTCCAACGATCAAGATTTCAAATCTCGCGCTGTTGCAATCAAGGAAGAGCGTTCACACCAAGTCAAAGAGCATCTCTGGGTTCTTTGGACTGACTATTTCAAGCCAAATCACTTTGAGGCTTACCCACAACTTCATGGTCTATTCAATGAGGCGACCAAGCTTGCAGGTGCCGCAGGAACAAAGGGAACCAACGATGTTGCGGTTGCCGAGAAGTTGATCGCAAAGATCGATGAGATCGCTGAGATCTTCTGGGCCAC
>DAIOSM010000021.1:4746-11132 GCA_036752585.1 Candidatus Nanopelagicaceae bacterium
CTAGCAGTAACCGGAGGTTGGTATTTACTGACTTTCGCCCTGTTGGGACATGATCGTCAAAGCGGCGGTCCGCGCAAGGAATGAAACTCGTTCCACAACAGTCCTTCGCATCATCGATGCGGCGACTAAGCGCGGACCGTCATGTATTTCGCAGGCAAATGTAAGTACGTTCTCTTCATATGCGATACAAGTCGCTGCTCCTTGTACCTCAGAACCAATTCCAACCGGCTGATGGATCTCAATATCGATATCGGTGAGGATTGTAGATTCACCGTTATCTAGGAACTCTGCAAGTGCTGAATTGCAAGCGCTCTCCATCAAAACCAATAAGAAACTATTGGAGAGAATCGGCATATCCCCTGATCCATGAGCAAGAGCAGTATCACCAGGGCGGACGCTCATCTGGGAAATCCCAACAGCGCCGATTAGTGAATCGCTTCTCATGGCGGTAAATCTAGGGGTTCAGATAGCCAAACTCCGGTATCTTTTGCATCAATGAGTTCCAATCTCTCAACTTCCAATCACTTACGTAGCTGGTACCCAATACTTGCTGCCATCTTCTGCTCCCTTCTCTTGATCTCAAATATCGGTGCGACCAAGTTCATAGATTTCGGTCCAATTAAGACCGATGGCGGCGCATTCCTATTTCCCCTCACCTACATTCTCGGTGATGTCCTAACTGAGGTTTATGGTTTCAAAGCCGCCCGTCGAATCATCTACACCGGATTCGGAATCGGGATCTTGGCAGGTCTTACCTTCTGGTTGGTTCAAATATCTCCCGCCGCGGATGGTTGGGAGAATCAGGCTGCATTCGAATCCATCCTCGGCTTCGTCCCTCAAATCGTCGCCGCGAGCGTCATCGCATTCTTACTTGGACAACTCTCTAATGCCTGGACTTTAACTTGGATCAAAGAGAAGACCGCTGGAAAGAGATACGCAAACAAACTCTGGACACGCCTCATTGGATCTACAGTTGTCGGTGAATTCGTAGACACGTTGGTCTTCACCCTGATCGCATCTCTTGGAAGATTGAATTTCGAGGAATTCTTGAATTATCTAGCAACTGGATATCTCTATAAGACGCTATTTGAGGTGATCCTTCTGCCAATCACATATCGAGTGATTGCGACTGTGAAGCGCCATGAGAGCCAGATCGCGTCACAGAGTTAATAAAAGTTAACTTGTGACAGGTAACTCGTGAAAGAAATTTCCTTACCCAATCAACTTAGGCGAGCGGGAAATCTCTTCTGATCTCGTGTGAGGTCTCGATTTCAATCTGAGTCTCACCATCAATCGTTATCTCAGTACGTCGATATTGTCTGATGATCTCAGTCTGAGTGAATCCAGCTAATTGCTGAAGTTGCAATAGATGAAGTTGGTGCGCGACTCGGTCTTGCAATGTGGTTGGAGCAGTCTCACAGCAAGACCTTGTTAGAAGGGCTCTAATCATCTCCACGGTACGGCGCTCAAACTCGAGCTGAGCTCTACAGTCGGCGCAATCTTGTAAGTGGAACGCAATCTCGTTGAATACCGCCGAATCTTCGATCTGGTTATCAAGGAAAGGAACTAGCCACTCTTGACAGACTTCACAGGAAATCGGAGTCATGGCTTACCCCCCTTCACATATCCAAGCTCGCGGGCATACTCGGTCAACTTCTCCCGGAGCTGTTTTCTTCCCCGATGCAGTCGCGACATTACGGTTCCTGCGGGAACGCCCACGATTTCAGCGATCTCCTTATAGGAGAAGCCTTCGACATCTGCGAGATAGACAGCGATACGGAACTCTTCAGGAATCTCGTGGAGAGCCCGTTTGATATCGCTATCGGGAAGATTCTCTAGAGCAACCTCTTCTGCGGATTTGCCCTGATCGCTCGTGTGTGAAGCAGAGTCCGCTAGCTGCCAATCCTCAATCTCGGAATCTGCTCTCTGCGGTCTGCGTTGATCTTTACGGTAGGTGTTGATGAAGGTCGTGGTGAGCACTCGATAGAGCCAAGCCTTGAGGTTTGTTCCTGGCTCAAATTGATGGAAAGAGGTGTACGCCTTTGCGTAGGTATCTTGCACTAGATCTTGAGCATCATCTGGATTACGTGTGTAGCGTAAGGCAGCAGCATAAAGTTGATTCATATACTGGAGCGCATCACGTTCAAATCGCTTAGTTCGTTCCGCTGCTGATTCTTTCTCGCGATCAACGCGGACTAGCTCGCCACCAGATTTAGGATCGCTTGCCTCAAGTTCAAGAAGGTGCGCAGCATCTTCAACCGGAAGATTCTCCGGTTTCTTATCTGCCGCCTTCTTCGATACCAATTAACTCAAGCCGCCCTTCTTGAATCGTCTCTCATATTTGAATCACACGTATCGTGGAGAAGATTATCGCTAGAAGAGTGTCTCTGGCTCTCCGAGCTCTACCGGCTCAATCAACTCCGCTCCATTGTTCTTGATGGAGTTGACTAGCGGTCGGACGGGCCAGAATCTCAATCCTTCATCGGGATTCTTGACCTCCAATAGCGAACGAAGGTATTCAACATCTCGAGTTTCAGGTTCAAGCCATGCGTCCCAGCGATCTCTGGGCAGGAACACCGGCATTCGGTCATGCACCTTTGCCAACTCTCCTACTGCAGGCCTTGTAATAAGTGCCGCACTCTTTCGCACTACTCCTTCAGGCGACGTCCAGCTCTCATATATCCCAGTGAAAGCCAGCAGATGCGAATCTTCTCGAGAGATATAGATCGGCTGTTTCGTCTTATATTTTCCAAGCTCTGTCGCCCATTCGTAGTAACCAGATGCAGGGATTAGGCAACGATTTCTGAGAAATGCTCTTTTGAAAGTTGGTTTCTCGTGGACCGATTCATAACGCGCATTTATCGCCATAGATTGAGAACGAAGCGCCTCTTCACCGCTCTTACTCCAAGGTGCGATCAAGCCCCAACTGACCACATCAATACTTCGGTTGGTGTCGCAGTTGATTGCATCTGGCTTAACTGCATCTGACTTAACTGCATCTGACTTGATGATGTAGATATCTTGAGTGGGCTTGATATTCCAATCTATGGGCAGGCTTCGAGCTCCATCTGGGTTAAGTGTCGAGAACTCTTCTGCGATATCGGTGATCATCTCAAAGAGAGCAAAGCGTCCGCACATGGCTCTAATCTATCCTCGGTCGATCTATCTTCGGTCGAGCGCATCCTCATCTAGATAGACTTGAGGCTATGAGTAATTGGAGCGCGCCATATCGCGGCAAGCAGAGCGATAGCGCTACGCCAATTCAAGCAACGATAACTATCCCCGGATCTAAGTCCGTAACAAACCGCGCGCTAATCCTCGCAGCGTTAGCTGATACTCCATCGAGGCTTATCCGGCCGCTTCGCTCTCGCGATACTGATTTGATGGTTGCAGCTCTTCGCTCTCTTGGCATCTCAATCAACTTTGTCGGATCAAGTAGCGGTGGCACAGGTAATGGAATTGCGGACGAAGTTGCAGAAGAAGTCTGGGAGATAACCCCTGGGCCGCTATTTGGCCCAGCATCTATTGATGTCGGTAATGCTGGAACTGTAATGCGCTTCATGCTTCCCGTTGCAGCGCTTGCAAAAGGGCTTATCAACTTTGATGGCGATGCACGATCACATGAACGGCCAGTTGGACCCTTAGTCAAAGCTCTTGAAGATCTCGGCGTAACTATCGACCATAAGAATAGGTACTCACTCCCATTGCTGATTAATGGCGCGGGCTCGATCAAAGGTGGTGAAGTTGCGGTTGATGCGAGTAAGTCCAGTCAATTCCTCTCCGCGCTACTTCTTGCTGCTCCAAAGATGCGTGAGGGATTAATCGTAAGGAATATTGGGGAAACCCTTCCATCGCTTCCTCATATAGAGATGACTCTCGCGATGCTAAAGGACTTTGGCGCTGATGTAACGGTTAGCGATCATTGGAAGATTGCTCCCGGACCTTTAAAGGGACGAGAACTAGTAATTGAGCCAGATCTATCTAATGCTGCGCCGTTTATGGCCGCTCCAATTATCTGCGGCGGTGAAGTGATTATTAGAGATTGGCCACGCTCTACAACTCAACCGGGAGATCGACTCCGAGAGATCTTCACGGAGATGGGTGGAGAGATCGAGTTTGTTGATAGCGGCTTAAAGATCTCTGGAACGGGAAAAATAAATGGAATTGATATCGATCTACATGATGAGGGCGAGCTAACGCCATCGATCGCAGCCCTTGCTGCTCTCGCTGATTCACCATCATATTTGAGAGGAATTGGTCATCTACGACTCCATGAAACTGATCGCTTATCGGCTCTTGCAAAAGAGATAAATGCTTTGATTGGGCCTAATGGCGGCGAGGTAATTGAAGAGAGTGATGCTTTGACTATTCGCCCCGCGAAAAGTGCGACTAGACCCGTCTCATCTAGTTCAAGTGCGACTGCTACACACCTATTCCACAGCTATGAGGATCATCGTCTCGCTACCGCAGGAGCGATCATGGGGTTGGCGATTAAGGGCGTCGTAGTTGAGAACATCGAGACTACAAAGAAGACACTTCCAGACTTTCCCGGGCTATGGAGTTCAATCCTTGAGTAAGCGTGGCCTTGGTCGCTACGACGAGAGCGATGCGCGAGTACGAGCCCCTCGTTCGAAACCTCGCAGAAGTAAGGATCGTCCCGATTATTCAGAGGCGCCGATCGCTTTTGTCACTACCGTCGATAGAGGCCGCATAACCTGTTTAACTCCAGACAGGGTCACAGTGACTGCGATGAAGGCGCGAGAGTTAGGTAAGAACGCGATTGTCGTCGGGGATTCGATAAGGCTTGATGGCGATGTATCTGGCGCAGAAGGAACCTTAGCCCGCGCAGTTGAGGTTATGCCGCGAAAGAATCTACTCTCCCGAACGGTCGATGATGTCGGAGCATTTGAAAAATCTGTAGCGGCGAATGTCGATAACTTGGTGATTGTTGTCGCTGCTGCTGACCCAACTCCCCGCCATGGATTTGTAGATCGTTGCTTAGTTGTCGCATACGATCAAGGAATCGAACCGATACTCGTTGTGACTAAATCCGATCTTGCAAACCCAAGTGAATTCCTAGAATCTTACGAAGCTTTGGATATCTCAACATTTGTGCTCTCTGTAAAAGCTGGCGATAAAGAGGCGCTTGAATCTTTAAGGGAAAAAATGACAGGGAAGAAATCCGTTCTAATCGGTCACTCCGGAGTCGGGAAGTCGACGCTCTTCAATGCCTTGCTTCAAAATCAATCTCGAGCTACTGGCGATGTGAATCTTGCGACCGGCAAAGGAAGACACACATCTTCTAGCGCCTATGCGCTTGAGCTTCCCGGTGGCGGTTGGATCTTTGATACCCCTGGTGTTCGCTCCTTTGGCTTGGAGCATGTCGATCAATCGCGAGTAGTTGGCGCCTTCGAGGAACTTGCAGAAGTAATAATCAATTGCCCGAAGCTCTGCTCACATAACGAGGCTGGTTGTGCTCTCAATAACATCCCGAGCGGTGGTAAAGCGATAAAGCGAGTTGAGGGGCTACGTCGAATCCTCGCTTCAACATCGCAACCTATAACCTAGCGCCTATGCGCACTTACCCAGGCGACTTGAATGGCGATATCGAGCTATTGAAGCGCCTCTCTGACGAGAGCGATGCAATCTCGCTAGACCGCTATAGCGCACAAGATCTTGAGATTGAAACAAAGCCAGATGCGACTCCGGTGACTGATGCAGATAAGGCAGTTGAACGTAAGATTCGCGAAATTCTTGCAGAGGAACGTGGTGCTGATCTGATAATCGGCGAAGAGTATGGCCGCCCAGAATCTATTGCAGTGAATTCTCGATATTGGGTAATCGATCCGATTGATGGTACGAAGAATTTCTTGCGCGGTGTTCCTATTTGGGCAACTCTTATTGGCTTGGTTCATCGAGACGAGAATGGCAAAGATCGCGTCATTGCAGGAATGGTGAGCGCGCCTGCTCTATTTCGCAGATGGTACGCAGCAACCGGTTTTGGTGCCTACACTGAAGTGAATGGTGGAATAGCTACCCAGATCTTCGCCTCCAAAGTCTCTAATCTCTCGGATGCATCACTCTCCTTCTCAGATCTTGCGGGTTGGGGCGATCGGAAAGGTTCGTATCTGAATTTCCTCGAGAAGGTCTGGCGAGTACGTGGCATCGGTGATTTCTGGTCACACATGTTGGTTGCAGAAGGTGCGGTCGATATCGCCGCAGAACCATCGCTCGCACTCTGGGATATGGTGCCACTTGCTGTGATAGTCGAAGAGGCAGGTGGAATCTTCTCCGACCTAGAGGGAAATCCAGGTCCGTTTGGAAAGAGTGGGATCTCAGCAAATCGCGCCTTGCATAGCCAATTTCTAGGTTCGGTAAACGGTGCT
>DAIOSM010000021.1:11232-13666 GCA_036752585.1 Candidatus Nanopelagicaceae bacterium
TGAATCGGAGAGCCGGTGATGAGCTCGATAGAGCAGATCGATCTTGATATCGCAGGAATGACCTGTTCTTCATGCGTCGCAACTGTCGAGCGCTCGTTAAATAAAGTTCCGGGCGCGAAGGCCACCGTTAATTTGGCTACTGAGACTGCGCACATACTCGTCCCCCCAGGAACGCCAACCAAGACTCTGATTGATGCCGTTAAAGCTGCTGGTTACAGCGCAAAGTTACGTACTGATGAAAGTGAGAGTTTCTCAAATACCAGAAGGTTGGGGCTGCGGGTATTCATATCTCTACTCCTCACGATCCCCGTGATCATCCTTTCTATGTGGCATTCGCTTCACTTTAGAGTCGATGATTTCTTACTTGGCATCTTGTCAGACCTTGGTATTCCTGCCCCGCTTTATTCACCTACCGGTTGGTTGGTGATTGGACTAAGTGCGCCAGTAGTCCTCTTGCTCGCTTGGCCGATTCATCGAGCGGCCATAAGAAATCTTCTACATCCAACAATGGATAATTTGATCTCTCTCGGATCATTGACTGCATTTATCTGGTCGATATATGCGAATTCAACTGGCGCTGGAGATATCTACGCCGAAGTCGCGGCATCGGTTGTCACATTCATCATCTTCGGTAGATATCTAGAGTCAATAGCAAAGCATCGTGCTGGCTCGGCTCTATCTCATCTACTCTCTTTAAATCCAAAAGAAGTGATCATCCTTAGAGGTGGTGAGGAAGTTGTATCCCCTATCGAAAACCTTGCCATCGGAGATCGTTGCATCGTGCGAGCTGGCGAACGTTTCCCTACCGATGGAGTCGTAGTAGAAGGTATTGGTACGGTCGATAACTCGCTTCTAACCGGAGAGTCGCTCCCAGTTGAAGTGAAGCCTGGTTCAGAAGTGATTGCTGGAGCAATCAATCAGAGTAGTCGCTTGATAATCGAGGCAAAGCGCGTTGGTTCAGATACCGAGTTATCTCGAATTACCAAGATGGTTCTCGCAGCCCAGGCAGAGAAAGCGCCTATTCAACGTATCGCAGATCGCATTAGCGGAGTATTTGTTCCGATTGTCGTGCTAATCGCAATCGCAACTCTCGCGACCTGGATAGCGCTTGGAAATGAACTAGCGCCATCGATTGCAGCCGCAGTCGCGGTACTAGTAATTGCCTGCCCCTGTGCCCTCGGGTTGGCAACTCCGGTCGCCCTAATGGTGGCCTCTGGTCGTGGCGCCAATCGTGGAATCATCTTGAGAAAGGTCGCAGTTCTTGAGATTGCACCGAAGATAGATACCGTCGTACTTGATAAGACCGGCACTCTTACAACCGGATCGATGAAGGTCCAGAGTGAAGTTCTAGTCGACAGCACAAAATTACCGATCAGCAATCAAGAGATTCTGATGGCAATACATGGGATCGAGCGCGAGAGCAATCATCCCGTCGCTCAGGCCATCACCAAAAACCTTCTTGAGCGCGGTACCGCACGCAAATCAATATCTGAATACACAGAGTCTGCAGGAATGGGCGCAGCTGCTCGAGTCAGTTTCGATTCCGGAACGCTTCCCGTGCTCGTCGGTTCACCCGAGGCGATTCGCAGAGCAACTTTAGGCTTCCCTAATGAGATTGAAAATGCGATAAGTGCAGCTCGACTTCATGGAAACTCAATCTCAGTTGTCGCCATAGATGGAATTGCAGTTGCTGCTTATGAAGTCGGAGACACATTGCGGGAAGATAGTGCGAGAGCGATAAAAGAGTTTCAAAGCCGCGGTATCGAAACTTGGCTATTGACTGGTGATAACGAGGCAGCCGCACATCAGATTGCTATTGAAGTAGGTATTCCTACGAAGAATGTAATCGCAAGTGCAACTCCAGAACGGAAAATAACCAAGATTGAAGAGCTCAAAGCTAATGGCGGAAAAGTCTTGATGATCGGCGATGGCATCAATGATGCAGCAGCGCTATCAGCAGCTAATTTAAGTATGGCCATGGGCACCGGAACCGATACCGCCGTAGCTTCGGCTGATATCACATTGATGAGATCTTCGCTATTGACTGCGATTGAGTCGATTGCCCTTGCTAGGAAAACCCTGAGAATTATCCGTTCTAATTTAGGTTGGGCATTTATATATAACGTAATCGGTATACCGATTGCTGCAGTTGGAGCGCTAAGCCCAATGTATGCTGGGGCCGCCATGGCGTTCTCAAGTCTCTTTGTTGTTCTGAATTCGCTCCGGCTAAATCGTGCTACTACTATCTTGGGATGAATGTGAACTCAACTGTCTGGCTTGTAACCGTCGGTCTTGTAATCGGATTGCTTCTTTTTGATCTTCTAACCTCCACTCGCAAACCGCATGATGTCTCGTTCAAAGAGGCCACTTTCTGGTCAATCTTCTACATAGCTGTAGCTATTGGATTTGGCGCATGGGTTTGGGCTGAGTATGG
>DAIOSM010000022.1:0-11516 GCA_036752585.1 Candidatus Nanopelagicaceae bacterium
GGGCGCTGAGGGTTTTGAACCCCCGACCTACTCGGTGTAAACGAGCCGCTCTACCACTGAGCTAAGCGCCCTGATTGTTACTGCTTGGAACGAGTGCGCAGTCTATAACGAAGCTAGCGCTGCCTTGTAATCAGCAAGATTTCTCGCTTCTGCTGGGCTATTTACAACGCTCCAACGCACAATTCCCTCTTTATCGATGATGAAGGTTCCGCGAAGCGCAAGTCCCCGCTCTGAATTGAAGACTCCATACTTTTCGGCGGTAGCTCCATGTGGCCAAAAATCTGAAAGTAGGGGGAATTGATACCCCTCTTTCTCGGCAAATACTTTCTGTGTGAACATCGCATCGCAGGAGATTGCTAGAAGTTGGACTTTATCGTTCTGGAATACCGAGAGATCATCGCGAAGAGCACAGAGTTCACCGGTACAAGTTCCAGTGAAAGCGAATGGGAAGAAGACGACTACAACGTTCTTGCTTCCTCGAAATGATGAGAGTTTTACCTTCTCGCCATTTTGATTAACAAGCTCGAAGTCAGGAGCTTCTTGTCCTATTGCTATCGTCATTTCTTTCCTATCTTTCGCGCAACAAGTCTTGTTGCAATCCAATCCTTCGATGCCTGGAAGGTCGAAGTTAAACTCAAACCAGCTGTTGGAGCCGCGTCCTTGATGTCACTTGGTTCGACATGGCCATCTCTTCCGACTTTTGGTGTCAGGAGCCAAACTGCTCCCCCTTCAGTCAGATAGGTAAGGCAATCGACTAGTTCATCAACTAGATCGCCATCTTCTTCGCGCCACCATGTGATGACTGCGTCGACTACTTCTTGTGAATTCTCATCGAGGAGTGCGCTACCGGAGACCTTTGCAATTTCGTCACTAATTGTGGAATCGCAATCCTCACCGAAGCCGCGTTGGAGTACTAAGAAGCCCGCTTCGATTCCCATCCGGGCTGCAATGCCCGACCCCGCAGGGGTGCTCAATGGATTCTCCTTTTCTGCCGTTGCGAGTGAGACAAGTCCACCCTTTGAGAAGGAGATACGCAACTTCTGACGAGCATCACACCTCCAGATTTCGCCCTAAGAGCCCTTAGGCGGAAAGATAGGGGCGTGAGCGTAGATAAGCCGAACTCGATCCAAGACCTCCACCTCTCCCAACTCGTCGACACCAATCCTGAGGAGACCGCCGAGTGGCAGCAATCCCTCGAGGCGCTTATCAAGCATGCCGGCCCTCAACGCGCTCGCTATCTGATGCTCTCTCTTCTCAAGCAGGCCCATGAGAAGAACATCGGTTTACCGAATCTTCGCGTAACTGATTACATGAACACGATTCCGCCCGATAAGGAACCAGCATTCCCAGGAGATGAATTTCTAGAGCGCCGTATCCGCGCTTACATCCGATGGAATGCAGCGATCATGGTGCATCGCGCCCAGCGCCCTGGCGTTGGAGTCGGCGGACACATCTCTACATTTGCTTCGTCAGCTGCTCTTTATGAAGTTGGTTTCAATCATTTCTTCCGCGGTAAGGATCATCTCGGTGGTGGCGATCAGATTTTTTATCAGGGCCACGCATCTCCTGGAATGTATGCACGTGCATTCCTCGAAGGCAGATTAAGCGAGAAACAACTTGATGGCTTCCGTCAGGAACTTTCCAATCCTGGTGGCGGTCTCTCTTCATATCCGCATCCAAGGTTGATGCCAGAGTTCTGGGAGTTCCCAACAGTTTCGATGGGCCTTGGTCCCATCAATGCGATTTATCAAGCGCGTTTCAATCGATATCTACATAACCGTGGAATCAAAGACACCGCTGATCAAAGAGTCTGGGCATTCCTTGGCGATGGTGAGATGGATGAACCAGAATCAGTCAGCGCCCTAACGCTCGCTGCACGTGAGAATCTAGATAACCTGACTTTCGTAGTTAACTGTAACTTGCAACGCCTTGATGGCCCGGTACGCGGCAATGGAAAGATCATTCAAGAACTTGAGGCGCTATTTACTGGTGCTGGTTGGAATGTAATTAAGGTTATCTGGGGCCGTGAGTGGGATCCACTATTTGCAATGGATTCTGAGGGCGCGCTTGTAGATCTCATGAACACGACACCTGATGGTGATTTCCAGACCTACAAAGCTGAGAGTGGAAAGTTCGTACGCGATAACTTCTTTGGTCGCGATCCACGGACTGCAGCGATGGTCGCAAATTGGAGCGATGACGATATTTGGAACCTCAAGCGCGGTGGCCATGATTATCAGAAGCTTTTTGCCGCCTATAAGGCAGCAACGGAGCACAAAGGTCGCCCGACGGTGATTCTCGCCAAGACCATCAAGGGATGGACTTTGGGATCCCACTTTGAAGGACGTAACGCGACCCACCAGATGAAGAAGTTGAAGAAGGATGACTTGATCGCACTCCGTGATCGTCTATATCTAGAGATTCCTGACGATAAGTTGGATGAGAAGTTGCCTCCTTATTTCCATCCGGGTGAAGAGTCGCCAGAGTTTAAGTACATGATGGATCGCCGTGGTGAACTTGGTGGATCGATTCCGAAGCGTAGAAATCACTCTAGGCCGCTGCCACAGCCTGCAGAATCGCATTTTGATGTAGTGATGCGTGGTTCGGGTAACCAAGAAGTCGCAACAACGATGGCTTTTGTAAGACTTCTGAAGGATCTCGCTAAGGATGAAGGAATCGGAGCGCGAATCGTCCCGATCATCCCTGATGAAGCGCGCACCTTCGGTATGGATTCACTCTTCCCGACGATGAAGATCTACTCGCCTCACGGACAGAAATACACATCGGTCGATCGCGAACTAGTTCTTAGTTACAAGGAATCCACTAGCGGTGTGATTCTTCATGAAGGTATAAATGAAGCTGGTTCGACTGCTTCATTCACTGCGGTAGGAACTTCATATTCAACACATGATGAACCGATGATTCCGGTCTATATCTTCTATTCGATGTTTGGCTTCCAGCGAACTGGCGATGCTTTCTGGGCTGCTGCAGATCAAATGGCACGCGGATTCGTAATGGGAGCTACCGCCGGACGCACAACACTCAATGGCGAAGGCCTTCAACATGAGGATGGACATTCACAACTTCTCGCTTCTACCAATCCTGCGGTTGTCTCTTATGACCCAGCTTTCGCATTCGAAGTTGGACATATAGTCAAAGATGGAATTCGTAGGATGTATGGCGAAAATAGCGAGAACATCTTCTATTACCTAACGGTTTACAACGAGCCTTACCTACAACCAGAAGCCCCGAAGAATCTTGATGTTGAGGGTCTTCTCAAAGGTATCTATCTCTACTCCCCTGCGGCGAAGAACGGAAAGAAGAAGCGCCGCGCCAACATCTTGGCCTCTGGAATCGCTGTAAACGCAGCGCTTAAGGCGCAGAAGATGCTTGCTGATGAGTGGGGCATCCAGGCCAACGTTTGGAGCGTTACTTCTTGGAATGAACTACGGCGCGATGGACTTGAAGTTGATCGCCATAATCTTCTACATCCAAGAGATAAGAAGCAGGCATATCTAACGACGAAACTTGCCGACTATGACGGTAGCGTCCTTGCGGTTAGTGATTTCATGCGAACTGTCCAAGATCAGATTTCACCTTGGGTCCCACAGGGTTTCACCTCTCTTGGTACAGATGGTTTTGGACTCTCTGATACTCGCGGAGCGCTCCGTCGTCACTTCAAGATTGATGCGGAATCGATAACCGTTGGAGTTCTTGCCCAACTTGCAAAAGAAGGTAAATTCTCAGTCGCTAAGGTTCAAGAGGCTGTCGATAAGTATCGCCTTAATGATGTGACCGCTGCAGATCCTGGAAATACTGAAGGAACTGGATGATCGGTCGCTTTCCGATCCTGGATATCTCCCCTGTTACTTTCTTCGGGGGCGAGTTCATCGGCGCGAAAGCGATTCCAAATGAACGGTTGCCGATTGGCGCAACCATAATTAGAGAAGGTCACGATTCCTTCGAGGCTTACGCTGTATTGATCGATCCTAAAGGTAAAGAATCTGCACGCGTTGCAATGCGCGAGATCTGGCCGAAGAGCGCGCGATACGAAGCTTTCCTAACCCCGAACAAGGTGGGCGATTGGAATTTCTACATCGAAGTAATCGCCGAGAACCCAGGTGAATTCAAGAAGGTCCTCTCGTCAAGAAGCGATACATATCCCATAAGAGTAGAGCGCGAACGCGCGCTTGTTGGAAGTTGGTATGAGTTCTTCCCAAGAAGTGAGGGTGCGGTAAAGAACGCAGATGGAAGCGTCACGCCCGGGAACTTGCAGAGCGCTGCAAAGCGAATCCCAGCGGTCGCGGAGATGGGATTTGATGTCCTTTACATCCCACCTATCCATCCCATCGGTTTCTCGCATAGAAAAGGCAAGAACAACAGCCTTAACGCGCAACCGAGCGATCCCGGAGTTCCTTGGGGAATCGGAAATAGCGCCGGCGGACATGATGCTGTGAATCCAGACCTTGGAACTATGAAGGATTTCGAGGAGTTCATCAAGGTCGCCAAGAAGAACGATATTGAAGTAGCGATGGATTTAGCGTTGCAGTGCTCACCTGATCACCCATGGGTGAAGAGCAATCCAGAGTGGTTTACAAAGCGAGCTGATGGAACGATCGCATATGCCGAAAACCCACCCAAGAAATATGAAGATATCTATCCCATAAATTTCGATAATGACTACCCCGGATTATTTAAAGAAGTGCTTCGAATCGTTACCTTCTGGATTGAAAAAGGCATTTCAATATTCCGAGTAGATAACCCCCACACTAAGCCGGTCCACTTCTGGCAAGAGTTAATCAGAGAAGTAAATTCAAAATACCCTGATGTGGTCTTCTTATCAGAGGCATTCACTAATCCGCCGATGATGCATGCTTTAGGTAAAGCTGGTTTCCAACAGTCCTACACATATTTCACCTGGCGAGTCACCAAGCAAGAGCTAATTGAATACGGGCGCGAAGTTTCACAGCACACCAGCGCTTTCTTCCGACCAAATTTCTGGGTCAATACGCCAGACATTCTCCCCTTCCATCTTCAGAGTGGTAACCCGGCAGTCTTCGCCCTACGAGCGGTCCTCGCATCAACCATGACTCCATCTTGGGGAATGTATGCCGGATACGAACTCTATGAACATCTTCCGATTGCTGAAGGCAAAGAGGAGTATCGCGATAGCGAGAAGTATGAGATCAAAGTTCGTGACTGGGATGGAGCAGCCAAGAAAGGTGTAACACTCGCTCCCTTCATAACGCAATTGAATGAGATACGCCGGAAGAATATTGCGCTACAAAGATTGCGTAACCTTCACTTCCACCCAACGGACTCTGATCAGATCATCGCCTACTCAAAGAGAGAGGGCGATAACCTCGTACTAGTTGTAGTGAATCTCGATGGTTTTCATGCCCAGGAGACCGTAATTCACTGGGATATGTGGGCCCTTGGTATAGATAAAGAGAGCTTTGAAGTTTTAGACCTTCTCGACAAAAAGTCCTATAGCTGGAGTCCGAATACATATGTAAAGCTCGATCCCGCCCGCCCGATCGGAAGAGTCGCGCATATCTGTCGCGTGAAGCTTTGATGCTAGAGGCAATACGGCGCCTCTTTGGTGCAAAAGAGAAGTTCCAATCCCCTCCGGTCGGATATCTAAATCCCCATTCCACTTTAGGCGAACTAGATCTTTATCTGATCACCGAAGGAAGACATGAGAAGTTGTGGGGCGCGCTAGGTGCACATGTCCGGCGCGACAGCGAAGGAAAATTGATTGGTACTGCTTTCTCGGTCTGGGCACCTAATGCACGAGCAGTGAGTTTGATTGGTGACCATAACTTCTGGGATCGAAAGACCAATCCGATGATTCCACTCGGAGCGAATGGTTTATGGGAAGTCTTCATTCCTGATGTCGGTCCAGGACTTAAGTACAAATTTGCAATTCAAGGTCGCGATGGTCGCTGGGTTGATCATGCTGATCCACTGGCGCGCCAAACCGAGATACCGCCTGCAACAGCTTCAGTGGTAAATGAATCAAGTTATGTGTGGAGCGATAAAGATTGGATGACTTCTAGGACCGGATATCAACCATGGCGTTCGCCGGTTTCTATCTATGAAGTACATCTAGGTTCATGGCGACCGGGGCTCAGCTACCAAGAGCTTGCGATTGAACTTAGTAGTTACGTAAAAGAATTGGGATTCACCCATATTGAGTTCTTACCTGTGACTGAACATCCCTATAGCCCTTCATGGGGTTATCAAGTCACTTCTTACTTTGCGCCCACCTCTCGATTTGGAACTCCGGATGAGTTTCGTTTCTTAGTGGATCACCTACATAACGAGGGAATCGGTGTTCTCCTTGATTGGGTACCGGCACACTTCCCAAAGGATGAATGGGCGCTGGGAAGATTCGATGGGACCGCACTCTATGAGCATGAGGATCCACGCCTCGGTGAGCACCCTGATTGGGGCACATATATCTTCAATTTTGGACGTAACGAAGTACGTAATTTCCTCGTAGCGAGCGCTCTTTATTGGCTAGATGAATTCCATATAGATGGCCTACGAGTCGATGCCGTCGCATCGATGTTGTATCTCGATTACTCTCGCAAAGAGGGCGAATGGGTACCAAACGAACATGGTGGGCGCGAGAACCTAGCGGCCGTTCGCTTCCTCCAAGAGGCGACTGCGACTGCATATAAGCAATTCCCGGGGATCATGATGATCGCTGAAGAGTCGACAGCTTGGAGCGGAGTAACAAAACCGACCTCAGAGAATGGTTTGGGTTTCGGATTCAAATGGAATATGGGATGGATGCATGACACCTTGGAATATCTCAAACATGAACCGGTTCATCGCGTCTACCACCACAATGAGATCACTTTCTCCATTCTCTACGCCTGGAGTGAGAACTTCTTACTTCCGCTCTCACATGATGAAGTCGTCCACGGAAAAGGAGCGCTCGTCAATAAATTCCCTGGAGATAGATGGCAGAAAGTTGCAACGCTCCGAGCTCTCTATGGCTATATGTGGTCGCACCCCGGGAAGAAGTTACTTTTCATGGGATGTGAATTCGCACAGAATGATGAGTGGCGTGAATCCCAATCCCTAGATTGGCATCTAACTGAATATCAAGAGCATCGTGGCGTTCAACTCTTACTTTCAGATTTGAACTCTCTCTATCAGAGTTCACCGGCTCTCTGGCAACGCGATGTGTCTTCAGAAGGATTTCAATGGCTAATTGGTGATGATGCCTCGGGCAATACTCTTGCATTCATTCGATGGAGCGATTCTGGTAAGCCCATAGTTTCAGTAACCAACTTCTCCCCTGTCCCACATGAGTCTTATTCGCTACCACTTCCTGTAGTTGGTGATTGGGTTGAACTGCTAAATACAGATGATTCGAAATATGGTGGATCTGGAGTAGTAAATAAAGAAGTTAATTGCTTGGCTCAAGGAGAGCGAGGGTTCAACTATTCTGCGAAAGTACGAATCCCGCCGCTGGGAACGGTCTGGTTTAGCCTAAAAGATTGATTACTTCTTCGGCTGGCTAGCTGCAGCAACGAAGAATGCGACAAGGATCAAAGCCACTCCAGGGATGATTAGAGCGATTGGCAGCGAAGCTATTCCTGCTACAACAGAGACTATGGACCTTGCGCCTAGCGTCAGTACTTGATTGACGGCTCCTAGTTCGGCAATCGCAACACCACCAGGCTTATCGGAACGGGCCGAGGCGTAGCCGAAGAAGAGCGGACCGACGAAGGAGATTCCGATTCCACAGAGTAGCGATCCGATACAGAAGATTGCGTAACCAAGATAGAGATTGGTCTCTTTAAGCTCTAGGCCCAGGAAGAGGCTCACGAGGAAAATTACTCCGCCCATAACGACAAATGGTTGGACCATCTCCTTATCGCTTCTATCTCCTTTAATCCTTCCGTAACTCAATCTTCCGATAATCATGGAGCACATAAAGAGGAAGTAAGGAATGACAGCAAGAGATTTCGAGACCCCAAACTCCTGACGAGCCAAGATCGTCGCCCAATCTCCCATCGCCATCTCAAGAAGAAGTGCACAGAGGAATCCAATGCTTACAACCCAATCTATCGAGAAGGAGCGCATCATCTGACCGAAAGTGACGATCTCATCATCTTCTGTGACTTCATTACCCTTCAAGAGGATCGGCTTCAATCTATTGAAGGCGCGTAGTTTTAGAAGAAGGACGATTGAGATAAGCGGATAGATATGCCAATTAAGTGAGACGCTCGATGAGATCAACAAGGCGATGAATGCAGTTGCTACCGCTCCGGCGGTCCATAGACCGTGGAGCATCGGAATAACCTGGTTTCCACTTTCAGATTGGCGATGTAGCGCTTGGGCATTTATTGAGATGTGATACGAAGCCCAGGCAAAGCCACAGATTATGTTCACAATCGTGTAGATAACGGCGCTCTTCAACTCGATGAGAATTCCGATCGTCACATAGGTCATAACAGCGCTAGTCACGCATACCTTGAAGACTCCAAGGCGATGGACGATATGGCCCATTGTGAGGTGAGCACATAAAGCGCCGATCGAACCGCTGATGTTCACTAGTCCGAAGATTGTGGTTGAGACGCCGAGATTCTCTTTAATGTCAGGAAGGCGCGGTGCAAGACACATAACACCAAGACCAAATAGGAAGAAGATCGCTTGGAGGTCACGCCTCTCTCTGCCCTCAATGGGCTTGCCGGGAGCTGATGTCATTAGAAGAGAGCGCTCGCCAAGGCCTGTCGAGACCTGATCAAATCTGGGTCGCTTGGATCTACTAATTGAAAGAGCAATAGAAGGTGCTCTTTTGCCTTATCTCTATCCTCACCTGACATGCTCCGAACTGCTTTGAGCAATCTCTCAAATCCACTCTTATGTCTCCCCGTCGCCACCTCGACATCGGCGGCCATCAATTGATCCTGGAGTGAATCAGGTTTCTCATTTGCATCCTTTATGGTCCGCTCGAAATCAAGAGAAGAGATTCGAAGCGCTAACTCGCATTGGGCCAAACCAAGCTTCGCCATCGGTTCATTTGGTTCCCGCTGTAACCAATTCCGATAGGCCATTGCAGCGCCAGAGTAGTCACCCTTCTCAAGGGCAGATATTGCTGCCGCCTCTTCTGGTTCCATCTTGGGCTCAGGGATTTCTGGTACTTCGACTTTCATCCCACGCTCTTTGGCTATCTTGAAGATTTGAACAATCAACGCACGTAATAGATCTTCGCGGTTAGGAACTTCAGGAAGTGGCAGCATCTGTTCATCGATAAATACAACCGCAGCGGGAAGGCTTTGGATACGAAGCGCTTGGATTAATTGTGGTTGAGACTCAACATCGATTGCACCAAACTTCCAAGTTCCTTTATCTTCCAGAGATAGTTTTGCAAGGAGATCTCTCATCTCAATCGTTACTGGAGCTCTTTCTGTGTAAGCAATTAGAAAAACAGGTAACTCTTTAGAGGCCTGGACGAAGTCGGACATGAAATTCTCGACTGTGGCAGAGAGGAAATTAGCTTGTGGCGCACCCGGCGCAGGCTTGGGCTTTGTGAGCGAGCTAAGGTCGAAGGCCTGACCGAAGTTCTTAGGTAGTTGCGGGATGCTCACTGTCAGATTCTCTCAAAGTTCCTGAGTCTTCATGACTGAAAAGAAGCGCCTGAATCAGATCTATATGGAAGGACTTCAGCAATGTACTCCTCGGTGGCTCGCTCAAGGCCAACGTCATAACCTACTTTTTCGCCGAGATACCAACGATGCTCAAGGACTTCATGGAAGAACTGGGCATCTTCAATCCGTCCCTGCATCGATTCTGGAACGGAATTCACTACCTTCAAGAAGACCTCATTGAGCCAGCGCTGAGCGGCTTCATTCTTATCTGGGGTCTTCGCGATTTCTCGAGATCGGAAACGATCGAAGGATGCAAGGATCCGCTTTGCTTGCAACTCCTCTACTTCAAGTCCCATCAACTCCTTTAGCCGTTGTGAGTGATAGTTCGGGGCAACAAGTTTTGGAGTGAATTTGAGAGTTCCAGTCTCACCTTGAACTTGTAGATCTACTTCTTCGACGGCAAATCCGAGATCCTGTAGTGAGCGCATGGCTTTCTCAACGGCATGGCGATCGCTCGCCGGAAGAAGTTGAGGTTCGCTAAGTGCGCTCCATATTCTTCGATAGCGCTTGATGATCGATTCGCTCGCTCGGACCGGATCCATTCCAGGGAAAAGCACTCCAGAGAGCTTCAAGTCCTCCAATTCGGCCGCAACATTGAAGCGGACGATATCCAGATCATGTTCGCGTTGACCATTACTCAATTTCTTCTGAAATTCTCCAGTCTCAGCATCAACCAAGTAAGCGACAAAACCTTCGGCATCTCGACGAAAGAGCGCATTCGATAATGAGCAATCGCCCCACCAGAATCCCAATAGATGTAAACGCACTAACAAATAGGCAAGCGCATTTGCCATATTGAAGACTTCATGTTGTGTGACTGTTCCACTTAGAAGAACGCGATATGGAAGAGAGTATGGAAGAAAACGAGTGACTATCGCACAAGGAAGCTCACTTCCATCATGAGCGGTACGCCCATCCACGACAGCGACTTGGGCGACCGATGGCGCACCGCGATGTCCCAACTCGCGGAGCGCTTCATATTCACGATGAGCAAACTCCGGAACGGTCTCTTTTACCGCGTAAATCTCACTATCGGGATCTGGAGTTGAACGAACAAGTCGAACAATATGTCTTGATATTCCGCGTTGGGCGGCAAGGGATGGATCCTCGGGCCACTCCTCCAGCGGTTTTTCCCAAGGCAAATTAGTGAGAGTCGCGATCTCATCACCGATACCGGTGATTCTTAACTGAGACTTGTGGGGCGACATGGTCGTAATTCTTTCAGGCTCTAGACTTCTCATATGGCGCGCATAAAGAGAGTCTTTAAGAAATCAAGTGATAAATCTCCCGAAACTCCTTCCGTGGGTGAGGATTTCGGTGCGAAGGGTGATCCGATCAATGTCCAACATCCCTTCTATTTCGGCTTCCTAGCGACGACCGGTGCGCTTGTAGCCTTCGCGCTACTCCAAGCCCTTCAATCCGCGACTCAAGTATTTATTCTCATCATCATCTCGCTCTTTCTAGCTATGGGACTAAATCCTGCTGTCACAGCCCTCGAAAACCGTCTAGCTAGACGAGGGTATGCAGTTTTTGCAGTTGTAGTTCTTGTGCTCTTGTTTGTAGTTCTAGCAGCGCTAGTGGTGATTCCTCCCGTCTTCTCTCAAGTAAATGATCTGGTAGAAGGAGCGCCCCAACTAATCGACTCCTTGAGGAATAATAAAACTTTCCTCGCTCTTGATGAGGATTATGGCTTTATCAAGACCTTGGAAGACAAATTCGAGAACTGGTTTACCGATGGCGCTTTGATTACTGGCGCTTTTGGTGGAGTGCTTGGAGTGGGAAGAACGGTTCTATCGGGAGCATTCTCCGCCCTCACTGTCTTGATTTTGACGCTCTATTTTCTCT
>DAIOSM010000023.1:0-11369 GCA_036752585.1 Candidatus Nanopelagicaceae bacterium
CCCCCTGCATGCCATGCAGGTGCGCTACCAGCTGCGCCATAGCCCCGTAAACATGCGCACCTTACAACAACTAGGCGCCGCTTTCTTCTCCGTATATCGGCTCTGGAAGTGAGCCGGCGTTGTGCTCTACAAGTATCCAGCCTTTGCGGTGGTGGCCAGTTTCAAGAATCGACCAAGATGCATTTGAGAGTCCACCGATGGTTGCCCACTGATTCATCGGCAATGCAAGCATCTTGCCGATGACGATTCTCGCAGTTCCTCCATGAGTGACAACCACCAGGGTCGATATTGAAGGATCTAACGCTCTCTCTATCGCTGCCACAGCGCGTTCTGCAATCTCGCTCCGACGTTCTCCGGTTTGACCCGCGGGCTCGTCATTTCCATCTAGCCAATTCACAAACCCTTCATAATCATCAGCACGATTCTCTTCGCCAGTGCGACCTTCCCACTTACCGCCATTTGTCTCTCGCAGCCCTGCATCAATATGAATAGGAAGTCTCGAGATCTCAGCGAGCGCAGCAGCAGTCTGTTGGGTACGAATCAGATCGCTGCAGATGATCTTCTCAGGCTTTAATCCCATCAATAGCGGCGCTGCTCTTCTCGCCTGGGCATGACCAGTATCGTTTAATGGAATATCGGAGTGCCCCTGGAAACGGTTCTCAAGATTCCAATCCGTCTGACCATGACGCCATAGAACTATTCGCTGTCTCACTTAGTTTTTTGCTCGCTTCTTCTCATCCTCAATGACAGCCTTTAACTCAATCCTTGGACAGTCATTCCATAGGCGCTCCAACATGTAATACTTTCGAATTTCATCGGTCTGGATATGGACGACTAGATCCTCATAATCCAGAAGAATCCAATGCGGAGACTTCTCTCTGCGCAGCGGCTTCTCACCGATTGCGGATAACTTCAATTCAACTTCATCGCCGATTGCTTCGATCTGTCTCTCGTTAGCGCCACTTACGAGTAGAAAGACTTCGCTCAGAACCATCTGCTCTGTAAGGTCGATCGCAATTAAATCCTTACCAAGTTTGTCGAGCGCGGCCGCAGCGGCTATCTCGAGGTGTTCCAAGGTGGAACTACGCGGCGCCATAGAGCCCCCTCTCCTTTATATAACTAGCGACTGAGGCGGGAAGTAAATCGCCGACATCTTCCCCGTTCTTGAGGTGATTCCGTATCGATGTCGATGAGATATCGAGAGCGCTTATTTCGACTACCTCGGACTCAACCCCCGGGATTGGTTGAGGTTCCGGAGATCCAGGACGCTTTACGACCATGAAGTTGACTAACTTGGATAATTCTTCAGATCTATTCCATGTTGGGAGACCTGCAAAAGCATCACTTCCCAGAATCCACGTATATCGCTCGGAAGGGAACAGGGCCTTCATCTCCTTTACTGTATCTATAGCGTACGAAGGTCCACTTCGACGTATCTCGCAATCACTTATTTCAATATCTTCATGGGCAAGCGCCGACTTAACCATCGAAAGTCTCTCTTCACCTGATGCCTTTAAAGACTTCTGATATGGGTCACCGGCTGGAATAACAACAAAGCAATCGAATCGCTCTGTTGCCAATAAAGTTTTGATTAAATGAAGATGACCGTTATGAAACGGATCAAATGTGCCACCAAAAAGCGCGCAGTTTTTAATCTTTATCAAGTCGCAGCGTTAGGTATAGAAGTAACATCAGGATCGCGAATGCGAGCGCACCGAAGAAGAGTGGAGACGCAGGTAGTTCGCGGCCGGTTTCGCTATAGAGCTCTGCAGCCCTAGTGGAGAAAAGTCTGCTCAACATGGTGCTCATAATAACTGCTAAAGCTCACCCTTCTCCAATAGAGTCATGAATTCCCGCTCCCCGATGACCTTGACTCCCAACTCCTCAGCTTTCTTTGCTTTAGATCCTGGTGCGTCTCCGACCACGACATAATCAGTCTTCTTCGAGACGGACGAGGCCGCTTTACCTCCGCGCTCAGTTATCGCCTCAGTCACACCATCTCGCGTGAAGTTCTCCAGTGAACCAGTAACAACGATGGTCTTGCCGGCAAGAACCTGGGGTTTCGAGCTGGTTGAGACTTGTTCTAAGGAAACGCCGGCAGAGCGCCATTTTTCAATGATTTCACGATGCCAATCTTCATCGAACCAGTCCTGGATGCTCTCGGCTATTACATCGCCTACTCCATCAATCGCAGACAACTCTTCCGAAGTTGCTCTGGCAATAGCATCTATGGAACCAAATTCGCGAGCGAGAGCTTGGGCTGCGGTTGGTCCGACGTGGCGGATTGATAAAGCAACCAGGACTCTCCAAAGTGGCCTTGCCTTAGCTACCTCGAGGGCCGAAAGCAACTTCTCAGCATTCGCAGCAAGCGAGCCATCTTTCTTCTTAAAGAATTCGCTCTTGGATAAATCGCTATCACTTAGCAAGAAGAGGTCTCCCTCATCGAGGATTAATTTTGAATCAAGTAGCGCTTGTGCCGCTTCATAACCGAGAACATCGATATCTAGGGCTGCTCGCGATCCTATGTAGTAGATCCGCTCTCTAAGTTGCGCCGGACACGAGCGTGCATTTGGACATCTGATATCAACATCGCCCTCGCTCATGGCGCGCAACGTGCTTCCACATTCTGGGCACTTCTTCGGCATGATGAACTCTCGCTCATCTCCTTTTCGCCGCTCGATGACTGGTCCCAAAATTTCGGGGATTACATCTCCAGCTTTTCGAAGCACGACTACGTCACCAATCAAGACACCTTTACGTCTAACTTCCTCGATGTTATGCAACGTGGCGTTTGTGACAGTTGAACCTGCAACTCGCACCGGTTCCATGAACCCAAAAGGCGTTACTCGCCCAGTTCGCCCAACGCTGACTCGAATATCAATTAATTTAGTAGTGACTTCTTCTGGTGGATACTTATAGGCGATAGCCCATTTCGGCGCTCTAGAGGTTGCTCCAATCCTCTTTTGGGCGGCACGTTCGTTTACTTTGATTACAACGCCATCAATCTCGTGTTCCACATCGTGGCGATGCTCCAAGTAATAGTCCACAAACTCTCTAACTTTCTCCTTGGAATCGACGACTTTATAGCGATTTGAGACGGGTAAGCCCCATTTTTTGAGCAATTCATAAGCGTCGCTCTGCGTTGCAAATTCGCGACCTTGAACTGCGCCGATTCCATGAACAATGAGCGAGAGGGGCCTGCTAGCAGTCACCTTAGGATCCTTTTGGCGCAATGATCCCGCGGCAGCATTTCGCGGATTTGCAAATGTGCTCTTTCCTGACTCCTCTAGGCCCTCGTTTAATTCATTGAAAGCAGCAAGTGGAAAGTAGATCTCTCCTCTGATTTCAACTAATTCTGGTGGCGACGAATCCTTAAGTGCAACTGGAACACCTTTGATTGTTCGGACATTGACAGTCACATCCTCACCCGTAGTTCCATTTCCTCTAGTCAGAGCGCGTACCAATTTTCCTTTTTCGAAGATCAGATTTATCGCTAATCCATCGACCTTAAGTTCACAGAGCCAACTCTTGGCAGAGCCATCATCCTCTTTCTTGACTCTTTCAAACCAGGCATCGAGCTCTTCGGCGCTAAAGACATTATCAAGGCTCATCATCCGTTCATGATGATCGAACTGATTGAAGTGAGTTGCGAATCCGCCTCCGACTTCCAAAGTGGGTGAGTTTGGATCACGAAGCTCAGGATGCGAACCTTCTAACTTCTCGAGCTCGCGCCATAAGGAATCAAAATCGGCATCAGAAATAATTGGTTTGTCTTGTACGTAATATCGATATTGATGATCGCGAATCTCCTCAGCGAGTTCACTCATCCGCCGCCGTATCGAGCTATCGCTCTTCGAACTCACTCAGTACTCGCAATCGTTGCTGATCCAACAACTCGATCACCATCGTAAATCACCATTGCTTGGCCAGTGGCAAGACCAAAGATTGGTTCATCCAATTCAGCCACTAGTCCCGATCCGGAGTTCTCACTCCAATAGCTACATGGGTGCGCCTCCCCATGCGCTCGTACCTGTACAAATCCTCGTGTTTTTTCGGGGCTAGCGAGCGGTCCACACCAGATCGCCCTCTCTCCAGCGATCTTCTTTATTGCAAGTGAATCGCGCTCTCCAACAACCACAGTGTTGCTCTTCGGTTCTATCCGTAAGACATAGCGCGGCTCCCCCGTAGGTGTTGGAGTGGTGATTCCTAGACCGCGTCGCTGTCCAATTGTGTAGGTATAGGCCCCTTTATGTTCACCCAACTTCATTCCTGATTCATCAACAATCGGACCTGTCTCGCTTCCAAGGCGATCTCTTAACCATCCCGCGTTATCGCCTGATGGAACAAAACAGATGTCATGGCTATCGGGTTTGTTCGCGACTGTTAATCCGCGCTCTGCAGCTTCTTTGCGGATATCTTCCTTCTTGGTATCTCCTAACGGAAAGAATGCGCCTTGGAGTTGGTCACTATTTAGTACAGCTAAGACATATGACTGATCTTTCAATGGGTCTACAGCGCGGTAGAGCAACCTGCCAGATTCGCTCTCTTTTGTCTTTGCATAGTGCCCAGTAACCACACCATCGAATCCCATCGCCTTAGCGCGATCAAGAACTGCGGCGAACTTAATCTTCTCGTTGCAACGCAGACATGGATTGGGAGTTCTTCCACTTGCGTATTCGCTTAGGAAATTCTCTACAACATTCTCATGGAACTCCTCAGACATATCCCAGATGTAGAAAGGAATCCCAATTCGATCTGCTGCGCGGCGAGCATCATGTGAATCTTCTATGGTGCAACACCCTCGTGCGCCTGAACGATATTTCTTAGGGTTCTTGGAGAGCGCGAGATGGACGCCGATCACATCGTGGCCGGATTCCTTGGCGCGCGCCGCAGCCACTGCAGAGTCGACTCCTCCGCTCATGGCCGCAATCAACTTCATGCGGTACTCCGGTAAGCGGCTCTTGCGCGTTCAATCACTCTCTTTATACATGTATGGAAATAATCGATATCTGATCGAGAGTTCTCCGGGCCCAAGGAGAATCGAAGCGAAGATCTCGCCTCTTTCTCGCTCAATCCCATCGCAAGAAGGACATGGCTAGGTTGCTGAACGCCAGCTGAACAGGCAGAGCCCGTTGAGCAAGCGATTCCCTCGCCATCGAAAAGTAGAAGGAGTGAATCACTTTCAGTATTCGGAAATCTGACATTTAGTATTCCTGGTAGGCATTCTCCATCACCCGTATTGAAAATCGCGTCTGGAACATCTGCCTTGATTGTCTCTTTGAGTGCATCGCGAAGAGATGATACGTACAGAGCATTCTTCTCACGATTTCTAACTGCAGTTTGTGCTGCAGAAGCAAATGCCACGATGGCTGCGGCATTTATGGTTCCAGAGCGGATATCTCGCTCTTGACCACCGCCATGCAACAGCGGTGTTACATCAACGCCACGCTTAAGGATCAACGCCCCTACCCCAACAGGGCCACCAAGCTTGTGGGCACTTATTGTCATGGCGAATAAACCGAGTTCAGAGAATGAGAATGGAATCTTCCCAAAACTCTGGATAGCGTCGGTGTGGACTGGAATTGAGAAGTTATCAGCAATCTTTACAATCTCGGATATTGGTTGGACTGTTCCAATCTCATTATTTGCATGAATCACGCTAACTAGAGCGATTTCTTTACTGCGATTTTCAATAGCGCTTCTAAAGAACTCCATATTTATGTATCCGTCGCGCGTGACTGGTACTTCAATGACTTCAGCGCCCTCAACCTCAGCCAACCAATGAACCGGATCGAGAATTGCGTGATGCTCGAAAGCAGTTGTGATGATCACGCGTCGCTTCTCATCCTCACTCCGACGCTTCCAGAAGATTCCTTTTATCGCGAGATTGTTCGCTTCAGTCCCACTACCCGTGAAGACAACTTCGCTAGCTTCACATCCAACAAGAGCTGCGATCTTCTCGCGCGCCTCTTCGACGCTCTTTCGAACTTCCCTGCCGTATCCATGAAGGCTTGATGGGTTGCCCAGCTCGCGAGCTTGTTCCACAAAGGCTTGTAGCGCGACCCCGTTAATAGGAGTGGTCGCAGCATTATCAAAATAGACGCGAGGCATGAGCCAATTCTAAAGCGGAGGTGAGACGGAGAGTTATGCGCGTTTTGCCTTGATGGCCTCACGAGCCTGAGGCAGAACTGCGAATAAATCACCAACGACACCGAAGTCAGCTAGATCGAAGATGGGCGCTTCGGGATCTTTGTTGATAGCCACGATGGTTTTTGAAGTCTGCATTCCGGCTCGATGCTGGATAGCACCAGAGATTCCGCAAGCTATGTAGAGCTGGGGACTTACGGTCTTACCAGTTTGGCCCACCTGATGAGTGTGTGGATACCAACCGGCATCAGTCGCAGCTCGGGAGGCGCCGACAGCTGCGCCAAGAAGATCGGCCATCGCTTCAACTTCCGCGAAGTTGCCGTTTGTTCCTCTTCCACCTGAAATGACAATCTTTGCCTCAGTTAGATCTGGTCGTCCGCCCTTAACTGGTGGCTGTGAGTTAGAAATCGTTACTGATTTATCTCTTTCATCGATTGTGACTTGGAATTTCTCTATGGCAGCAGCTGTGCTAGCCGATCCTGCCTCAATAGAGCTAGGACGTATGGTGACGACTGGAGTGCCGACTTTGACCTTTGCATTGACTGTAAATGATCCACCAAAAACTGATTGGGTCGTGGATAGATCGCTACGGAAATCAACTGCATCCGTTATCACTCCGCCACCAATTCGAAGCGCAAGTCTTCCCGCGATTTCTTTTCCGCGGGCTGACGATGCAACCAAGACAGTGTCTGGATTCTCTTTTGCGACTACTTGAGCAAGGGCAGATACGGCCGCGGCAATTCCATGTTTTGCAATCTCATCGTTCTCTACGACGATCAAGCGATCCATCTCAATGCCTGAGAGTTGAGATGCCAGTGAGTCGCCAGCGCCATTGTTAGCAAGAATCAATCCAATTGCACTTCCAGCGCGCTTGGCGAAAGATGCTAGTTCGCCGGCGGTTTTTGCCACCTTTGAGCCGTCATGGTCGACAAGAAAGAGAATGTTTGCCATCTTTAGACCAGCCTCTTCTCGAGTAAGTAATCAGCTAACTTCGCGCCACCGTCACCGGCATCCTCAAGCTTCAAACCTTTATCCCGTGGCGGACGTGGATTTGCTTCAAGGACCTCACTCCACGCACCAGTCGTGCCGACTTGAGCAGAATCGATTCCAATATCTGCGAGGGACTTGGTATCAATAGGCTTCTTCTTGGCAGCCATGATTCCTTTGAATGATGGATAGCGTGGTTCATTGATCTTCTCAATGACGCTAACGACGCATGGGAATGACGCTGACATCGTCTCCACGCCACTCTCGGTCATTCGCGCGATCTCAACGCTCTTCGAACCTGCATCAACTTTCACCGAACCAGCAAATGTGAGTTGAGCCCAACCGAGTGACTCCGCGAGCATCGCGGGAATGACGCTCATTCGTGCATCAGTTGATTCGGTGCCACAGAAGACTAGATCAAATCCACCATCTTGAATTACCTTGGAGAGTACTTTTGCAGTTGCAACAGCATCTGATCCAGCAAGCGCAGGATCACTAACTAGAACTCCGCCATCAGCGCCCATTGATAGACCTTTTCTAATGGCTTCGGTGGTGCGCTCTGGTCCCATCGAGATCAAGGTGATGGTGTGTTCTGGAGAATCTTTACCTTCATTTAGCGGTTCGATAATGCGAAGCGCCTCTTCTATTGCATATTCATCGAGATCATTTAGAACTGCGTCAACGCTCTCCCGATCCAATCGTCCGTTGACCATCTTCTTCTCTGCCCAGGAGTCTGGAACTTGCTTTACGCAGATGGCGATCTTCATGCGCCGATGCTACTGGCGAGTAACCAACCCTTCCAATTGGAGATTCCCCACAGTTTGAATGAAACCCTCGCAGGCAGTTGAGTGGTTGGATACCAAAGTGAGGCCAGCTGATCCCCGAAACCTGGGCGCCCAAGTAACGGCAGAAGGGACGAACTTCGCGCTCTGGGCGCCCGCCGCAGATGCTGTGGAGTTATGCCTCTTTAATGAAGCGAATGGAGAACTCACAGAAACCCGCTTCTCCCTAGCGCATCGGGATGGTCCGATCTGGCATGGCTATCTTGCTGGAGTCAGGGCGGGTCAGAAATACGGTTATCGCGTCTACGGACCTTGGCGCCCCGATCAAGGATGGCGGTTCAACCCGAATAAAGTTCTAATTGATCCATATACGCACTTACTCGCGGGAGATTTGAAGAGCGTCGCGGAGATCTTTGGCCACCAAGCAAACGATGAATTGGGCAATGGCTACCTTGAGATTCAAGATAAGAGAGACTCTTCCAAATTCGTTCCACTCTCTGTTGTAACCGATTCTAAGCACCGAGAGATAACTCGACCGAATATTCCTTGGAATCAGACCTTCATCTATGAAGCTCATGTTAAAGGGCTGACCTTTAGGAATCTCGAAATTCCCGAGAACGAGCGTGGTACATATAAAGCGCTCGCCCATCCCTCGGTCATCGCACACTTGAAGCAACTTGGCGTGACTGCCATCGAATTACTTCCAATTCATCACTACCTAAGCGAAACCTCGGTTCGCTCTCGCGGTCGAGTTAATCATTGGGGCTACAACCCAATTGCATTTTCAGCGCCGCATCGAGCATATGCTGCAACCGAGGATCCGATTCGAGAATTGCAAAATAGCGTTGATGCACTGCATGCCGCGGGCATAGAAGTAATCCTTGATGTGGTCTACAACCACACCGCTGAAGAAGGTAAGTCCGGACCAACGCTCTCTTTTCGAGGCATTGATAACAAGACTTTCTATCGCCATCTTGTTGATGATCAATATGAAGATGTGACTGGTTGTGGCAACACTCTCGATACTCGCCGCCCCTTCGTTACAAGGCTAATAATCGATTCGCTCCACTGGTGGAGCGAGGTAATCGGTGTAGATGGGTTTCGATTCGACTTAACGACTGCGCTTGCTAGAAATGGTGGGATAGATACTTACGGACCGCTGATTTCAGCTATCTCAGCTGATCCGATCCTTCGAGAACGGAAATTGATCGCCGAGCCATGGGATGTCGCGGGATATGCACTCGGCGACTTTCCTCATCCCTGGCGAGAGTGGAATGACGCCTATCGCGATGCAGTTCGTCAGTTCTGGCTCGCCGATTCGGCTCGCGGCCACAGTAATGGAGTATCAGACCTCGCTTCCCGCATCGCTGGCTCGAATGACATCTTCTACTTCCGAGGACCCACTAGTTCCATCAATTTCATAACAGCTCACGATGGTTTCACTTTGAATGATCTCGTCTCTTATCAGGAAAAACATAATGAGATGAATCAAGAAGGAAACAATGATGGAAGTAATCAGAATCGCTCTTGGAACGTTGGACATGAGGGTTCGACAGATGATGAAAAAATCAATCAGGTTCGCAAAACGCTCAAGAAATCGCTATTAGCAACGCTGCTGATCTCCTCCGGCGTACCAATGTTGACCATGGGCGATGAAATTGCCCGCTCCCAATCAGGTTCGAATAACGCGTACTCCTTAAATCCAGAGTTACCGTGGGATGCGCCCGAGAACTTTCATGGTGGCTGGGCGCTAGATTGGAAAGGCATCGAAGAAGAGAGCGATCTATTTGAATCCCTGGCATCGCTCTCCAAGATTAGAACGACTTATATGGCAGAAGTTATCGATGAGTTCTTCACTGGAGCTCTCGATCAAGGAACCAAGCGAAAGGATCTCGCCTGGTTCAATAAAGATGGACTCGAGATGACCTCTCACACGTGGCAAGACAATTCACTACGACACTTGGCTTTTCTGGTCGAGGCCTCCCATAAGCAGGGGCTCTTCGTCATACTGAATAGCGCAGCGGAAGAATTAGAGTTAACTCTTCCTAATCAAACCTGGGGAGATAGTTTCAGGACGGTTTTCGATTCAGCTAAACCTATTGCAGATTTAGAGCCGCAGTTATGTAAGCCAAGCGATAGGACGCTAGTTGAGCCCTTTAGTGTGCAGATCTGGTTTGTAAATCGCTCTACGACTTGACCTTGAAGACGACCGTCACTGTTGAGGTGATGGTCTTATCAATCGTGGAGGTGTCATAAAAGCCACCTGCCGAAGTATCTACAGAGTCAGGCGAAGTGACTTGGAAAGGCCCAGAGCGCACGCTCATTATGTTTCCTACTGTTCCTCCCGTGGCAGCGACAATCGCTTCCGCCCTTACTTGAGCATCTTTTACCGCTTGCTCCAATAATTCAGGGCGAAGTTCATTTAACTTGGAAACATAATATTGCGGACCATAGTTAGAGACATTCACGCCAGCTTCAAGAAGGGTTCCAAGATTGGTGCTCAACTCTTTTACCTTCTGCACATCATCGGTCCTCACCGTGACAGTTCTTGAGGCTCGATAACTTGAGATTCTTCCAGTGCTTGTGCCGTTTACCCACTCTTCCTGGCCATATGCAGATAGTGAACCAAACTCAATAGCGTCTTGTGGGATCCCACCATCGGTCAAATACTTGACGATGGCCTCTACAGATGAGGTGACTCTAGATACTGCAACACTTTGAGTGGGAGATACGAACTCTGCATTTAATTGCCAGACGACTTTATCTGCTACAGCATCAACACGAGCCGATCCAGTAACGGTTATACCTTCGCTAGTGCGTGATGCAAAACCTTTTCCGACTTGAGAGAGTCCTAGCCCCATCGCCAGCGCGACAATTGCAGCTGCAATAACTAGGGCTAATGATTTCTCTCGAGAGTTCTCACCGTTCATACTGAAAGCCTAGCACCCAGATCTTCTCCTCCTAGAGATAGATGTCGATATGGATCGAGCGCTTCATCCCATTTCTTTCCCAATAAGTTCTCAATCTCCTCAATTGAGATTACCGGACTTAGATTCTCACTCAAGATCTTTTGGATTTGGTTCTCATTGATCATCAAATCCCCGTGTGGGCTAATCGTCCCTCTAAACAATCCCAACTCCGGTGTGAACATGTAAAGAGAACCATCGCTACCTTGACTTGATGACTCAAACAATTCGAAGGTTATGTAATGCCAACCCTTTAGAGTGCTGACCAGTCGCGATCCCGTGCCTTGAATTCCATTCCAGGAAACCTCACTCCTGTAAGAACCGCTTAGAAGCGGTTGTGGCTCCCACTTTAGGGAAACAGGCATCTGTAGGGCTTCAGCCATCCCCCACTCGAGATTCTTCAAAACCGCACGAGGTGCAGCATGTATATATAGGTATCCATGGGTGGGACCGAAACCAACGCTCGGCAACGTCTTCATAGCAGCTC